>NZ_JBHWWF010000007.1:84452-157818 GCF_042736455.1 Streptomyces sp. NPDC060064
GGTGCCGCTGCACCACCGGCCCCCGGGCGGTGGGTGGGGTCCGTCGGGCGGGCGCCCCGGTCCTTGTCGGGACCGGGGCGCCCGTCCGCTGTCAGCAACGCGACGAGGAACCTGGCCCGTCTCTGGACGCCGCAACAGCTGTCCGGGGCCCGCCTGCCACTGCATCCGGCGCCGTGACCGATGAGTTTTCGGTTGCCGTCCCGTCCATACCTCTGAACCTCTGACCGGGAAGTGACATGAGGAGCGGTGATGACCGACGCACAGAAGCAGGTCCAGACAGCGATCGACCGGATGGTCGACTCCGGTGCGGAACGCGGTGTGCAAGTTGCCGTCTACCGGCACGGCGACCTGCTGGTCGACGCCGTGGCCGGCGTCGCCGATCCGGAGACCGGGCGGCCCGTGACGCCGGGGACCGTGTTCTACAACTTCTCCATCGGGAAGGCCGCGACGTCGACCGTGGCACATGTGCTCGCGGATCGCGGCGCCTTCGGTTACGACACACCGGTGGCAGAGCTGTGGCCGGAGTTCGCCGCGCACGGGAAGGGCGGGGTGACCGTACGGCACGTTCTGACGCACTCGGCCGGAGTACCGGGCGTGCCTGCGGACACCTCGGTGGAGGATCTCTGCGACTGGGAGTCGATGTGCGCGGCGATCGCCGACGCCGAGCTGTGGTGGGAGCCGGGCACGGCGGTCGGCTACCACGCCTACACCTTCGGCTACATCGTCGGAGAGATCGTGCGCCGGGTGACCGGCAAGCCCATCTCGCAGGTACTCCAGGAGGTCGTGACCGGGCCGCTGGGCGTGGCCGACGAGCTCTACTTCGGCATGCCGGCCTCCGAGCACGGCCGGCTTGCCCGGCTGGAGGACGAAGCGGGCTCAGCGGACATGATGGACGGCCTCCCGGAGGATCTGCCGATGTTCAAGGCGGGGCCGCTCTCCCTGTTCCCGACGGCTGAACTCGGCAACCGCAGTGACATCCTCGCCGCCGACATCCCGGCCGGCGGCAAGACCTCGGCCCGCGCCATGGCGCGTCTGTACGCCGGGCTGCTGGGCGATGTTCCCGGTGTCCGGCTGATCTCGCCGGAGCGGCTGCGTGAGGTCACGGCCGTGGCGGCCGAGGGCACCGACCGGATCTTCGGGAACGAGAGCTCATGGGGGCTGGGCTACTCGATCGGCCTCCCCGGCGTTGAAGGGAAGAGGAGCGCGTTCGCGATGGGCGGCGCCGGCGGAAGCTTCGCCTACGGGGACACGGCCAACGGCATCGCATTCGCGATGACCAAGAACCGGCTGACCGTGGACTTCTCTGCCGCCATGGAGCTCATCGGTATCGTGACCGGGGCCACGACGGAGAGCTGAGAGGCGCCCGGAACGGTGCGCGTGCGGGCGCGCCGTCCCGAAGCCGTAGCTCGTCGTTCTCCAGCGGGGGTCTTCGGGTCAGGGGTCTCAGCTCTGGGTTTCTCGAAGCGGGGCACCGATGGCCAGGTCCTCATCGAGTTTTGCCCTCACAGCGGAGCGGAGCATGGGAGGGGGCGTTGTGACTCCTCCCCGCCCTCAAGGGCGGGGCTTCTCGCTATGCCTTGTTGGCGTTACGACGGACCAGCCCGGCCCGTAGAACATTGAGTGCCCCAACCTTGTCGGCATGCGCCTGGTGGCCGCAACTGACGCAGTGGAACTTCTCCTGCGTGGGCCGGTTCTCCTTGGCGGTGTGCCCGCATTCGGGACACCGTCGGGAGGTGTTGCGGGGGTCCACGGCCATCACTTCCCGCCCGGCACTCTCAGCCTTTGCGTTCAAGATCGCGAGGAACACCCCCCACCCGGCGTCAGCGATCGAACGGTTCAGGCCGGCTTTGGCCGCTGCCCCGTTGGGCAGGAAGCTGCCTGGTTGGTCGGGGTCCGGCTTCGGGGCGGGGGCCCTGCTCATGTTGCGGATCTTGAGGTCTTCGTGCGCGATGAAGTCGTGTTCACGGATCAGGGCGACGGCGGTCTTGTGCGCGTGGTCCAGGCGCTGACGCCGGACCTTGTTGTGCAGGGCCGCGACCTTCTCCACAGCCCGCTGGTGGTTCTTGGTGCGGTCCTTGGCCTTGCGGCGAGGGAATCGGCTCAGGGCCTGCTGTGCGGCCTCCAGCTTCGCAGCGGCCTTGCGGGCGTGGCGCGGGTTGGGGGTGTGCTCGCCGTTGGAGTCGGTGAGGAACGACGCTGTACCGAGGTCGATGCCGACCACACTGCCGGTTGCGGGAAGCGGCTCAGGCTGGGTCTGCTCTGCGGTGAGAACGACGTACCATTTGCGCCCCTCGCGCTTGACCGAGACGGTCTTGACCTTGCCGACCACCGGGCGGTGCTGGTTGACCTTGACGTGTCCGACGCCCTGGAAACGCACTCGGGTGACGGGGTCGTACGGGGTGGAGTCCCAGCGGCAACCGTCGCCGTCCTTGGGAAAGTCCACCGTGTCGAACCAGTTCACGCCACGAAAGCGCGGGTAACCGGGCTTGCCCCCGGCCTTGATCCGCCGGAAGAACGCTGCGAACGCCTTGTCCAGCCGGCGAAGCGTCGCCTGCTGCGAGCTGAACGACCAGCGGCCCTGGCGCTCGGGGTCGAACGCCCGGATGTCCTTGAGCTGCCCGGACTGCTGCCCGTACTTGACGCTCGTCTTCGAGACGTGCCGGTAGGCGTCGCGGCGTTCCTGCAACGCACCGTTGTAGAGCGAGCAATGATCCCGCAGCATCTCGCCGAGCGCGGCCGTCTGACCCACGGTGGGCCGCATGAGGAACTTGTACGCACGGATCATCCAGCCCACCCCCTTCGATCGAGTCCGTTGGCCATATTACCCTTGGCGGATGTCACCACGCTGGGAACCAGACCCCGATATCCGCCGAGGAAACCACGTCATCTACAAACTGCACGTGCACTTGGTGTTTGTCACCAAGTACCGGCGTGGCGTCTTCAACGACGAGATGCTGACGCGCTGCGAAGAGATCATGCGGGACGTCTGCCAGTCCTTCGAGGCAGAGTTGCGTGAGTTCAACGGCGAAGAAGACCACGTCCACCTGCTCGTGCACTACCCGCCGAAGATTCAGCTCTCCAAGCTGGTCAACTCCCTCAAGGGCGTCTCATCCCGGTACCTGCGCCAGGAGTTCACCGGCCGTACCAACCGGGCCACCATGCACGGCCGGTTCTGGTCCCCGTCCTACTTCGCCGCGTCCTGTGGCGGAGCACCATTGAGCATCGTCAAGGAGTACATCGAGCAGCAAAAACGTCCGCTCTGACCAGCACGTCGGAGCAGTCCCGAGATCGCATTCCCTCCCGGCCTGAAGGCCGGGATTCCCTGCGAAGATCAGGGATGGACAGCCCACTGTTCGACGAGAGTCAGGAATCCGCCCAGCTCGTCCCGGACGGAGCCCAGAAGTTCGGGCAGCTCATCTCGAGGTATGTCGATGGGGACCCCCGTCGGATGCTCCGCGTCCGGCCACAGACGGACGAGCGATCCGACCTGCTCGAGGCGCGGCGCGGGATCGTGGCCGAGCCATGGCTCTTCGCCGTTCATCAGATCGAGCCAGTCCCGCCAATTCTCCAGGCCGAAGCAGCATCCTGGTAGTGCGGTGACGCCGGTATTGGTGTCCCGGATCCGCAAGCCACCCGGCGCGATGGCGGTTTCAGCCGCCGCCAGGCGACGGATCTGCTCGATGCCGTCCTCGGAATCCAGGGCCGGACGGTCGCGATGTCCCTCGTTGTAGCTAGTCAGGATCGCCATCGCAGTACCGACCTCTCGCGGCGACAGTCGGCCGGAAAGGGCCAGGAGGTGGTCTGCTTGCGGATCGGCGATGGGCCAGAGGGTGAAGTCGGTGGCCGTATAGGTTTCCAGGACTGCATCCATGATCAGCACGTCTCCAGTGTCGCCGTACGCCGAAGCGAACGCCTCTCCTTTTCCTCGTGACGTATTTCCTGGTGAGGGTACGAGTCATGGCCGGCGTCCCGCACGACAGGCATCTGGCTCCGCAGCCTCCGCCCCGCAATGTGATCCGAACCAGCAACGCTCCCTGAGCGGCCTCGGGGAAGTTCAGGCACCCGCCCCGACCCAGGCGTCAGCCTCGCGCAGGAAAACGCCCCGCCAGGAATTGCTCGAACGTGCCCTTGCCCACGGCCCGCTCCGGCGTCAGATGCCCGCCCGTCCGGAACCCGCGGTAGGCCTTGCCTGCCAGGCGCATGCTCAGCAGGGGACGGCGTCGTCCGCTCGCGCGCAGATAGGCCCGGGCCAGCTCCGGAAACGTACGCACCTCGGGGCCGCCCATGTCCGGCACCCGCCCCGCGGGCGCCCCGGTTGCGAGCTCGGCCAGCCGGGCAGCGACCTCCGCCACCTCGATCGGCTGGTCGGCGACCCCCGCCGGGAGCAGCATGACCGGCAGCTTCGCCGAGCCTTGCAGGAGTTGCAGCACCAGGTCGTGGAACTGCGTCGTGCGCAGCACGGTCCAGCCGAGCTCCGATTCCTCGACCAGCCTCTCGACGGCGAGCTTGGTCCGGTAGTAGCCGAGCGGCACCTGGTCGACGCCGACGATCGAGATGTACACCAGATGCCGCACCCCGGCCCGGCGGGCCGCCTCGATCAGATGGCGTGCCGCCGGCTCGTCGCCGCCGCGGGGCGTGGTCGCGCAGTGCACGACCGTGTCCACGCCCGCGACGGCTTCGGCCAGTCCCGTGCCCTCGCGCAGGTCCACGGCGTACGGCCGAGAGTGTCGGCTCAGCACGCGCACCTCGTGCCCGTCCGCGCGCAGCCGCTCGGTGACGAGCCGGCCGAGCGTTCCGGTGCCGCCGGTCACCAGGATCGTGGTCATCGCAGTTCTCATCCCTTCGGTGGGCGTGCGCTCCCCGGTGGAGTGCCCGTCACCCGCTGAGAACCGACGAGCACCCAAAGATGTGACGGCCTCTTCGTGACCGCACTCACCCATCGATCGCCCAACGGTCGGCGCCGCTCCAGCGCAGATACGCGTCCTGCACCGCGTCCTCCGCCTCCTCGGCGGAACCGAGCAACCGGTAGGCCAGGCCGAACATCCTGGGGCGGTGGGCAGTGAACTCCTCGGCGGTCCCTGACGTCACGCGCCCAGCCTGTCACAGGCGCGGAAGCAGCCTAGGACCGCGGCCCGGTCGGCCGTCCGCGCACTCGGCCCGACGCCGTGGCCGACGCGGTAGCCGACGGCAAGGCGTATTCCTCACGCGTCAACCGCGCCTACCTGCGGCGGACCCGTATCGTGGCGGCTCAACCCGCAACAGGCCCTGGTCCGCTCACACGGAGTCGCCGGGCCGGGTTGCATCGCCGGCGAACTCCCTTATCAGGTCGAGAAGACGTGCGGGCTGTTCGATCTGCGGGAAATGACCCGCGTCCGCGACGAGTTCGAACCGCGCCGCCGCGAACGACTCCGCGTATGCCTTGCCGTAGGCCGGGGTGACGATCCCGTCCTCCCGGCCCCAGGCGACAAGGACGGGCACATCGACCTTGGGCAGCCGCCGACGCAGCTCCGGGTCGTGCATGTACGGATCGCGGGCGTAGACGGCGGCCGCCGTCCGGTTTGCGGCGGCCGCGGCGATTTCGTCGTTGGTGAGTGTGGCCGGGTCGGGCCACACAGACGGGTCATGGAAAGCCAGCCGGGCGGCCTGGTCGGGGTGCAGGGCGAAGATGTCGGCGATCTCGGTGGCGTCCCCGTCGACGTGGATGCCGACGGCGTTCACGAGGACGATGCGGCCGATGCGGGAGGTGTCGCGCAGGGCGAGTTCGGACGCGATCCAGCCGCCCAGGGAGTTTCCGACCACGGTGACGTCACGCAGGTCGAGCTGCCGGAGCAGATCGAGGTAGACGGACGCGAGTCCGGGGATGCTGTCGAGGTTGTCGGGACGTGGGCGGCCCGCGAAGCCCGGGTGGGTGGGCGTCAGCACCCGCCCGTGGCCGGCCAGCAGCCTTGCGAACGGCAGGACGGAGCCGGGGCCGGCGCCGCCGTGCAGGAGGAGGAACGGGCGCCCGGTGCCCTGGTCGTCCCAGGTCAGGCTGACTCCGCCGATGAGCGGGGCGGCATGGGCGTGGGCTGCTGTGCGGTCGGACATGGGTGAGCCCTTCAGAAGGTGTGCGGCGACGACACCCCGACCCTAAGTAATGATGTTTATATAAGCAAGCTTACTCAGTCCTCTATAGTGGCCGTATGCCCGTTGCACTCCAAGACCTGGGGCTGGCCGTCAAGCGGCTGCAGCACCGTCATCACCGCACTCTCGACGCCTTGCTGATCGAGCAGGGAACCACGCTCGTCCAGTGGGACGCCCTCCGTGCCATCCACCGCCATCCCGAGTCGACGTCCCACGAGTTGGCACTGCTGACCTTCCAGAGCGACCAGTCCTTCGGCACGCTCGCCAAGCGGCTGCTCGCGCAGGGTCTCATCGAACGCACCGTGGGACCCGGCCGGGCCATCCGGCACCGACTCAACCCTGCGGGCGAGGCCGTGCTCAACAAGGGGCAGGCGGTGGTGGACCGTGTGCTCGCGGAGTCCTTCGCACCGCTCTCGCCGCAGGAACGGGATCTGCTCCATTCGCTGTTGATGCGACTGCTGCCCGAACGGGCCCAAGCCGACACGGAACTCCGCAACTGAGTCACACGTCGACCAGCTGCGCCGCCGTTCACCGAGTACACCTCACGCGTTCCTCCGGCCGTTCCGGAGTCCCGGGTGTCAACCTTGACGCCCATGAGCATCAAGGCCATGCCGTCAGGCGTGTTCCTTCCGATTACGGTGCGAACCGGAGGAAGATTCCGGCGAGGTGAAGTCCGTCCAGGTACGGCACCTCATCCACGCCAGTGGGAGCCATGACCGTGCGGTGGTCCACAACTCGAAACCGATACCGCGATGAACGGTACGCGCGACCAGGCCGTACTGCTGGCTGGCAATGACACCTGGACCGTCACCGCCACGGCCGGCCTGTCATCCGCCGGCCGGGCAGGAAGGGACATGCTGTGACCCTGTCTTCCTCGAAGGCCAGACTGGCTTCCCTGCGCGCCGACCTCGAGCGCCGCAACCCCGCACAGCCTGAATTCCATCAGGCATCAACGGAAGTGCTGGAGACCCTGGCTCCCGTGCTCGCCGTCCGTCCCGAGTACGCGCAGCCAGGGCTCATCGAGCGCCTCTGCGAGCCCGAACGGCAGATCATCTTCCGGGTGCCCTGGCAGGATGATCGCGGCGCAGTGCACGTCAACCGAGGATTCAGGGTGGAGTTCAACAGCGCACTCGGCCCTTACAAGGGCGGCCTGCGTTTCCACCCTTCGGTGAACCTGGGCGTCGTGAAGTTCCTCGGCTTCGAGCAGATCTTCAAGAACGCCCTCACCGGGCTGGGCATCGGCGGCGGCAAGGGCGGCAGCGACTTCGACCCACGAGGTCGTTCGGATGCCGAAGTCATGCGCTTCTGCCAGTCCTTCATGACGGAGCTCCACCGGCACATCGGCGAGCACACCGACGTCCCGGCCGGCGACATCGGCGTCGGCGGCCGCGAAATCGGCTACCTCTTCGGCCAGTACCGGCGAATCACCAACCGCTGGGATGCGGGCGTCCTCACCGGCAAGGGCCAGGGGTGGGGCGGCTCAGCGATGCGCACGCAGGCGACCGGATACGGCAGCGTGCTCTTCGCCGCCGAAATGCTGAGTCGGCGAGGCGAAGAGCTCGCGGGCCAAGGGGCCGTGGTCTCCGGCTCGGGCAATGTTGCGATCCACACCATCGAAAAGCTGACGCGCTGCGGCGCCCATCCCATGACCTGCTCCGACTCCGAGGGCTATGTGGTGGACGAGAAGGGCATCGATCTCGAGCTGCTCAAGCAGATCAAGGAGGTTGAACGCGCACGCGTCAGCGAGTACGCCTCGCGCCGCGGCGCCTCCGCCCGCTACGTCCCCGGCGGCCGCGTGTGGGACGTACCCTGCGACGTCGCCTTCCCTTCGGCCACCCAGAACGAGCTCGACACCCAAGACGCTCGCACCCTTGTCCGCAACGGGGTCAAGGCCGTCTCCGAGGGCGCCAACATGCCCACCACCCCGGAAGCGGTGCGCATCCTGCAGGACGCGGGTGTGGCCTTCGGCCCGGGCAAGGCCGCGAATGCCGGCGGCGTCGCCGTCAGCGCCCTGGAGATGCGCCAGAACGCCGCCCGTGACTCCTGGACACCCGGGCGCGTGGAGGACGAACTCGCGGAGATCATGCGCGATATCCACCGCGTCACGTACGAGACTGCTGAGCGCTACGGAGCACCAGGCGACTATGTGACGGGAGCGAATATCGCAGGCTTCGAGCGCGTCGCGGACGCGATGCTCGCCCAGGGAGTCATCTGACGGGAGCGGTAGCCGGTCGGTGGGCCCGGTCGACCCCGGGCCCACGCAGCGAACACCATGACAGGCGACGGGCAGCATTCTGCAAGAAGCCCCAACGACTCCTGTTGCGCTAAGCATTGACGAAACAAGGGCGCAGATCTAGCTTCATCGCGTTGCACTTCAGACGTCATATATGAGACGCGATACGCGAGATCTGAGAGTGTCCATGGCTTTCGCCCCGAGCCCGATCCCCTCCCGGACCCAGTACGTACTGGAGGCGATCAAGCACGCCATCCTCACCGGCGGCCTCAGCCCCGGCCAGGCCCTCGTCGAGACTGAACTCGCCGCGCAGTTCGGGGTGTCGAAGACACCGGTACGGGAAGCACTCAAGACTCTGGCCGGCACCGGCCTGGTCGTCATGAGCCAGTACAAGGGAGCCACCGTCCGCACGGTCGACGCGGGCATGGCGCGCGAGGTGTACGACGTGCGGCTGCTGCTGGAGCCGGAGGCGCTGCGGCGGTCCATCGAACACTCGGCGGACCTGGACACCGCCAAGGACGCCCTGCTCAAGGCCGATGACTCCGCCGACCGGGCCGAACGCTCGCTGGCCAACCGGGAGTTCCACCGTGCCTTGTATCTGCCGTGCGGCAATCCGCTGCTCGCGCGGATGCTCGACGAGCTACGCGATCAGGCGGCACTGGTCTCGGCCGTGGTCTGGGCCGCCCAGCCGTCCTGGGAACTGGAGGCAGTCGAGCACCGGGAGATTCTGCGGCTCGCACTGGCCGGGGACGCCGACGGAGCGGCCCGCGCCCTGCGCGAACACATCGCCGACTTCGTACAGCGGGCGTTTCCTGAAGGAGCGGACGCATGACCACCTCGGATTTCCCTTCCCTGCGCGCCGCGCTCGCCGATGTCGTGGCAATCCCCGTCACCCCCTTCACCGCAGATGACACGCTCGACACCGACACTCACCGCGCACTGCTCAGACGGCTCCTCGACGGCGGTGTACGCACCGTCACGCCGAACGGCAACACCGGGGAGTACTACGCGCTGAGCCCCGAAGAACGGCGCGCCGTCACCGAGTTGACCATCGATGAGGTGGGTGACCGGGCGGCGGTTCTGGTCGGTATCGGCCTGGACCTCCCGACCGCTGTCGCAGCCGCCGAGCATGCCCGCGCCGCGGGGGCCGGGATGGTGATGGTGCATCAACCTGTGCACCCGTACGCCTCGCAGGACGGCTGGACCGACTACCACCGTGTGATCGCCGAGGCGGTGCCGGAGCTCGGTGTCGTCCCGTACATCCGCAATCCGCAGCTCGGTGGTGACTACCTCGCCGAACTGGCGGACTTGTGCCCCAATGTCATCGGCGTGAAGTACACCGTTCCGGATGCCGCGAGGTTCGCCGCCTTCGCCCGGGACGCCGGCCTGGACCGCTTCGTCTGGGTCGCCGGACTCGCCGAGCTGTACGCACCGTCCTACTTCGCGAGCGGCGCCACCGGCTTCACCTCCGGTCTGGTCAATGTCGCCCCGACCGTCTCGCTGACCCTGCTGACCGCGCTGCGTGCGGGCGACTACCCGGCCGCCATGAAGATCTGGGAGCGGATCCGGCCCTTCGAGGAACTGCGCGCCGCTCATCAGTCCGCCAACAATGTGACGGTGGTGAAGGAGGCCCTCGCGTCGCTCGGTCTGTGCCGGCGCGACCTCCGTCCACCGAGCCGCGCACTGCCGGAAGCGCAGCGTGCGGCGGTCGCCGGACTCGTGGCCGGTTGGGCCGGATGACCGTCAAGCGCCCCGAGGAACTGCGCAGTCACCAGTGGTACGGAACGGACGGGCTGCGCTCGTTCAGCCACCGCGCCCGCACCCGCCAGCTCGGCTATCTGCCCGAGGAGCACCTGGGCAGGCCCGTCATCGCGATCCTCAACACCTGGTCCGACATCAACCCCTGCCATGTCCATCTGCGTGACCGGGCTCAGGCCGTCAAGCGCGGTGTGTGGCAGGCCGGCGGCTTTCCGCTCGAATTCCCGGTCTCCACACTCTCCGAGACCTTCCAGAAGCCGACCCCGATGCTCTACCGCAACATGCTGGCGATGGAGACCGAGGAGCTGCTGCGCTCCTATCCGGTGGACGGCGCGGTACTGATGGGCGGCTGCGACAAGTCCACGCCCGCGCTGCTGATGGGCGCGGCCAGCGCCGACCTGCCCACCGTGTTCGTACCGGCCGGGCCGATGCTGCCGGGCCACTGGCGCAATGAAGTACTCGGCTCCGGGACGGACATGTGGAAGTACTGGGACGACAAACGGGCCGGGCTGATCGGCGACGCGGAGATGGCCGAGCTGGAGAACGGACTGGCCCGCTCCCCCGGCACCTGTATGACCATGGGCACCGCTTCCACGCTGACCGCGGCGGCCGAGGCGCTCGGCGTCACCGTCCCCGGCGCGTCGTCCATCCCGGCCGTCGACTCCGGGCACGAACGGATGGCTGCCGCCTCCGGGCGGCGGATCGTCGGCCTGGTGCACCAGGACCGGAAGCTTTCGCAGATTCTCACGAGGGAGGCGTACGAGGACGCGGTCGCCACGGTTCTCGCCCTCGGCGGCTCGACCAATGCGGTGATCCATCTGATCGCGATGGCCGGGCGCTCGGGCGTGCAGCTCACGCTCGACGACTTCGACCGCATCGCCCGTACCGTGCCGGTGCTGGCCAACCTCCGGCCCGGCGGCCGCTATCTGATGGAGGACTTCCACTTCGCCGGCGGACTCCCGGCGTTCCTGGCCCAGTTGACGGACGTACTGCATCTGGACCGGCCCACTGTTGCGCAGGACACTCTGCGTGAACAGCTCGACGGCGCCCTCGTCCACAACCCCGATGTCATCCGCCCGCGCGAGAATCCGCTCGCCGAGGAGGGCGGCGTGGCCGTGCTGCGCGGCAACCTCTGCCCCGACGGCGCGGTCATCAAGCACATCGCCGCCGAACCCCGCCTCCTCAAGCACACCGGACCCGCCATGGTCTTCCCCGACTACAGGACGATGCAGCGAACCATCAACGACCCCGGGCTCGGCATCACCGCCGACCATGTGCTGGTGCTCCGGGGCGCGGGCCCCAAGGGCGGCCCCGGCATGCCCGAGTACGGGATGCTGCCGCTCCCCGACCACCTGCTCAAGCAGGGTGTACGGGACATGGTGCGGATCTCCGACGCCCGGATGAGCGGCACCAGCTACGGCACCTGCGTACTGCATATCGCCCCCGAGTCGTACGTCGGCGGGCCGCTGGCGCTGGTCCGCAGCGGGGACCTCATCACCCTGGACGTCGCGGCGCGCACCCTCAGGCTCGAGATCCCGGACGAGGAGCTCGAGCGGCGCAGGGCTGAGTGGACTCCGCCGCCCGAGCGGTACGAACGCGGCTACGGCGCCCTCTACACCGAGCAGATCACCCAGGCCGACACCGGCTGCGACTTCGCCTTTCTCGCCAGGCGCGGCAAGAACCCCGACCCGTACGCGGGTTGAGCTCCGCTCCTGAGCCTCGATGCCTCGCGGGGTCCCGCACCGGCATCCGAGGCCCGCCGGCCAACGGCCGTTCCCGGGCTCGGCTCGATCACGGCCGGCCGGCCGGCGTACGACGGCAACACCTTCAGCTTCCAGACCGTCGGAGAGAACGCCGCGTCACAGCATGACGTGCTTGACCTGGGTGTAGTCCAGCAGGCCGGCCAGGGAGAGATCACTGCCGTAGCCGGAGTGCTTGATCCCACCGTGCGGCATCTCCGACACCGTGGTGCCGTGCGTGTTCACCCACACGATCCCGGTCTGCAGGGCCCGAGTCGCGCGCATCGCACGGTCGTGGTCCTTGGTCCATACGCCGGCCGCGAGGCCGAACCGCACGTCATTGGCAAACCGCAGCGCCTCCTCCTCGTCCGAGAACGGCTGCACGGTGACGACCGGGCCGAAGATCTCCTCCTGCACGATCTCGTCGCTCTGGCGG
Organism: Streptomyces sp. NPDC060064; assembly: GCF_042736455.1. NCBI lineage: Bacteria > Bacillati > Actinomycetota > Actinomycetes > Kitasatosporales > Streptomycetaceae > Streptomyces > Streptomyces sp. NPDC060064. The sequence continues at coordinate 96,742 of NZ_JBHWWF010000007.1, forward strand.
ACACCGGCGACCACGGTCGCCTCGTGGAAGTATCCGGTCCTTCGGATCCGGGAACCCCCGGTGACGACCTCGGCGTGATCCGGCAGTCTGCTCAACAGGGCCTCTACTGAGGCGAGTTGAGCAGCGTTGTTGAGCGGGCCGTAGTCGGCGTCCGGCTCGCCGGGCGCCGCGGTGCGCAGTTTCTGCGCCCGGGCGGAGAACGCCGCGAGAAACGCATCGTGAATGCGGTGGTGCACCAGCAGCCTTGTGGGGGCCGTGCAGTCCTGGCCGGCGTTGTAGTACGCGACCGCGGCGAGGTCCGCCGCGGCGGACTCGACGTCCACATCGTCGTGGACGATGACCGGAGCGTTTCCGCCGAGCTCGAGATGGACGCGCTTGAGGTCCGCCGCCGCGGCGGCCGCGATCTCCCGGCCGGCCCGGACGCTGCCGGTGACCGCGATCAGCCGGACGACGGGATGGGCGGTGAGTGCCCGGCCGGTGTCCCGGTCACCGCAGACGACGTTGAGCACGCCCGGCGGCAGGTGTTCGGCGGCGATCCGGGCCAGCAGGGCTGATGAGGTGGGGGTGGTGTCGGCGGGTTTGAGCACGGTCGTGTTGCCGGCCGCGATCGCCGGGGCGATCTTCCACGCCGCCATCATCAAGGGGTAGTTCCACGGGGTGATCTGGGCGCAGACACCGACCGGTTCGCGCCGGAGCAGCGAGGTGCGTCCCTCGGTGTACTCGGCAGCGGCGGCGCCGGGCAGGTTCCGGGCGGCTCCCGCGAAGTAGCGCAAGGTATCGGTGATCGCGGGCAGTTCCTCGGACCGGAAGAGGTCCGCGGGCTTGCCGGTGTCCCCGACCTCGGCGGCCACAAGGTCGTCCGCGTGGGCCTCCATGGCGTCGGCGATGCGCAGCAGCGCGCGCTGCCGCTCAGCCGGAGTGGTCGTGGACCAGCGGTCGTACGCGGCTGCGGCTGCCGCACAGGCAGCGTCGGTGTCGGCCTGTGCGGAGCGCGGTGCGGTGCGGTGCACTGTTCCGGTGGCAGGGTCGGTGAGCTCCATCAACTCACCTGAGATGGCGGGGAGTTCGGCTCCCGCGATGTGGTTGAGGACCACGGGATACGCAGAAGGCTCAGCCACGGCGCAGCGCCTCCTTCGCCGCGGCGCGGCCGGTGCGTACGGCGCCCTCCATATAGCCGGCCACCCACTGGTCGGAGCCGCACACATAGAACGGCGGTTCGTGGGTGCCGTGCCGGGGGCCCACGGCCATGACGTCGCCGGGGGTCCACTGGGTGACATAGCCCTGGGTCCATGGATCGGTGCCCCACATCCGCAGATACGCGGTGAGTGGCTGGTGGGCCTCGTCGCCGTACAGGCGGGCGACGTCGCCGAGCAGTTCGGGCACGCGCAGCCGGCCCGGCATGCCGAGCAGTACGCCGTAGCGCTCGGGCGGGATGAGAGCGGAGAGGATGCCCTCGTTCTGCGGCCAGGTGCTGCCGAGGACCCCTTCGCATTCGGAGAGGCCGCTCAGATCGTGGTCGCGCCAGAAGGGCTTGTCGTAGGCGGCGACGAACTTGGCCGCGACCGCCTGGCGCTGCTGGTGCAGCGAGGCGAGCCGTTCGTCGGGGACTCCGGTGACGGTGACCGAGCGGAGCGGGCCGACGGGCAGCGCACTGACGACGGCACCTGCGGTGAGGGTTTCGCCTCCGGCCAGGCGTACGGTGCAGCCGCCGGGCCGTACGGCGATCGCGTCGACCGGCGCCCCGAGCCGTATCCGCTGACCGAGCCCGTCCGCCATGCGCAGTGCCACGGTCGCCGAACCCTCCGCGACCCGCAGTCCCTCCCAGTCCTCGTAGTCGTAGTGGTCGGCGTGCCCGGTGCCGGGGACGGCAGCATGCTTGCGCAAGGCGGCCAGCAGCGAGGTCCGTTCGTACGAGCCACTGGCCAGGGCGAGTTGGCCGATCTCCCAGAGGCGTACGACGGCGGGTGTCGCACCCTCGGAGCGCAGCCAGTCGCCGACCGAAATCCCGTCGAGGGCGGCGGCGTCGGGGTGGGACCACGGGTCGTCCGGGTCGACGGTGCGGGCCAGCGCGGTGAAGGCGGCGGTGACCCGCTGGTGGCAGGCGTCGTCGCCGGGGCCGAACCAGTGCGGCGGGTCTCCGGCGGACATCCCTTCCGGCGTGGCGCGGGCGATGACCCCGGGCTCGGCGACATAGCTGGGGATCAGAGTGAGGCCGAGTTCGGCGGCGAGGGTGAGATACGAGGTGTGGGCGCGGCCCACGACTTCGCCGCCGAGCTGGACGAGCCGGCCGTCGGGCAGCGTGGTCTGCTCGACGCGGCCGCCGACCCGTTCGCGGGCCTCGAGGACAAGGACGTGGGCTCCGGCCGCGGCCAGGTCCCGTGCCGCGGCGAGACCGGCGAGTCCGGCGCCGAGCACGATGACATCGTGGTTCATGGGGGCGTTCCTTCGCTGGATCGGCTGCGGGGCGGGCAGTCAGTCGAGAACCAGGCAGTGTTCGGGCTTCCAGCCGATCTCGACGCTCTCGCCGCCGCTCCAGCGGTCCTCCATGCGGGAGCGGTCGGTGTTCTGCTCCAGTACGGAAAGGGTGATGCCGGGGGCGAGTTCGATGAGGTAGGTGGTGGTCGGGCCGGAGTAGACGGTCTCCCGGATGACGCCGTTCACCAGGGCCATGCCCGGTTCGAAGTCGGAGAGCCAGATCTTCTCGGGACGGATGGAGAGGCTTACCCTGCTGCCCTCGGTGACCCCGGTGCGGGTGCCGACGGGCAGCGTGGGGCCCTGATCGACGACGACTTCGCCGGAGCGGTAGATGCCGGGGACGAGGTTGGAGGTGCCCATGAAGGAGGCGACGAAGCTGCTCGCCGGGCGTTCGTACACGTCCTCGGGTGTTCCGCACTGCTCGACGCGGCCCTCGTTCATCACCGCCACCCGGTCGGACATGGTCAGCGCCTCGTCCTGGTCATGGGTGACGAAGACGAAGGTGATGCCGATCTCCCGCTGGATCTGCTTGAGTTCGACCTGCATCCGGCGGCGGAGTTTGAGGTCCAGGGCGGCCAGCGGTTCGTCCAGGAGCAGGACCTCGGGACGGTTGACGAGTGCGCGGGCCAGGGCGACGCGCTGACGCTGGCCGCCGGAGAGAGTACCGGGCTTGCGGTCGGCCAGGCCACCGAGCTGCACCCGGTCGAGCATGCCGGCGACCCGTTCGCGTATCTCGGCCCGGCCGACGCCCTTCCGCTTGAGGCCGAAGGCCACGTTGTCGGCGACCGAGAGATGGTCGAAGAGCGCATAGCTCTGGAAGACCGTGTTGACGTTGCGCCTGTCGGGCGGCAGGGCGGTCACGTCCTCGCCGCCGAGCAGAATGGTGCCGTCGGTCGGGTCGGTGAAGCCGCCGATCATGCGCAGCGAGGTGGTCTTGCCGCAGCCCGAGGGGCCGAGGAGCGAGAAGAACTCACCGCGGGCGATGTCCAGCGAGAGGTCGTGGACGGCGTACGAGTCGCCGTAGCTCTTGCTGATGCCGTCGAGCCGGACGGCGGGCGAGGTGTCGAGCAGGGCGGCGGGTGAGGTGTCCGCGGATGTCGTGGGTATCACGGGTGTCACTTCCCGGAGAGCAGATCGAGGCCGCCGCGGCGGCCGAACAGGCGCGGGATGGCGAGGGCGAGGGCGATGAGGCCGATGGATCCGGCGAGCATCAGGGTGCCGACCGCGTTGATGGTGGGTTGTACGCCGAAGCGGATCGCCGAGTAGATGCGTACGGAGAGCGGCTGCGGGTCGACGCCGGTGGTGAAGTAGGCGAGCACGAAGTCGTCGAAGACAAGGGCGAAGACGAGCACCGCGGACGCGAGGATGCTGGGGAGCAGGGCGGGCAGGGTGACCAGACGCAGCGCCTGCCAGCGGGTGGCCCCGAGGTCCATCGCCGCCTCCTCCACCTCCGGGTTGAGGGCGGCGATCCGGGAGCGCAGGATCACCGTCACATAGGAGATGGAGAAGGTGATCTCCGCGAGCATCACGGTCCCGGTGGACAGCGTGATCCCGAAGCCCTTGAAGAGCAGCATCGCGGCGACACCGGTGACGATCTCCGGGGTGATCAGCGGGACGAGCATGACCAGGCCGGCGAGGGAGCCGAGTCGGCTGCGGCAGCGGACCAGGCCAAGCGCCAGGGCGACCCCGAGGGTCAGGGAGCCTGCCATGGCCACCAGGGACACCCGCAGGCTCATGCCGAGCGAGCTGAGCAGTACGTCGTCCTTGAGGAAGGCCGAGTACCAGCGGAGGCTGAAGTCCTTGAAGACGGTGAGGGACTTCTGGGAGTTGAAGGAGAAGAGGACGACGACGCCGATGGGGAGGTAGAGGAGTGCGAAGAAGGCGGCGGTGACGGCGATGGCAAAGCGGGGCCTGCGGTCGGTGCCGCGGCGGTGCCGCTTGACGGCCTGGCGGCGGGCGGGGCGACGGTTCAGCCGCGGACCTGGGCGACCGGCCGGGCGGCGGTTCGCCTTGGCGGCTGCCGGCTGACGTTGCGGCTTGAGGGCGGGGCGGAGTGTCATCGGGCCGCCTCCGCTTCGTCCTTGCGGGTGCGCCGCAGGTAGCCGAGCATTCCGATGAACAGCACCGCCATCATCAGCATGGTGAGTGCCGAGCCGAGCGGCCAGTTCTGGCCCTGGAAGAACTTGTCCTGGATCAGGTTGCCGATCATGATCTGGTCGGGGCCTCCCATGAGCTGGGCGCTGACGAAGTCGCCCATGGCGGGCAGCAGGACGAGGACGCAGCCGGCCATCGCTCCCTGCCGGGTGGCGGGCAGAGTGACGAAGAAGAACGTCCTCAACGGGCCCCCGTAGAGATCGCGCCCCGCCTCGATCAGCGAGACGTCCATGCGCTCCAGGGCCGCGTACAGCGGGATGATCATGAACACGATGAATCCGTAGACGAGTCCGGCGACGACTCCCGTGCCGGTCTGCAGGATCTTGGTGTCCGAATCGGCGAGCCCGACGGCGCGCAGGGCCTTGAGCAGCGGCCCCTCGTCGGAGAGGACGACGGACCAGCCGTACATCCGCACCAGGTAGTTGGCGAAGAACGGCACGACGATCGCGGCGATCAGGAGGTTCTTGAAGCGTCCGCCGTGCAGGGCGATGGCGTACGCGACCGGGTAGGCAATCACCAGGCAGATGACGCAGGTGAGGAGCGCGTAGCCGAGGGAGCGGAGCAGCACGGCGCGGTAGGCCGGATCGGTCATCGCCGTGATGTTCTCGAAGTTGAGTCCGAACCGCGGGTTGCCGAGCGGGTCGGTGGTGCCGAAGGCGAGAGTGGCCACCAGCAGGAGCGAGGCGATGAGGAAGCCGGTCATCCAGAGGGTGCCGGGGATCATCAGCCAGGTCCACAGCCGCGTGCCGCCGGCGGATGGTCCGCTGCGGGGACGGGACTCCTTGGGGCGAGTACGTAGTGCCATGTCAGCCGGCCTTCACATGGGTCCAGGCGGTGTCTCGGGCCTGTTCGCCCTTCGAGGTGCCATTTCGGAAGAAGAGGTCGTCCTTGAGGTCTCCGGCGGTGACGAGACATTCGGGGAAGGGCTCCACGATCGCGGCGTAGGTGTCCTCGCTGCCGCCGACCGGCATGGGATAGCCGATGTACTCGATGTTCTTCTTCACGTTCTCCGGGCGGAGCATGTAGTCGATGAAGAGCATCGCCGTGCCGGGATGTCGGGCGTTGGAGGGGATGGCGTAGCAGTCGGAGTTGACCGGGGCGCCTTCCCTGGCGACCTCGAAGCCCAGGACCGATGGGTCCTTGGCCTGGCCGAGCATGGCGGCCATGTCCCCGCTCCAGGCCTGGGTCATGGACGCGTTGCCGTTGAGCAGGTTGTTGTAGCTGTCGCTGGAGAAGCCGCGCAGATGCGGGCGGAGCGACTGCAGAGTGTCGGTGATCCGGCCGAGATCGCTCGCATCGGCAGTGGTGAGGTCGAGACCGAGCTTGAGCGCGCCCATGCCGAGCACCTCGTCGCGGTCGTCGAGTACGAAGACCTTGCCCTTGGCTCCGGCGTTCCACAGATCGCCCCAGGAGCCGGTCAGGTGGTCGCCGATCCGATCCTTCCGCCAGCCGATGCCGGTCTTGTACATGGTGAACGGGACGGTGTGCGTGGAGGCCTTGTCGTACCAGGGATCGGTGAAGTAGTCGTAACGGCTGAACACCGCGTCCGCGTTCTTCAGCCGGGAGTGGTCGATCCGGCGCAGCCGGTGGCCGGAGACCAGCCGCTCAGCCCACTTCGCGGTGGGAAAGATGATGTCGTAACGGTTTCCGGCATTGAGCTTGGCGGCCATGCCCTCCATCGAGTCGAAGTTCGACTGGATGACCTTGACGCCGTACTCCTTCTCGAACCCTTTGAAGACGGCCGGGTCGACGAAATCGGCCCAGTTGAAATAGATCAGATCGCCGTCGACCCGGACATCTATGGGTGCTTCCGGATCGCCGTGGGCGGCCGGATCTTCGGGGAGGAATCCGCAGCCGGCCACCGTGAGGCCGAGAGCGGCGGCGGAGCCGGCACGGAGAAGGGAGCGGCGGGACAGCAGGGGTGCCTCGGGGGACATCGATGGTCCTCTCCGTAGGGTCCATGGGGGACGAGCACTGCTTCAGGGCGCGGTCACAGGTACACGGATGCCCTGACTCCGTGCTCGACCAGGGAGCCGCGAGGCGGTGCGGGGCACACCGCCGGCACGGCTGGAACAGCTCGCCTCGCCGGGAGCGGCTTACAGCTCCGCGCCGTCGAGGTCGGCCCGGACGCGGCCGGCGAACCAGCCGACCGCCGACTCGCGCCGGGACAGAGGCCCCGGCTCGAAGCCGGGCGTGGTCAGTCCTTTCTGCACACGGGCCACCAGCTCGGCGTCTTCGTCGTTGGTGATCCAGCCGATGTGGATGTTGAGCCGCCGGGCGAGCCGGGTGCGCAGACCGGTCCCGCGGCGGGTGTAGAACGCGCCGGGTACGGCCACGCGGTCCACCGCCGTCGGGATTGCGGTCCAGGCAAGCACATGGTCGGGGTAGAAGTCGATGAGTGTGTTGGGATAGATCACCGCGTACCGCCAGACTCGCCGGTCGGCCTCCGTGAGGCCAGGCATCGGGGCGGCGACCTGCTGGTAGAGGCGTTCCGCCCAGTTCGAGGACGGCTTGTCCCGCAGCGGTGAGGCGAAGAGCGCGTACGACTCCTCGATCTCGCAGGTGTAGCCCTGGTAGTCGAGCAGCCGCATCAGCCCGGGGTGAGCCACCGGCACGTGGTAGCCCTCGAGGTAGTTGTCGACCGCCACCTTCCAGTTGGCTTCCTGGATCTCGGCGCCGGCGAGGTCGTGGATCCGGCTGCGGCCGACCGGCACCAGATCGGTTCCCGCGTAGTGGCCGACCGCTTCGGCGAGGCCGGAGCACTGCTTCGCCAGCGGTACGGCGTCCGGGTCGAGGTTGGCGAAGACGAAGCCGAGGAACGACTCGACGCGGACCGGGAACAGCCCGAGCCTGGGCTTGTCCAGGCAGGGGATCTGCCGCGCCTCGGGGGCGCCGACCAGCCGTCCGTCGAGTTTGTACGTCCAGCCGTGGTACGGGCAGCGGATCGCCTTTCCGGCCGGTTCCGGGGTGGTGACCAGGCGTGTTCCGCGGTGACGGCAGACATTGAGGTGGGCCGCCAGGCTGCCGTCCTCGGTCCGGATCACCAGGACCTCGCGGTCTGCGACCGTGGCGGCGAGCCGGGCGCCGGGTCCGGGCAGGTCCGATTCGTGGCACACGAGCTGCCAGGACCTGGCGAAGATGTGCCGGGTCTCGGCGGCGGCCGTGCCGGCGTCGGTGTAGTAGCGGGCGGACAGGGCTGGCCCGGGGCTCTGCTGGTCCTGGGGTCCAGCGGAGGCTGTGGGGGCTTTGGGGGCCTCAGGGGCTTCTGAGGTCTTGGGTGCTGCAGCGGCTGCGAGTACTGCAGGGGCTGCAGAGGCTTCGGGGGCTTCGGGCTGCATCGGCTGACTCCTCCATGCCGCACATGCGGCGGTCGGTGTTGAGGCGGCCCAGGGGCTGTCTGCGGGCCGTGGTGAGACACCGGGAAGCCGCGCTGACTAATTGGTCAGTCAGATTGCTGCCGCGTTTCCACAGTGTCAAGGCTTGTGGACTGACTAATTGATTAGTTAGCGTAGTCCTCATCGCCGCTCCCCGCGTTTCGTCGTTTCCCGTCGAACCGGACGCCGGCAGCCTCCCGGGCACCCACGCCCGGTCCGTACAGCCGATTTCCCGTCGCACGGCACCCCGGTCCCCGGCAGTGAGCCACAGACAGCGCACATCGCACCCCTGGCCACTGCCGGCCCGGTCGGGCCGTGACGGCTCTCCCATCCCTCCCGGAGGCAGGCATGAGCGGTCGTCGGAGTCTCGTCTGGCTCGGGCTCACCCCCGAGCCGGAGCGGGAGCTGCCCCCCACCGTCGCCGCCCTGCGCACCGGTGCGCGGGGTCCGGCCGCGACGCCACCGCAACTGGCGGCCGCCGAGCGCCGCCGTGTGGAGACCTTGATCCTGCACGGCAGCCAGCGCGGCTGGCTGCGCTATCTCGCGGAGGTCACCGGTCTGGTGACCGCCGTCGCCGACGGCTCCCGCCCTGGCGACCCCCGGGCCGCCCTGCTCGCGGGAGAGGTGGTGCTCGACCACCACCGCATGCTCATCGGCCTTCCGGGACCCGGATACGGCCGGACCGCGGCAGACCGCACAGCTCTCGAAAACGCGGTGCGCACCCTGCGTACCCATGTAGCGGAAGGAGGCCGGGGATGACCGGGATCCTGTCCCACATACCGGCCCGGACGGGCTCCCTCCTCGGAGCGGCACCGGCCGTGGCGGAGAGCGCCGAGGCGTACGCCGCGACGGGCGGCTACCGGGACGCCGTAGGCCCGGACGCGCTGCTGGCCCATATCGCCGCGGCCGGGCTGCGCGGCCGCGGCGGCGCCGGATTCCCCGTCGCCGTGAAGCTGCGGACCGTCCGTGACGCCGGCGGCGCTCCGGTGGTGGTGGCGAACGGGGAAGAGGGCGAGCCCGGTTCGGTCAAGGACCGCTGGCTGCTGCGGGCCCGGCCCCATCTCGTCCTGGACGGCCTCGCCCGCGCCGCCGCGATCACCGGAGCCGTACGGGGCTTCATCTACCTCTCCGACCCCTACGCCGGCGCACGCGTCCGCCATGCCCTCGCCGAGCGCCCGCCGCGGCTGCCGGTCGAGGTGATCGAGACCGGACACACCTACGTCGCCGGCGAGGAGACCGCGGTCGTACGGAGGATCAACGGCGGTCCGGCCATGCCCACCGCCAAGCCGCCCCGGCCGTTCGAGCGGGGAGTCGGGGACGAGCCGACGCTCGTCTCCAACGTCGAGACGCTGGCCCGTATCGCCCTCATCGCCGCCCGGCCGGAGCTGCGCCGCCGGATCGCCCGCGCCACGCTGCTGACCCTGTCCGGCCGCCACGGAACTCCGCTGCTCACCGAAGTTCCGTACGGCTCCACGCTGGCGGCGCTGGCCGCGGCCCAGGGCACTCCCGACGCCACCGGGGCGCTCATGGGCGGGCTCTTCGGCGGGCTGATCGACGCCGGCTCACTCGGCCTCCCGCTCGATCCCGGCGCGCTCACCGCCGCCGGCACGGCGCTGGGCTGCGGGGCCATCCGCTTCCTCGCCCCGGGCGAGTGCCCGGTGGCGGTCGCCGCCGACGCCGTGGACCATCTGGCGGCCGAGAGCTCCCGGCAGTGCGGCGTCTGTGTGTCGGGCACGGCCGCGATCAGCGCCACCCTGCACCGGCTGACCTCGGGCACGGCCGGGCCCGACTCCGTCGAACGGCTGCTCCGGTGGTCGTCCGGCCTGCCCGGGCGCGGCGCGTGCGGCCTCCTCGACGCCGCCGCCGGCACCGCAGGAAGCCTGCTGCTCGCCTTCCCCGAACCCGTCCGAGCCCACCTCGGCACCCCGTGTCCGGCCTGCGACGCAAGCCCTCCCAGCGGCGGCCACCGGCTCTCCGTGCCCGTACCGGACGTCATGGACGCGACCCCGTCCGATGCCCCACTGCCCGGCTTCTCCCCCGTGCCCGCGCTGAAAGGAACACCGTGAAACTCCTTCTGGACTCCACACGCTGCCAGGGCTACGGCCTCTGCCAGGAGCACGCCCCTGGCCTCGTCGAGCTCGACGAATGGGGCTACGCCACGGTCGTCGCCGTACCGGTGCCGGACGGCGGCGAGGACGCGGCCCGCGCCTGCGCCGAGGTCTGCCCCAACTCCGCCCTCCGGCTGGAGAAGTGACATGGGACGTGATCTGACCGCTCTCTTCGACCCCAAGTCCGTCGCCGTGGTCGGCGCCAGCAACGACCCGGCGAAGTACGGCCACGCGGTGGCCGCACAGGCGCTGCGCGACCCCGAGCGGCGGCCCGTGCACCTGGTGAACCGCCGCGGCGGTACGGTCCTCGGCCGCGCCGCGGCCACCAGCCTCACGGAGATCGGCGAACCTGTCGACCTGGTGGTCATCTCCGTGCCGGGCCCCGGTTTTGAGGCCGCCGTCGACGACGCCCTGGCCTGCGGAGCCCGGGCGATCGTCGGCATCACCGCCGGCTTCGCCGAAACGGGCCCGGCCGGACTGGCCCGGCAGCGGGCGATCGCCGATCGCGTACGCGCCGCCGGAGCGGTCCTGGTCGGCCCCAACTGCCTCGGGATCGCGGACAACACGACCCAGCTGTACCTCGCCTCGGACACCTTCGCGCCCGGCGACATCGCCCTGCTGAGCCAGAGCGGCAACCTCGCGCTCGAGCTCCAGCTCCGCTGCGCGCCGCACGGCCTCGGCTTCTCCCGCTTCGTCTCCCTCGGCAACCAGGCCGATGTCACTCTCGTCGACCTCGTCGAGGACTGTGCGCGGCACGAGGCCACCCGGGCCATCGCCGTGTACGCCGAGGACTTCGGGGACGGCCGTGCCTTCGCCCGGGCGGCCGCCGCGGCAGGCAAGCCGGTCGTACTGCTCACTGCCGGGCGCGGCACCGCCTCGGCCCGCAGCGCCCAGTCGCACACCGGCGCCCTCACCACGTCGTCCGACGTCGTGGCCGCGGCGTGCCGTGACGCGGGGGTGGAACTCGTCGCCACGCCGCGCGGGATGACCGTCGTCCTCGCCGCGCTCAACGCCGGCCTGCGTACGGGTGGACGGCGTACCACGGTCTTCACGGACGGCGGTGGACATGGCGCGATCGCCGCCGACGCCGCCGAGGCCGCCGGTCTTGAGGTGCCCGAACTCGGCGCAACGGCCCAGGAAAGGTTGAGGACCGTGCTGTGGGAGCAGTCCGCGGTCGGCAATCCCGTGGACCTGGCCGGGATGGGCGAGCAGAACCCCGGGTCGTACGCCGACACGGTCGGCGAGCTGCTGGCCACCGACGAGGTCGACGCCGTGCTGATGACGGGCTACTTCGGCGGTTACGCGGCTTCCGACGGAGGCCTCGGCGGCGGTGGATCCGCGCTCGCCGAGGGTGAGTTGCGGGCCGCCCGGGCGATCGTCACGCACCGGAGGGCAACGCCCAAGCCGCTTGTCGTGCAGACGATGTATCCGCGGTCGACGAGCTGCCAGGTGCTGGCCGACGCGGGGATACCGGTGTTCTCCTGTACCGAGGACGCCGCCCGCGCGCTTGCGGCGATGACGGTCCGCGAGGCGGACGGTCCGCCCGGTGTCGCCTCGCTGCCACCGGCGGCGGCCCCGCTGCGGGACGCCGGGTACCACGGGGTCCGGGGCCTCCTCAGTGCGGCGGGTGTGCCGTTCCCGCCGGCGCGCGAGATCACCGATGAGGCCCAACTGCTCGCCGCAGCCGAGGAGTTCGCCGGTCCGTACGTCCTCAAAGCCCTGCACGTACTGCACAAGTCCGACGCGGGCGGCGTGGCGCTGCGGCTCACGGACCGGCACGCGCTCACCGCCGCCTACCGGGACATGCGCGCCAGGCTCGGCGCGCCTTCCTACTCGGTCGAGGCGATGGCCGACCTCACGGACGGCGTCGAGCTGATCGTGGGGGTGAACCGCGATCCGCAGTTCGGTCCGGTCGCCATGGTGGGTCTCGGTGGCGTCCTCACCGAGACGCTGCACGATGTCGCCTTTTCTCTGGCGCCCGTCCCGGCCCGCCGGGCCGGACATCTGCTGCGCGGTCTGCGTACCGCCGCACTGCTGGCGGGCGTCCGGGGCCGGCCGGCCGTCGATGTGGCGGCCGCGGCGGCCGTCATCGAGCGCATCACCGCCGTCGCCGCTGCCCACCCGGAGATCGCCGAGCTCGAGGTCAACCCGCTGCTGGTCCGCCCGGACGGCGTACTGGCCCTGGACGCCCGGGCCGTACTCGTCTGACGACCCCACTCCCCCTCACCACTTCTCGGAGGACACCATGGACTTCCGCTACACACCCGAGCAGGCCGACCTCAAGGCGCGGGCCGCCGCGTATGCGCGGCTTCTGATGCAGTACGAGAACCAGTCGGAGGAGGCGGGCGGTCCGCTGCCCGCCGACACGGTCCGCGAGCTGACCCGCGCCGCGATCGACGCCGGCGTGTACGCGATCAATATGCCCGCCGAGTGGGGCGGGGCCGGGCTGTCCCTGCTCGACCAGGTCATTGTCGAGGAGGAGTTCGGGAAGGTCACCAACTGCCTCTGGGACATCCCGTGGCGGCCTGCCAACGTGCTGGCGTACGGCACGGAGGCGCAGCGGGAGAAGTATCTGCTTCCCGTCATCCGGGGCGAGCGGTTCGACGCTTTCGCGGTGACCGAACCGGGAGCGGGCTCCGACCCCGGCTCGGGCACCAGCACCGCCGATCGCACCATCGGCGGCTGGCTGCTGAACGGCGAGAAGTGGTTCGTGACCTGCGGGGACATCGCCGACTTCCTGCTGGTGCAGGCCGATGCGGGCCCGGAGCGCGCGGCGACGCTGTTCTTCGTGGACAAGCATGCGCCCGGCGTCGAGATGACGCGCGTGCCGCGGTTCATGCACTCCGCGGTGAACGGGCACCCCGAATTCACCTTCACCAATGTCTTCGTCCCCGACGAGGACGTGCTCGGCGGCGTCGGCAACGGCTATGAGCTGACGAAGGAGTGGTTCACGGACGAACGGCTGATGATCGCGGCGCGGACGACGGGCGCGGCCGAGCGGGCGCTGGAGCTCGCCCGCGACTGGGCCGTCGAGCGCCGCCAGTTCGGCTCCCCCATCGCCGACTTCCAGCTCATCCAGGGCATGCTCGCCGACTGCGCCGTCGACATCGCGGTCAACCGCGCCTACACCCACCAGGTCGCCTGGGAAGCCGATCAGCCGGGCACCGACCGCAAGACCCTGCACGCCAAGGCATCGACGGCGAAGCTCGCCGCGAGCGAGGCGGCCGGACGGGTCATCGACCGGTGCGTCCAGATCTTCGGCGGACGCGGCTACGACCGCTCGTACCCCGTCGAGCGCATGTACCGCGAGCTGCGCGTCGACCGCATCTGGGAAGGCACCTCCGAGATCCAGCGCCTGATCGTGGCCAACGAGCTCATCAAGCGCGGCACCAGGGCACTTGCCCTGCCCACCTCCTGACGCCCCACGCCGCCCCCGCCGGCACACGTTCGTACCCGACAACTTTGAGGAATGACATGGACTTCCGCCTCACCGCCCGTCAGGAGGAGCTCAAGAGCTCCGCGCGCGGGCTCACCGACTTCATCATGAAGTACGAGCTGGACTGCGAGGAGAACAACGGCCTGCCCCCGCAGGCCCATGCCGAGATCCGCGACGCCGTGCTCGGCAGCGGGCTGCAGGCCGTCAACATGCCGACCGAGTGGGGCGGTGCCGGTCTCTCGATCCTGGAACAGGCCACCGTCCAGGAGGAGCTCGGCCGGCTCACCGGTGCCCTGTGGGACATGGTGTGGCGGCCGGCGAACGCCCTGCGCTTCTGCACGCCCGAGCAGCGCGAGCGGTACCTCGTCCCTGTCATCCGGGGTGCGCGCCGTGACTGCTACGCGGTGACCGAGCCCGAGGCCGGGTCGGATCCGCAGAATCTGAAGACCACCGCGACGCGGACCGCCGGCGGCTGGGTGCTGAACGGCGAGAAGTGGTTCGTCACCGTCGGCGACCACGCGGATTTCATGATTGTGCTGGCCGCTGCCGGTGAGGAGCAGGCCCCGACCCTGTTCCTCGTCGACAAGGAAACGCCCGGCATCGAGATGACCCGCGTGCCGCGCTTCATGCACACCTTCGTCTACGAGCACCCCGAGTTCACGTTCACGAATGTCCATGTCCCCGAGGACGCGGTCCTCGGCGGCATCGGGAACGGGTACGACATCACGCGGTCCTGGTTCACCGAGGAGCGGCTGATGATCGCGGCGCGGACGACGGGCGCGGCCGAACGGGCGCTGGAACTCGCCCGCGACTGGGCCGTCGAGCGCCGCCAGTTCGGCTCCCCCATCGCCGACTTCCAGCTCATCCAGGGCATGCTCGCCGACTGCGCCGTCGACATCGCGGTCAACCGCGCCTACACCCACCAGGTCGCCTGGGAAGCCGATCAGCCGGGCACCGACCGCAAGACCCTGCACGCCAAGGCATCGACGGCGAAGCTCGCCGCGAGCGAGGCGGCCGGACGGGTCATCGACCGGTGCGTCCAGATCTTCGGCGGACGCGGCTACGACCGCTCCTACCCCGTCGAACGCCTCTACCGCGAACTGCGCGTCGACCGCATCTGGGAAGGCACCTCCGAGATCCAGCGCCTGATCATCGCGGGTGAACTGGTCAAGCGGGGCACGGGCGTTCTGCAGATGCCGTCCGCCGGCTGAACGCTGCCGGCCGCCGGGCCCGGTCCACGCGACCGGGTCCGGGCGGCGGCGCGGTGACCCGCAGCTCATGGCCCGCAAGACCGTCAGGGAGAACCGAGGAGAAGCAATGGCCGGTATCGAACGGATCGGGATCGTCGGCTGCGGCCTCATGGGATCCGGTATCGCCGAAGTGTGCGCGCGGGCGGGACGAGACGTGATCGTGGTCGAGGCGAGCCGTGCGGCGGCGGACGCCGGGCACAGACGCATCACCGCCTCGTTCGACCGAAACACCGCCGCCGGAAAACTGTCCGCCGAGGACCGGGATGCCGCGCTGACCCGGATCGCGACGACCACGGACATGGACCTGATGGCCGACCGGGATCTGGTCGTGGAGGCCGTCGCCGAGGACGAAGCGGCGAAGGTGGAGGTCTTCGCCCGGCTGGACGCGACCGTGAAACGTCAGGACGCGATTCTGGCGTCCAACACCTCCTCCATACCGGTCATCCGACTGGCCGCGGCCACGGCGCGCCCGGAACACGTGGTGGGCCTGCACTTCTTCAATCCCGTCCCGGTCCTCCCCCTGGTCGAGCTGGTGCCGTCGCTGCTGACCGGCGAGAGCACCGCACAGCGCGCGGAGGCGTTCGCCTCCGATGTGCTGGGCAAGCAGGTCGTCCGCGCCCGGGACCGTGCCGGGTTCATCGTCAACGCCCTGCTGGTTCCGTACCTGCTGGCCGCCGTACGGATGGTCGAGTCCGGTACGGCGTCGGTCGAGGACATCGACCGGGGCATGACCCTGGGCTGCGCCCACCCGCTCGGTCCGCTCGCCCTGACCGATCTCATCGGACTGGACACCACGCAGGCCATCGCGGAGTCGATGTACGAGGAGTTCCGGGAGCCGCTCTACGCACCGCCGCCGCTGCTGGCCCGGATGGTCGACGCGGGCCTGCTCGGCCGTAAGTCGGGCCGGGGCTTCCACACGTACCGATGAATCGGCGCAGTGTGGCGCACGTTTCGCGGCGCCTGTGGCCAGGGGCCCGGGGTCCGGCGCCGGGCGAGATACGGGAAGATGGAGTGGCGCGGGGCGGGCAGGCGGCCCCGCCGACCACACATGGGTGGCGATACGGAACGGGAGCAGCAACGTGGCCAAGGCCGAACGCACGCTCGAAACACGTGAGCGGATTCTCTCCGCCGCGTGCGAAGTGATTGCCGAGGTCGGCTTCGAGAAGATTCGTATGCGCATGGTCGCCGAGCACGCCGGCGTGTCGACGGCTCTGCTGCACTACCACTTCGAGACCCGCGAGAAGCTCTTCGCGGAAGCGATGACACACTCCTTCGCCCAGACCGGCACCGAACTCGAACGCGACGCCGACTCGGTCCCGGCCTCGGTCACGCTGGCACGCATCGTTCACAGCATGCTGCCCACGGACCCGGAACTCCGGCAGGACTGGAAGCTCTGGCAGGAGCTCTGGGTACGGGCGCTCCGCGACAAATCCGCACACCATCTCGCCGTGGATCTGTACGACCAGCTCCACACCTGGGTCGCCGAGGCACTGCGGCGGGGAATCCGCACCGGCGAATTCGCCGACTGCGACATCGACGCGACCAGCACGCTGGTTCTCGCTCTGTGCGACGGCTTCGGTATCCGGCTGATGCTGGACGACCCGCGGGTCACGCTCGACACGGCTCAGGCAGCGATCTGGCAGGCCATTTCCGGAACTCTCGGCATTCCGTCCATGTTCCCGGACATCTGAGCACCGGGCGGTACGGGCCGGCTGCCGCCGCTGCCCAGAGGAGTGTCCTACCCTCGGCCAGATGTTGATCGAGCATCGCGGAAAGTGTCCTGTCGTTCCCGATTCTGCCTACGTCGCCCCCTCCGCAGTCCTGTGCGGTGCGGTCGTCCTGGGCGAAGGCGCACGCATCATGCACGGTGCCGTACTCACTGCCGAGGACGGCGAAGTGCGCACGGGCACGAACGTGGTGGTGCTGGAGAACGCGCTCGTCCGTGGCCGGGCAGAACATCCTGCCATCCTCGGCGATGCGGTGCTGATCGGCCCGCACGCCCATATCAACGGAGCGACGGTCGAGGACGAGGTCTTCGTGGCGACGGGTGCCGCGGCGTTCCCGGGCGCCGTGGCAGGCACACGCTCCGAACTTCGGCTCAACAGCGTGCTTCACGTCAACTCGCGGCTGGCGCCCGACACCGTTCTCCCGATCGGCTGGATCGCCGCCGGAGACCCGGCGCGCTTGTTCTCCCCCGACCAGCACGACGAGCTGTGGGAGGTGCAGCGCGGCCTTGACTTCCCCGGAACCGTCTATGGCGTCGCACGCGGCACTTCGATGCGCGCACTCATGGCCCGCCAGGCCGACTTCTACGGCGCCCACAGAGACGACCGCACACTCTGACCGGCGCGGCGATCAGCCCCCTCGTGCGGCTGACGTACGGGCGTGGCCACGCCCGGAGGGAATGAGGGCCGCCCTCCGGACCGTCTCAGGGGCACACTGAAGGCGTTGCCGTCCCGGAACGCCGAGGAGCAAGCACCGTGCCTGTGCCGATCATCATCGACTGCGATCCCGGGCACGACGACGCCGTCGCCATCATGCTCGCGGCCGGAGACGCCGCGATCGACCTGCTCGCGATCACCACGGTCGCCGGCAATCAGACAGTCGAGAAGACCACCTTGAACGCGCGCCGGGTCTGCACCGTCGCCGGGATCACCGATGTTCCCATCGCGGCCGGATGCGCACAGCCGCTCGTCCAGCCGCTGCTGGTGGCGGACGACG
This sequence comes from Streptomyces sp. NPDC060064, assembly GCF_042736455.1. NCBI lineage: Bacteria > Bacillati > Actinomycetota > Actinomycetes > Kitasatosporales > Streptomycetaceae > Streptomyces > Streptomyces sp. NPDC060064. Next base: position 114,260 of record NZ_JBHWWF010000007.1, read on the forward strand.
TCCATGGGGCCTCGGGCCTCGACGGGCCGCAGTTCACGGAACCCACCGTGGACGTGGTCCCGGAGCATGCGGTGGACCTCATCCACCGGATCCTGACCGAACATCCCGAACCCGTCACCCTCGTCCCGACGGCGCCGCTGACCAACATCGCCCTGCTGCTGACCCGGTACCCGGACAGTGCCGCGCACATCCGCGAGATCGTGCTCATGGGCGGCTCCACCGATCGCGGCAACAGGACCCCGGCGGCCGAATTCAACATCTACGTCGACCCCGAAGCCGCGGACATCGTCTTCCGCAGCGGGGTGCCGCTCACGATGTGCGGGCTCAACGTCACCCACCAGGCGCTCGCCACGCCCGAGGTGGTGGCCCGCCTCGAAGGGCTCGGCACCGAACTCGGCCGTATGTGCGCCCAGTTGATGACCTTCTTCGCATCCGGATACCGGCGGCTGTGGGGCTTCGAAGCCCCACCGCTGCACGACCCCGTCGCGGTGGCCCGGGTCATCGACCCGGCGATCGTACGCTGCGTCGACGCGAGCGTGGCGGTCGAACTGCGCGGCCAGTACACGCGCGGGGCGACCGTGGTGGACCTGCACCAGTACCTGGACCGGCCGGTGAACGCGCGAGTCGCGGTGGCCTTGGAACAGGAACTGTTCTGGGACCGGGTGATCGCCGCTGTGGAAACGCTCGGGAAGCGGCGCGCTCAAGCCGCCGGACCCATCCGCGGGTAGCAGGTGACCCAGCGGTGGCGTACCTCCCAGGTGCCGCCCTCGGCGGTCGCGCCACGCAGCCCGTGCAGGGTGTCCGGTCCGGCGAGGGCCGGAAGGCGGGAGTCCGCAAGGGACGCGAAGGCGACGGTGCGGGCCGGATCCCAGTCGGTGCTGTGGCGCAGGCGTCGGCTCAGCTGGACGAAGCCGGGCGGAGCCGCCGCCACGACCCACGCGTCCGGCGGCCCGGCGGTCAGCCGTCTGCCCGGGCGCAGCCAGGACGCGGCCGTCTCGGGCCAGTCCACCACCGCGAGGACCTTCCCGCCGCGTGCCTGCCATGCGGTGGTGAAGGCTTCGGCAGCGGCGCGGGAGGCGGCGTCGCGGCTGTGGCCGACGGCGACTGTCTCGATCCGCGACTTCTGCTGCGTCAACAGGCCGATGAGGGACGCGAGTTCGGCCCCGGTGTGCGGGGCGGGCTGCGGCAGGTCGCCGTATGCGGCCAGGTTCTCGGCGCTGATCAAGGGTGAGCGGGTCTGCTCCCGCTCCGTGTGAACGCTCATGACGTCGTGCTCTCTCGATTCGCTTTCCAGCGCGTGTACTGATGGGGCAGGCACACGGCGCACGGACGGTATCCGGCCCCGACGGCGGTGTTCTCGTCGGCGAAGAAGACACGGTGCCGGGTGTAGCCGCCGCGGGCGATGGCCCGCAGCGCGGAGGGGCAGTCCAGCCGCCCGTACAGCCGGATCCGCCGATGGCCGCCCAGCGTGCCGGGTGTGGCGCTGCGACAGGCATGGCCATCGGCACCGAGCAAGGTGTACGTGCGCATCACGCCGCGTCGTGGAAGACCAGCCCGAGCGCGTGACGGCGGCCGGAGCGGACGGTGCTCACGCCGTGCCGCATGGCGCCGGCGGACCAGCCGCGCTTCGAGCGGACCGGCCGGTCGCGCGTGGTGAAGATCAGGCCGTGGCCCTGCTGGAGGACGGTTGCCGTGCCTCGGGACTGGGCGCGGGGCCGCTGTTCGACGAGCAGGAACTCGCCGCCGGTGTAGTCGCTGCCCTGCTCGTCGAGGCCGATGACGACCTGGAGCGGGAAGAGCATGTCGCCGAACACGTCGCGGTGCAGTGCGTTCCAGTCGCCTTCCTCGTAGCGAAGGAGGATCTGCGCGGAGCGATCCTGTCCGGCCTCGTGGCACATCGCCAGCCACTCCTCCAGAGTGTCCGGCCACGGCGCCGGGCGGCCGAGCCGTTCGGCCCAGTCGCGGGCGATCGACAGCAGGTGCGGATAGAACGCGGCGCGCAGTGCGGCGACCGGCTCGGGCAGATCGTGTGTGAAGTAGCGGTACTGGCCGGAGCCGAAGCGGTGGCGGGCCATGTCGACGGTGGTGCGGAACAGATGCTCCTGCTCGTACAGTCCGGCGATGCCGGCGCACTCGGCGGGGTTCAGCAGCTGCGGGGTGAGCGCGCAGCCGTAGGTGTCCAGCTCGTCGGCCAGGGCCGTCCAGTCAGCCTCGTCCACGTGCTGGTGAGCCCGTGCGGAGGCGATTTCGGTGATCATGCGATGTCTCCGGGAAGGGTGGGGCGGGCCTCGATCTGTGCTTCGAGGCCCGCGCTCAGGCGGCCTGCAGGACGCCTTCGTGAGTGAGGAGCTGCTGCTTGCGCTCGAGGCCGCCCGCGTAGCCGGTGAGTGAGCCGTCGGCGCCGATCACGCGGTGGCAGGGGCGTACGACGAGCAGCGGGTTGGCGCCGATCGCGGTGCCGACGGCGCGGACCGCGGCCCGGGACGCGCCGATCTGCGTGGCGATATCGCCGTAGCTGAGGGTGTTGCCGTACGGGATGGTCTCCAGCGCGTTCCAGACCTGTCGCTGGAAGTCCGAGCCGGTGACGAGGAGTTCGATGTCGAAGCGGGTGCGCTTGCCGTCGAAGTACGACTTCAGCTGGGCGGCGATCTCGGTGAACGCCTTCGCGTCCTTGCTCCAGCCCTCCTGGACTGTTGCGCCGCCTTTCTGGCCGGGGAGGGAGAGCGAGGCGAGCGCGGTGCCGCCGTTGGCGGTGGCGGACCTCTCGCCCACCAGCAGCAGTTCGCCGAGCGGGCTGTCGATCGTCGTACAGAGGGTCATCGTTCTGATCCTTTCCGGGTGGTTCAGCGGTGTTCCGCCATCAACTCTGCGGCGTGTCGCGGGCCATGGCTGGCGGAATTCGGACGTCGCGTTCGCGGCGCTGTCAACGAGGCCGGCGCGGCGGAGAGCAGGAACACACAGCGATGACCTTCGCGATGATGCCGCCCGGCCGCCCACCCGGATTGCGCCATCCGGGGCAACAAGTGGGGCGCCTCATTGACATGCCCCACTCAGATCTCTTAGCGTCGAAAATCAGTTAGTAAAGGTTCCTAACTTGAATCTGCCGAAGCTGCCGAAACCCAGATGCTCCGAACAGACCCCCGGGAGACCACCGTGGCCCACCGCCCCGCCCTGTACCGGCGCCTGGCCGCTACGGCCGTCGTCCTCGGCCTGCTCCTCACACTCCACCGGAGCACGACGTCCACCACCCCCGCCGGACACTCCGCCCGCGGACCGGCGGTGACCCACGTCGCCACCGCGCCCGGCAGCAGGACCGCGCTGTCCGGCTACCGGATCCAGTCGACGGCCAAGGTCTCCGACTCCCCGGCCGTTGTCTCCAGCCCCGGGTATCCGGCCACCGGCTGGCATCCGGCCGGACCACGGTCCACCGTGCTCGGCGCCCTGCTCGCGAACGGCACGTACGCCGATCCGTTCTACTCCACCAACCTCAAGAAGATCCCGGCGGCCGACTTCGCGGTCCCGTGGTGGTACCGCTCGGACTTCACGGTCGCCGACACCGCTGGGCCCCTCCCGCCCGGCGGCGGGCTGGAAGGGCGCACCTACCTCGACTTCAGCGGAGTGATCTCCGCCGCCGATGTCTACGTCAACGGCAGCCAGATCGCGACCAGGAGCGCGGTGGCCGGTGCGTACACCCACCATGAACTCGACATCACCGCCCTGGTGAAGGCCGGCACCAACACGGTCGCGTTCCGCGTCCAGCCCAACGACCCCAACAAGAACCTCACCATGGGCTGGATCGACTGGCTCCAGCCTCCTCCGGACGAGAACATGGGCATCGTGCGCGATGTCCTGGTGCGCCGCGGCGGCCCGGTGGCGCTGCGCGACACGCACGCTGTCACCGAACTCGCGGTGCCCTCGCTCTCCTCCGCCGAGGTGACCGTCAAGGCGCAGGCCCGCAACGACTCGGCGAATCCGGTCACCGCCACCGTGTCCGGCACGCTCGGCACCAGTACCTTCAGCCAGGACGTCACCCTGGCCGCGCACCAGACGAAGACGGTCGTCTTCGCCCCCGCCGCCTACCCGCAACTGCGCCTGCAGGCACCGCGCGTATGGTGGCCCGCCTCGATGGGCGAGCAGCCGCTGTACGACCTCGACATGACCGCCACGGTCACCGGAACCGTGTCCGACACCGCTCACGAGACCTTCGGCATCCGGGAGGTGAAGGCGCCGCTGAACAGTGACGGCGCCCGCCAGTACAGCATCAACGGCCGCCCGTTGCTCATCAAGGGCGGCGGCTGGTCCCCCGACGAATTCCTGCGCTGGGACCGTACGTACGTGGCGGACCGGCTCAAGTACGCGCTCGATCTGGGACTCAACACCATCCGGCTGGAGGGGCACATCGAGCCGGACGAGTTCTTCGACCTCGCCGACCGCTACGGCGTGCTGGCCCTGCCGGGCTGGGAATGCTGCGACAAGTGGGAGGGCAACAACAACGGCGGTGAGCCCGGTGACAGGTGGACCGACGCCGACTATCCGGTCGCGAAGGCGTCGATGGCCGCCGAGGCTGCACGGCTGCGCGACCACCCCAGCGTCATCTCCTTCCTGATCGGAAGTGACTTCGCCCCCGACGCGAAGACCGAGAAGAACTACATCGACGCCCTCAAGGAGACCGACTGGTCCACTCCGGTGGTCGCCGCAGCCTCGGCCAAGTCCTCGCCGATCTCGGGCGGTTCGGGCATGAAGATGTCCGGCCCCTACGACTGGGTCCCGCCCAACTACTGGTATGCCAAGCGCGAGGGCGGAGCCACCGGCTTCAACTCCGAGACCAGCGCCGGCCCCGACATCCCCACACTCGATTCCTTGCGCCGCATGATGTCCCCCGCCGAACTGGAAACACTGTGGCGCAGCCCCTCCGCCAAGCAGTACCACCGGTCCCCCTCGAGCACCTTCAGCACTCTCAAGCTCTACAACAACGCCCTGAGCGGCCGCTACGGCGCCCCCACAAGCCTCGATGACTATGTACGCAAGGCGCAGCTCGCCCAGTACGAGAACGTGCGCGCGCAGTTCGAGTCGTACGGGCGGAATGCCACCGACTCCTCCAAGCCCTCCACCGGCGTCGTGTACTGGATGTTCAACAGCGGCTGGACCTCACTGCACTGGCAGCTGCTGGACCGCTACCTGGACCAGGGCGGCGCCTACTTCGGCGCCAAGAAGGCCAATGAGCCGCTGCATGTCCAGTACTCCTACGACAGCCGGTCGGTGGTCCTCGTGAACAACCGGCGCGCTTCCGCCTCGGGCCTCAGCGCGCGCGTGACGCTGTTCAACACCGACGGCACCGAGAAGTACGACAGGACCGCGTCCGGGCTGACGGTGGCCGGCGACGGTGCGAAAACCACCGCGCTGACCCTGCCCTCGTCGGTCGCCGGACTGTCCACCACGTATCTGGCCAAGCTCGTACTCACCGACAGTACGGGCAAGGAGTTGAGCCGTAACGTGTACTGGCTGTCCACCAAGGCCGACGTCCTCGACTGGGACAACACCGACTGGTACTACACACCCACCACCGCGTACGCCGACCTCAAGGGGCTGGGCTCCATGGCGAAGGCGGCCCTGTCCACGACGGCGAACACCACGACAGGCGCCGACGGGACGTCCACGACCACGGTCACCGTGCGCAACTCGGGCACGGGCAAGACCCCGGCACTGCTCACGGACGTCCATCTTGTGAACGGCGACGGCGTGCCCGTGCTGCCGGTCCAGTGGTCCGACAACCAGGTCAGTCTGTGGCCCGGCGAATCGACGACTCTCACCGCCGCCTACCGCACCGCCGACCTGCACGGTTCCGCGCCCCGCCTGCGGATCTCCGGCTGGAACACCCCGACGACGACGGTGTCCGCACGCTGATCAACACCCCTTGGACCGCCTGCTGCCGGTCGACCCATGTGCCGCACTTGTGCTCTCACCCCTGACGGGGTTGTGTGCCGTCGAGGGGACAGTCGGTGAGCAGCGTGCTCGGACCGGCCGCCGGGCGGGCCACCGTGTGGCTGGGCGCAGGCTGCCTGCCCTGTCCGGTCCAGGCCTCCAAGGCGGTGAACGCTGAGCGGTGGCAGGGCGTCAACGGGCGCAGCCGGTCCGGAAAGACGTCGTAGAGCGAGTCGACGTGTGTGCCGCCTTCGACACGGTAGTAGCGGAACAGCCCGCCGCGGCCGGCTTCGCGCACCATGCGGGCGTACACATCCGAGTCCCGGCCGATGGGCAGCAGCACATCGAGCGTGCCGTGCAGACTGATCAGCGGCTTCCCGATCCGGCCGGTCAGCCCGATCGTCGCGACGGCACGGCGCACCTCCGGGGGACGCGAGGCGTACGCGTAGTCCGCGTCGCACGCGGGCGTGCCGGGCGCGCAGTACGGCGTCCCCGCCTCGGTCGGCCCGTCGTAGCCGGGGTCCAGCTCCTCCCGGTAGATCCGCTGGGTCAGATCCCAGTAGTACTGATGGTGGAAGGGCCACAGAAACTCCGAGCCTTCCGGATATCCGGCGGCGAGCATCGCCCGGTGTGCCGCGTCGGTGCCGGGGCCACCGGCTGCGTACACCGGGTAGTGGCGCAGGGCGGGTGGCAGGAAGGTCAGCAGATTCGGTCCGCTCGACCGCCAGAGCGTCCCCTCCCAGTCGACGCCGCCGTCGTACAGCTCGGGGTGGTTCTCCAGCTGCCAGCGCACCAGATAGCCGCCGTTGGACATGCCGGTGGCAAGCGTGCGGGAGGTCGGGCGTTGGTAGCGCCGGGCGACGACCGCGCGGGCGGCCCTGGTCAACTGCGTGACGCGGTCGTTCCACTCGGCGATCGCCTCGCCGGGCGCGGCGCCGTCGCGGTAGAAGGCCGCGCCGGTGTTGCCCTTGTCGGTGGCGGCGAAGGCGTAGCCGCGGGACAGGACCCAGTCGCCGATGGCCCGGTCGTTCGCGTACTGCTCGCGCACGCCCGGGGAGCCCGCGACCACCAGTCCCCCGTTCCAGCGGTCGGGCAGCCTGATGACGAACTGCGAGTCATGGCTCCAACCGTGGTTGGTATTGGTGGCGGAGGTGTCGGGGAAGTAGCCGTCGATCTGGATACCGGGCACACCGCTGGGCGTGGCAAGACCTGCGGGTGTCAGCCCGGCCCAGTCGGCCGGGTCGGTGTGACCGGACGCGACCGTCCCCGACGTCGTCAACTCCCCAAGACAGGCTGTCTCTTGGCGCTCGGCGCCCGGCACCTGCAGCCGGGTGATCCGGTTGCAGTGGCCGGTCGCCGGCGTCTCGGGCGGTTGCTGTGTGACGGCCGGCACGGCGGTGAGCGCGAGCAGCAGCGCGGCCGTGTACGGAAGAGCGACGGGCATGGGGAACCTCCTGGGGCGTACCGACCGTCGGTCAGGGGCAGTTGCCGTCGGCGACGACGAAGTAGCCGACGGGTGATTCCTTGAGCGTGTGGGTGACGAAGGTGTTGTGGAGGCCCATGTTCTGCTGGGAGCCCTTGGCGTAGGCATGGCTGCCGTCGGTGGTGGCCCGGCCTGCCTGCACCTGGTGGTAGTTGTCGGCGGTCCAGCAGGCCGCCGCGCCGCCGGTGGTCGTGGCCGTGACCTGGCCGGAGCGTGCGCCTTCGGCCCCGGCCGCGTCGCGGGCGGCCACGCTGTAGTCGTGCCTTGTACCCGGGCTCAGACCCGTGTCGGTGAACGGGGCGCCCGACGGAGTGGCGATACGTGTCCCGTCCCGGTACACCGCGTAACCCGCCGCGCCCTCAACTGCCGTCCAGCTCAAGGTGATCGAGGTCTGGGTGGCACCCGTGACGGTGAGCCCGGCCGGGGCCGGCAGGCCGCCGGGATCAGGCGCGGAGCCGTCGAGGCCGAAGAACTCGGTGATCCAGTAGCCGGAGCAGATCGAGTCGATGAAGTTCGCGGTGCCGGTCTGCCCGCACTGCTGGGGCTCGCTGCCCGGGTCCACCGGCGTGCCGTGGCCGATCGCGGGCACCCGGTCGACCTCGACGACGACCCTGCCGTCCACCGCGAGATACTGCTCGCGGCGCGTCTGATTCGGCCCGAGGGTGGAGGTACGGTCCGGGCTCTGGTCCACTCCGTGCACCGCGGTCCACTGGTCCCGCAGTTCATCGGCGTTCTTCGGCACGACCGTCGGGTCGTTGTCGCCGTGCCAGACCGCCACCCGCGGCCACGGCCCGGAGTACGCGGGATAGGCGTCGCGGACCCGCTGCGCCCACACCGCAGGTGTACGGTCCACGCCGGGGTTCATACAGGTGAAGGCCCCCGTGTCCCTGGTGCAGTCGTACGGCAGTCCAGCGATCACCGCGCCCGCCTCGAAGACGTCGGGGTAGGCGGCGAGCATGACCGAGGTCATGCCTCCTCCGGCCGAGAGACCGGTGACGTACGTACGCCCCGCATCGGCGCCGTAGGCACTCTCGGCATGCGCCACCATCTGCCGGATGGACGCGGCCTCGCCCTGCCCTCGCCGGTTGTCGGCGGCCTGGAACCAGTTGAAGCAGCCGCTGGAGTTGTTCGCGGACGTCGTCTCGGCGAGGACCAGCAGGAACCCGTGCCGGTCGGCGAACGTCGTGAGCCCGGAGTTGTCGGCGTAGACCTGGGCGCTCTGCGTGCAGCCGTGCAGGGCGACCACGACCGCCGGATGTGCGGGGAGGGCGGCGGGCCGGTACACGTACATGTTCAGACCACCGGGATTGGCGCCGAAGCTGCTGACTCTCTCCAGGGGTACGGCCGCCTGCGCGGCGGGCGCCGGGGCGAGCCACAGGGTGGCGGCGAGCAGAGCGAGTACGGCGCCCACGCGAGGGGCGGCCCGGCGCATACCGGCAGGCTTGGGCGAGCTTGTGCGCAACAGCATCCGAGACCTCCCACAGACATACCAAGGTGCCGGTCACAGTAGGAACGGGCCGGTCGCCCGCGGAATGGTGACGCCACCCATAGCGGCGGCGACCGACGGCGGTGCGCGCACTGTTGCCCGTGCGGCGTACGCCTGCTAAGAGCCCGAGCCACCGACCGAACGGGCGAGGTCGGGCGGGCGGGCGGCACAGGCGACGTCGCTTTCCAGCAATCATCGCGCCCGCCGGCCGTCGGCCGTACGACGCCGGGACGTCGCCCGCCGCGGGGAGCCTGATGGCGCGACTACTTCCCGGCAGCGTGAGAAGCGGAGACCGACCGAGGCGATGGCCACATCCCATGGAAACCTCCTTCGGGGGCTGCCACTGCGACAGATCGCCTGCCTGGTGCCGATCGCTGCGGTCAGCATCTGGGCGGCCCAGCACTGGCCGCTCATCACGGCCGGCGGCAGCCAACTCCTGTCCGCCAACCAGTACTGGCTGCTGCTCGCTGTCACGCTCACCGTGCTGGGATGGGTCGCCGTATCCTTCACGCGCCAGGGAGCGACCCTCGAACGCCTCCCCCCGCTACGGCTGTTCGTGACGCAGTTCGCCGCGGGTGCCGCCAACCATCTCCTCCCGGCAGGGCTCGGCGCGGGCACGGTCAATCTGCGCTTCCTCCAACGCTGCGGACTCTCGCTGCCGCGCTCCTCCGCCGCTCTGGCCCTGCACATGCTGGCGGCGGGCACGGGGCGAGCCGTACTGCTGCTCGCTCTCCTCGCCGCCTCTCCGCACGCGCTGCAACTGGACGACCTCCTGCCGCACGCGGCAGGCCCGGTGCTGGTGGTGGCGGGATCTCTGGTGTGCGCGGTAGCGGTCGTGCTGGTGGCGGTACGGCCACTGCGCAGAGCCATCCGCGCGTTTGTCGACACCGCGCTGCGGGACGCGCGCACCGTGCACACCAGACCTGCGCGTGTGCTGGCTCTGTGGGGTGGCGCCGTGGCCTATCCGACCCTGCAGGCTGCGGGACTGGGCGCCGTGGCGATGGCGCTGGACGTGTCCATTCCGGCCGCCCATGTCGGGCTCGCCTATCTCGCCGGGAGCACGCTGGCCGCTGTCATCCCGACACCCGGTGGCATCGGCTCGGTGGACGCGGCACTCGTCATAGCGCTGGTCATGGCCGGGGTTTCGGTCGCCGTGGCCACCTCTGTGGTTCTCGGGTACCGGATCATCACGGTGTGGCTGCCGCTGCTTCCCGGTGCCCTCGTACTCGGTGTCCTGGTCCGCTCGAAGGTGATCTGAGAGCCGCTTGCGGCGCCGGTGCCCCGGGTCGGCCGACTGGGATCGGCCACTGCGGCCTGGCTGTGCCGGGACGCTGAGCGAAGCCCCTGCCATGATGCTCGGATGCGCGTACTTTTGCCGGTTCCCGACCGCGATTTCGACGTCACCGAGGTGGCCGTGCCCTGGCGGATTCTCACCGCCGCCGGGCACCAGGTCGTCTTCGCCACCGAGCGCGCGGGAACAAGGCCCGCCGCGGATCCGCTGCTGCTGACCGGCGTGCTCTTCGGCCAACTCGGCGCCGAGAAGGAGCCCAGGGACTTCTACGACGAGCTCACCCGGTCCCGGGAATTCGCCGCGACCGTGGGGTGGGCGGATATGAAGGTGGACGAGTTCGACGGGCTGATCCTGCCGGGCGGCCACGCGCAGGGGATGCGGCAGTACCTGGGCTCGGAGGTGCTGCACCAGCAGGTTGGCAGGTTCTGGGCGCTGGACCGGCCGGTCGGCGCGATCTGCCACGGCGTGCTGGTCCTGGCGCGGGCGCGTGCGGGCGTCGGCGGCCGCAGCGTGCTGGCGGACCGTCGTACGACCTGCCTGCCGAAGTACATGGAACGCTCGGCCTATCTCACCACCGCGTGGCGCCTCGGCCGCTACTACCGCACCTATCCGGCTTATGTCGAGGACGAGGTCAAGACCGCGCTGAACGATCCGGGCACCCTGTTCGAGCGTGGGCCCAGGGTGCTCACCGCACGCGGAACCGCGACCGACGACTCACACGCGTACGTCGTGCAGGACCGCAACTACCTCTCGGCCCGTTGGCCGGGGGACGCATACCTTTTCGGCCGCCGGTTCCTCGAACTCCTGGAAGCCTCCGGATCCGCCGGATCGGCGTAGAATTACGGAGAGAAGATTTTGCGTTCAATTACCTGCGACGCCGGAGGTAACCGTGGACGTCCTCGTGCTCATCGGTCGCATTCTCTTTTGCGTACTGTTCCTCAACTCGGCGGTCGGCCACCTCACCAAAGCGAAGGCCATGGCGGGCTACGCCGGCGCCCGGGGTGTCCCCGCCCCCGCGGTGGCGGTCCCGGCCAGCGGGTTCCTCCTCCTCGCCGGCGGACTGATGGTGGCATTCGGGGTCTGGGCGGACCTGGGCGCACTGCTCCTGGTCGTCTTTCTGGTCCCGACCGCGCTTCTGATGCACTCCTTCTGGAAGGAGACCGCCGAAGAGTCCAAAACAATGGAGATGGTCAACTTTTTCAAGGATCTGTCACTGGCCGGTGCGGCGCTGATGCTTCTCGCGTTCTTCTCCTATGTGGGCCACGATCTGGGACTCACCCTCACGGGCCCACTCTTCGACATCAGTTGATGGCTCAAAGCGGAGACAGCACTCGCGCCGCGACTACGAGGACCTGGTTCCCTGAGCAACCCGGTGAACCCCCGCCAGCTCGTCCCGGAAGGCGATGACCGTTTGCCGGGCGTGCCGCAGCCCGATCCGCTTGAACTCGCCCTCCAGCTCCGCGAGTTCCGCAAGCGTCGTGTCCGGTGCACGGCCGTGGCGGGAGCGGGACTTGATGAGGCCGAGGCGGGACAGCGCCGTTCCGCGGGGCTCGTTCATATCGCGGAATTCGCGCAGGGACAGTGTGTAGGCGACGCAGGCCTCCTCGTAACGGGCCGCACGGAAAAGGACGTTGCCGCGCATCTTGTGGTTGTAGGCGAGCGCGCCGGCCAGATCCATGTCACGGCAGATGGTTTCGGCTTCGGTCAGCAGCGTCAGTGCCCGCTCCGTATCGCCCTGCACGGACACCACGTCGGCTATGCCGCGCAGTGACCAGGCCCTCCCGCGTGCGTCGTCCGCTTCGTCCGCGATCCGGGCGCATTCTTCGAACAGTTCTAAGGCCTCTTCGTATGCGCCGGTGTTGCGGTGCATCTGCGCGATGCCGGACATCGCCCAGACTATGTGCCGGGATTCGCCGTGAGCCCTTGCCTGTGCGAGCAGTTGCTCGTGCATCTCCGCGACGGCCTCGTAGTCCCCCTGGATCCGCCCCGTCTCGGCGAGGCCTGCGAGCGAGTAGCCATGGGCGAGTCGATCACCGCCTTCGGCGGCGAGGTCGACGGCAGCGGCCAGCAGACGGCGGGCCAGCGGCAGGGCTCCGCACTGCCGGGCCAGCGTGCCACCGCTCCACAGTGCCCACGCCATCGCGCCCCGGTCGCCGGCCTGCCGGGCGGAGCGGTAGCTGTCGCGCCAGGAGTCACCGGCTTCGGCCACCCGGCCCAGCCGTCGGTTGGCCTCGGCGACGGCGAGCGAGGCCCGGGCGCGGTCGAGTGCCGAGACGGCGTTGCGCCGCGCGTGGCTCGCAGTGGCGAGCACTTCGTCGTACGAGGAATTGACGCCCAGCATCGAGCCCAGTTCGCCCTGGTATTCGGGGGCGAATGCCTTGCCGTACATATCTCCGTGGCCTCCTGATCATGGCGGTGACTGATCAAGAAGCTATGAGCCGGCAGGTATGCGGCGAATCCCCCGGCGTATGTGTCATCCGGTACGACCAAAGTGCTACGGGACCGAAGCCGATCATCATCGAGACGTACGGGGCACAGCCTCGACCTGCGAGAACGAGGAGTTCCCGGGCAGGCCGGACAGGGCAGAGCCCTACCCCGAGACTCGGCGCGGGCCAGGGCCGCACCGAGCTTTCCTCACCCAGGTCCTATTCGGCGATCTCCGTCCGTTCCCACCATTCGTAGACAGGCAACCGTCCCTCCGGGCTCTCCTGGTGCCGCGACGTGACCTTGAAGTGCTCGTACCCGCCGCGGTGCGGAATCTTCAGCTCTTGTCCGGGAGGGGTGATCGGGACGATCCGCTCCTGCAGATCATCCGGGCCACCCTCAAGGACTGCCTTGCTAGCCATGACCCCAGTCTTCCTATCCAGGCCACCACTCGCACCTTGGGCGGCGACAAAGGGTGGGGGACTCATACGTTCGGGTCACCAATGTGGCCAGCGCTCCGCATGGGACGTCGGCTGCCGCTACGACTTCTCCCATCGCGACTACCGCTGAAGCACCGGCCATGGCCTGTCGAACCTCCCCGCACACGGCAGAGCCCGCCGCGGCGGAGGGCCGGCTCAGGCCCATGATCCGTGTCGCGACGGGCTCGGCCCGTGGGGGGCGGCTTGTCAGGCGGTGTGCAGCGTCAGGCCGTACCGGCCGAGGATTTCGTTGATCGGCTGGTACCAGGTCTCGCCTCCGCCGCTGCAGTTGCCCCAGCCACCGGAGGTCACCCCCTGGGCCTGGTCGCCGCTGATGAAGGATCCGCCCGAGTCCCCGGGCTCGGCGCAGACGCTCGTCTTCGTCATCTGATGGACCGCGCCCTGGCTGTAGTTGACGGTCTCGTTCTTGGCCAGGACATTGCCGCAGTGCCAGTGCGACGTGGAGCCGGAGCGGCAGATCGAGGCGCCGACGGGGGCCTCGGCGGAGCCGCGGACCAGCTGGTCGGAGACGGTGCCCCAGCCGAGGACCACGGGGACGGTCCACCAGCCGTTGCCGACACTGACCCAGGCGTAGTCGTTGTCGGGGAAGGACGAGCCCTGGAACGCGCCGATGGCGGAGCCGTCCCAGCCGCGGACCGCCGCTCCGGGCTGACCGCAGTGCCCGGCCGTGACGAAGCCGCCGTACACGGAGAAGCCGATCGAGCACCGGACGTTGCCGGTGTAGTACGGGTCGCCACCCACGGTCCCGGCCGCGAAGGTCGTCGGCGCCGCCGTCACCTCCTTGACCTGGACCGGACCGGCTTGGCGGGCTCGGGCGAGGAAGTCTTGGACATCGTTGTCACGTCGCTCGGAAGCGACAACGTTCACGACGACACGGTTGGCCTTCGGGTCGACGTGCCAACTGCCGACACCGGCCGGGGCGGACAGCTTGTCGATCTTCTTCTTGGCCGAGTCCAGCTGTTGCGCGCTGTGCGTCACCAACCGGACCGAGGCACCCGTCGCGCGTACGGCGTCGGCGTGCAGCCCGTCGGTGACGGCCACGGTCAGCTTTCCGCTGTCCGCGTCGAACCAGGAGCCGCCGAACGACGCTCCTGCGGCGCGACGCGCCTTTCCTTCGACGGCGGCCGCCGTCTGCTCCGCCGTCAGGCGCGCCTCAGCCTGACTCTTCGTCAGGCCCAGGTCCTGTTGCATGGCGGCGAGCAGACCGGCGGAGGCCTGCGGTTCGGAAACAGGGGCGGGGGCGGGAGTTGCGGCAGCGGCCGGGGCGAGCCCGACAGCTGCCCAGGCGCCCAGGAGGAGAAGCGCGGACATACCGGCGCGTATACCTGTCGTGCGTCTCAAGGCTTTGACCCTTCGGTTGTTCCAGCTTCGTGGGGGATGGAACAGCGAGCACACGAGAGCGCTCTCACAGTGCGCCCGGCCGGAGCGTAGCGGAGCAGAATCATCAGGTCCATGCCAATGGACCAGGGCTGGGCCATGTTGGCCGGATTCCGAGCAGGGGCCCCGCGCGCTCGGGCGGCCCGACCATCACGCCCGCCATGCCCGTCACGCCCGCCACGCCCGTCACGGCCGCATCGCCGACACCGGCCACAAGCACCCGGCAGGTCACCCCGGACGAAGCGCTGCGCAAGTCGGCCGCCGGCAACCGGCGACGGGGAGAGCGGACCGACGCCCGGCTGCTCCCCGCACGGTCTCCTCCAACCTGCGGTGGCCTACCGGATGCGACCCAGAGGTGGCGGGAACCAGCCGTGACGGAAATGTGTCCCCCATGAGGACAGCAGGTGGGCTAGCGTGCGGCGGTCGTACACAACTCCGTGGCGGCGCATCCGACCGCCGGGAACCGTGGCGTCGAGGGGGGCAGGGATGAACGCGTGGTCGGTACCCGGGTACACCGAGTCCCGGGAGTTGGGCTCCGGCGGCAGCGGGCGCGTCGTCCTGGCCGTCCATGACGCGACCGGCTTGCCGGTGGCCGTCAAATACCTCAGCGAGAGGCTGCGGACGGATTCCGGCTTCGTTCAGGTGTTCCGGGCGGAGGCACGTCTGCTCGGCGGCCTCGACTCGCCGTATGTGGTGGGGCTGTACGAATACGTCGAAGCGCCGCAGGGCGCCGCCATCGTGATGGAGCTCGTCGACGGCATCGCGCTGCGCGCGCTGCTGCAGCGCGAGGGTGCCACCGGCCCCGAGGCGGCGCTGGTGGTGCTCAAGGGCTCGCTGCTGGGACTGGCCGCCGCACACCGGGCAGGTGTGGTGCACCGCGACTACAAACCGGAGAACGTTCTGGTCGCGGCGGACGGCTCGTCCAAGCTGGTCGACTTCGGCATCGCCGCGGGACGCGGTACCACGCCGGGAGTCGCCGGCACTCCCGCCTACATGGCTCCGGAACAGTGGAACGGGGAGCCCGCCTCACCGGCAGCCGACGTCTATGCCGCGACCGCGACGTTCTACGAGTGTCTGACCGGCCGCAAGCCGTTCTCCGGCGAGAACTTCGCCGAGCTGGCGCTGCAGCACATCAGCGCACCGGTCCCCGAGGAGGAAGCTCCGGAGCCGGTGCGCCCGCTGATCAGGCGCGGAATGGCGAAGGAGCCGGAAGGGCGGCCCGCGAACGCGGCGGCGTTCGTGGCGGAGCTGGAGGAGATCGCCGGGGCGGCCTACGGCCCGGACTGGGAGGAGCGGGGCCAGCGGAAACTCGCCGCGCTCGCCGCGCTTCTGCCGTTGCTCCTCCCCTCTGCTGCCGGCCAGGCCGCGGGGACCACCGAGCAGGCCACGACCGCCCTGGGCGGCGGCTGGGGCAGCTGGAAGCCGGGCCTGCGCGGGGTGTTGACAGGTATCGCCGCGCTGGTTGTGGCCGTGCTGGTCGCCGTTGCCGCGAAGGCGACCGGGGACGACCCGCGGCAGTCGACGGCCCAGGCCGTCGCCACCACCAGCGCGGTACCTGGCGCGTCGACCGCTTCGCCCGTCGGCCCGTCCGGCTCCGCGAGCCCGTCGCCTACGGGCAGCGTCTCCGCCGACAGCTCCCCTTCTCCGTCCGGCAGCACGGCCACCGGAACAGGCGGACCCATCACGCCCTCACCCGTGATGTCGTCGACTCCGGCCTCCCCGCCGTCGTCGTCCGCGCCGTCCACCGACCCCAGCACTCCCACCATCGCTCCGGTAAAGGTGAGGTCCGTCTCCGTCTCGAGCCTGCGCCAGACGAGTACGACGGGTGCCGCCGCGTCCATCGACGTCGTCACGGACGGGACCGGTCCCGTGACCATCGTCATCGAGTGGTTCACCGGCGATGCGAAGGGTGAACTGGGCTCGCAGGACGGCTCGCAGACCTTCGAGCGCAGCGGCGCGACGCAGTACACGATCGCGCTGGACCACACCTTCCGGGGTCGGGCCTGCTACTGGGGAGTCCGGGCGACGACGAACCCGACCGCCGCGAATGGCAGTTCCACGCAGCAGATCCTGACCCGGCGGTGCAGCATTCAATGAACGATCCACGTATCCCCCACGACCGCGCGCCTGGTTCCCCCGGCGACGTCGCACCGGCGCGCGCCGGGCACGACGGAGTCGGCGAAAGCGACGGCTACAGCGCGACCGCGCTGGGCAGCCACTGGTTCGAACATCCGGGCCCGGAGGAGACCGCGTCGGTCGCGCCGGAGAACGCCACCCTGGTCCAGGCCGCGCAGCCGGAGAACGCCACCCTGGTCCAGGACGCGCCGGAGAACGCCACCCTGGTCCAGGACGCGCAGCCGACGAGCGTGGCACCCGACCGTGTGGAGGGCGAGGTACTCCGCTTCGGCCCGGGAGTGACCGCGGTCGTCCGGAACCGGAACCGCGACAACACGACCGCCGCACTCTGGCACGGGACACTGCCCGGCCGGCCCGCCGGGCCTGAGCCCCGTGAACGCCGCCGCGGTGGGCTCCGGCGGTACGCCCTGGCAGCCACGGTGCTGCTGGCCGTGCTGGCTTTCCTCGCCTGGCAGCGGTACGGGCCCGGCCTGGCCGTACGGGACGTGGCGGTGCAGACCGCTGCGGAGGGGCCCGGCTGCGAGGGCACGGCCGACGTCGTGGGTGTGCTGGAGACCAACGGACGGCCCGGCACCGTGACGTATCGCTGGGTGCGCAGCGACGGCACTGAGTCGGGCCTGCTGCGGGAGAAGATGACGCGCGGTCAGAAGCAGGCACATCTGCATCTGCTGTGGACGTTCCGCGGCCGGGGCGAGTACCGGGCCGGTGCGGAGCTGCGGATCATCTCGCCGTCCCGGCACACGGTCGCCGTACAGTTCAGGTACCGGTGCGTCTGAGCCTCGACTGGCCCGGCGCGGGGGGCCGCACCCACAGGCCCGGAGTCAGGCCGGACGGTGTGCGATGACGCCGAACATGGTCACGGACATATGCAGAGCGTCCTGCTCGGCGGCCGCGGTGAGGTCTGCGTACAACCGGTCCCGCTGCTTTTCAGTGATCTGCTCGCGCCGCACGGCGGCCACGCCGAGCATCCGGATGAGTGGCCAGTTGACCTTCCTTGTGCTCTGGATGAGCGCCTGTGAGCCGAGGTCGTCGATCTCCAGCCCCGCTGCGGCCAGCTGACCGGCCAGCTTCCGCCCGGCGTACGGGTTGGCGGCCGCCGAGAGCGCGCCGCCGGTCAGCTCCGCGACCACGTCGGCCTCGCCGGGGTGCAGGATCGTGGTCGCCCAGTCGGTGTCCAGCAGCGCGACCCGCCCACCCGGCCGCAGCACCCGTGCGATCTCCGCGGCCGCCTTCTCCGGCTCGGTGAGGTGCTGGAACACCCGCTCGCACCAGACCACGTCCACATCGGCATCGCCCATCGGCAGCGCGAGCGCGTCGCCGTCCACGAATCGGGCCGGGCTGCCGGCCTCGGCCGCCCGCTGCTGGGCAACCGACCGTAGTCCGGGGTTCGGTTCAACGCCGATCGCGTCACCGCCCGGTGTCACTGCCGCCGCCAGCACCAAGGTCTCCGACCCGGTACCGGCTCCGATGTCCACCGCTCGCTCGCCGCGCCGCGCGGCGACACCGAGGTGCGCCCACTCGCGCAGTCGCCGCACGCCCTCGCTCGCCGCCTGCCCGTCCAGCGCGCCGACCAGCCGCTCCGTGTCCGCGCCGCCGATATTGTCCGAGTGAAACGCCGAGGTCGGCCGCGAATCCGCCATGCCGACCACTGTAGTTGTCCCCTGGACCGATGCCATGAGGCCGATGAGTTTCGCCGGCTGCGGCAGTCGTCAGTGGTGAACGAGTGCCGACCTCCGGAGGCTCTGGAATGAGGGACCTGATCGTCACCGAGAACATCACGGTGGATGGCGTCGTCGAAGCGACGGAGGGCTGGTTCGCGCCGGCCGGTGACGGGCCGCAGGTCGACCGGTCCGACCTCGAGGCAGCACTTCGTGCACATATGGAGGCTGCCGACGCGTTTCCGGTTGTTCGTGTACCCGGTCGTCCTCGGCGGACACGGCCGGCGGTTGTTCGCGGACGCGAGCGAGATCGCGAAGCTGCGACTGGTGGAGACCCGGCCGTTCGGCTCGGGCATCGTGCTGCTGCGCTACCGGACGGTACAGCCGGCCCCGCCGCCTTCGTGACCGGCCGTAATGTGCGGGAAGGCGTCGCGGGACCGTTGCCCTCGCGACGCTGCGCGCAGCGGAGGCGCACCCGGGAGTGCCGTCGTACGCTCATCGTCATGACCATCGACCGGCGCATGCTGCTCCGCGGCATGGGCAGGGCAACCGCGGCAGGCGTGATCGGTGCCGCACTGGCCGCCGGCAGCAGCGGCAGGCCACCCACGGCGGCTCGCGCGGAACGCCCCACCCGCCCGCGGCCCCGGCCCGCCACCCCGTGGGCCACCGCTCAGCCGGCCGTCGTACCGCGCGCTGCCTGGCAGACCCACCCGATGCCTCCCCATAGGCCCGAGCTCTCCGCGACCACGGTCAAAGCGGTCTTCATCCATCACACCAACAGCGGAAACGACTACTCCCGGCGAGAGGTCCCCAATCTCATCCGCTTCCTCTCCGACGACCACATGGAGCGCCGGGGCTGGGACGACGTCGGCTACAACTTCTTCGTCGACCGGACCGGCACCATTTACGAGGGACGCTCCGGGGGCATCGCCGATCCTGTCGTCGGCGCGCACACCCTGGGCTTCAACGTCGGCACCGTCGGCATAGCGGCGATAGGCAGCTATGGCTCCGGTTCGGCCGTGCCCGAGCCGATGCTGGAGGCGATAGCCCGGCTCGCCGCCTGGAAGCTCGGTCTGTACGGGGTCGACCCACGCGGCACGACGCCCCTGGTCTCCACCAACGACGGCAGCAAGTACCCGAAGGGAAAACAGGCCGTCTTCCACACGATCTCCGGGCATTGCGACGGCTACTGGACACGGTGCCCGGGTTCCGGGCTCTACACACGCCTTCCGCAGATCCGCGAACGCGCCGCCCGCCTCCAGGGCCGCACCGACGCGCCGGCGGCCCGCGCCGATGTGCCGTCCTGACCTCGTCAACCGGCGTATGCAAGCCTGGCATCGGACTTCTCGGCCCAGCGCACCGCGGGTCCCATGGCAAGTCCGGCTGCCAGGAACAGCGCGCCGAGCAGCAGCCATCCGGGGACGCCCCAGTCGACGATCAGGGTGGTCAGCAGCAGCGGGCCGAGCATCCGGGCCACGGAGACGCCGGTACCGAAGAAGCCCTGGTACTGCCCTTGTTGGCCGGCCGGGGCCAGGTCGAAGCTGATCTGCCAGGCACCGGCGGACTGCATCATTTCACCGGCGACCTGAAGTACCGCTCCGGCCAGCAGTACGGCCACGGCGACCCAGGCGGCTGGTCCCGCCGCCGCCGAGAGGGCGAAGACGGCGCAGGAGGCGAGCATCACCGCGCCGCCGCGCCGGACCGTGCGGGTGGCGCTGGGCAGGTCGGTCACCGCGGCGGCCGTGCGGACCTGGAAGAGCATGACGGCTCCGGTGTTGAGCACGAGCAGGGCGGAGACGCTCCAGCCGTGCGCCGAGGTCCGTTCCACGATCCACAGCGGGATGGCCAGGCTGATGAGGGGCATCCGCAGCAGCATGACCATGTTGAGGAACGAGACCAGCGCGTACGGGCGGTCGCGGAGCACGGCGAGTTCGGGACCGCCGCCGGTGGTCGGGGCTGCGGGCTGCACGGTGGGCAGCCGCAGCAGGACGACCGCGCACAGGGTGAAGGCCGCGGCGTCCATCGCGAAGACCGAGAGATAGGCCTCGCGGGTGCCGAAGTGCAGGGCGACGCCGCCGGCTGCGGCACCGACGGCCAGGCCGGCGTTGAGCGTCGACTGCAGGTAGGCCAGGGTCTCGGTCCGTTCCTCCTTGGCCACCAGACCTGCGAGCAGCGCCTGCCGGGCTGCGGCCAGGCCGCACTGGGCTGTTGCGTAGCAGCAGGCGGCCAGCAGGAACGGCGCGAAGGAGCGTACGAAGAGGAAGGAGGCCACCGAGGTGGCGGTCGCCAGTGCCAGGAGCACAGCGGTGGAGCGGGGACCGCGGCGGTCGGCCAGGTGGCCGAGGGGGACGCCCGCGACGGAGCCGATGGCCCAGGCGACGGTGAGGCCGAGGCCGATCTGGGCGGGCGAGAGGCCGACGATACGGGAGAAGTAGAGGGCGGAGCAGACGTAGTACGCGCCGTCGCCCAAGGAGTTGATCAATTGCGCCACGGCCAGTATTCGTGGGGACCCGCTCGGCGGCACGATCCGGAGAGACATGGGGCTCCTTGGCTGAGGGGCGACCTGCCTGCCGGTCGCGCTGCCCCTTACCCTAGGAGACCAAATGGCCCCGTATGCAGGCCATTTCACTGCTGATTGACTGGGCCACTCTGTTTCCGTACCCGTCCGTCGTGACAGCGAATAGGGTGGGTGCGTGACCGAGCTCTGGAAGCCCTCCGCCGCAGGTGTCCTCCGGCTTCCTTCCGGCCGTGCGGTCCGGGGCCGGGGCCTTCGGCGCCCTCTTCCGGACGGGCCGAAGCCCGCGTACGGCGTGTACCTGCTCGGCAAGCGGCCTCCCGAGGTCCCGTGGGAAGCCCGGTGGCTGCGCTGGCCGGATTTCCGGCTGCCCAGCAGCCATGCGGATGCTCAGGCTGCCCTCGGCGAGGCATGGGCCCGCGCCGGTGTCGAACGGGTCGAGATCGCCTGCGGCGGAGGCCGTGGCCGGACCGGAACAGCCCTGGCCTGCCTTGCCGTCCTCGATGGAGTGCCGGCGGACCGGGCGGTGGACTTCGTGCGCCGGCATTACGACGCCCGCGCGGTCGAAACCCCCTGGCAGCGACGCTATGTGCGGCGCTTCTCCGACTGAGTGCGGCTGAATTCGGCTGCCCCGGGCCGGAATTGCAGTAACGGTGGGTAAGTGACCAGTCTCACCGCGCTTGGTCCCCTGCGCGCGTTTCCCGCCCGTTTCCGACTGCCATGATCCCTACTGATGCGGGGTCAGTTGGCTCCGCGCGGACCGAAACAGGCAGTAGAAACAGGGGCGTTGGCGTGAGAGATACGTGGTTGCGGCGGGTGGCGCGAAGGCGTGGGGACAGCGGTGGGGGCTCCGCTCCACGTGGGCCGGGGACGGCCCGCTCCGCTGCCGCGGTGGCCGCGGCGGCGGTGCTGCTCGGCCAGCTGCTCGGCGGGCACCCCGCCGCAGCGCAGACAGCCGCGTTGCCGGGATCCGCGTACCCCCTCGTCCTCGACGTGGATCTGACGCCGAATCCGGTGTGCAGCGGACCGGTCCGGGGCCGGGTGCAGATGTACGACCCCGCCGCGGCGAAGGCTGGCGTCACGGTGGAGTGGCGGGTGCGGGCGGGGCAGGAGCAGCTGGCCGGCGGGCAGACCGTCATGGACGCGAACGTGTCCGCGGCCGAGTTCAGCATCCCGTTCGACCGCGTACCGGCGGCGAGCACGGCGCTGCAGTTCGACGCGCGCGTGCTCCACTCGTCGGACGGACGGGAGCCCGGCCCGTACGGAAAGGTCTGGCGGGACACCGTCCGGCGGGGCTGCGACCCGGTGCGCGTGGCATCCGTCGGCGACTCCGTCGTATGGGGGCAGGGTCTGGACCACGACCAGAAGTTCCCCTATCTGACGGGTGAGCTGCTCGGCCGCGAGACCGGCCGGGGACATCAGCACATGGACTACTCGATCTCCGGCGCGGTCCTCGACGCACCCGAGCTGCCCGCGGGCAACGACGACGCCGGCTGCCTGCGGATGCAGGAGAAGCAGGACCCGGACGGCGACGGGGAAATGGAGTTCGGCGAGGTCACTCAGCAAATGCCTGACGTGTTCTGCCAGTTGGAACAGGCGGGCGCGCAGGCGCGGGCGGGCGGATACGGTCTCGATCTGGTCGTCGTCAACGGGTGCATCAACGATATCGACCCCTTCTTCGGCATCGGCGTCGGCATCACACCCGGCTCGAAGAAGCTGCCCGAGGCCGTGCGGCGCGAGTGCTCCGGCATCGGCGCGGCAGCCGAGAACCCGGCCAAGGATGTGCCGTACTTCAGCGGCGCCAAGGTCGGCTACGGCGGCCGCGGTATGCAGGCGGCGATCGAGAAGGCGCATTCGCTGCCGGGGCGGCCCAAGGTGCTCGTGGCCGACTTCTACTACGCGCTGAGCCGCAGCAGTTCGCCCGTACCGGTGAAGACCTGCACGGCACCGGGGGTTGCCGGTGCCCGGCTGGGGGCCTGCAAGGGCGCGCTCGGCGGTGTGGCCGAGCGCTACGAGCAGTACACCCAACTGGCCAACGACGCCTACCGGCAGGCGGCCGCGGCGGCCAACGCCGCCTCCTCCGACGGCCCGTACGCGATTGCCGCCGACGGCCTGTTCTCCCGGGACAATGCCGTGCTCGCCCCGCACTCCAAGGTCTGGGCCACTCCGGTCTCCGACCCCGCGTTCCCGCTGCGCACGCGGGCCTGCCCGGAACTCAGCGGGACTCCGGCGCAGTGTCTGTCCGCGGCCGTCGCCCATCCGGACATCGTCGGCGCCCGTCAGTACGCCGACGCTTTCCTCCTCAACCCGCGCCTGCGCCAGTGGTTCCACCTCCCGGCCGACGGCCCGCACGCGCTGCTGGACGCCCCGAAGGACGGGCACACCGGGAGCCCGCTTCGACTGAGCGCGACCGTGGACGGGAAGGAGCCTCCGGCCGGATACAGCTATCGCTGGTACTTCGGTGACGGCACCCAGCAGGAGACCAGCGAGGCAACCGTCACCCATGTATTCGATGGGGAAGGACCCTTCCTGCCACGCCTGGTGCTGACCGCCCAGGACGGCCGACAGGTCCTGAGCGAGGCCGCGGAACCCGTCACGGTGAGCTGACGGTTTCGCACGAAGGGGAGTCTCGGCGGCGGTTCGCGAATGCGGGCCGCCTCCGAGCCGTCCCGGACGCCCGCCCATTTCGTCGCCTTGACGATAACAGCCCCGGCCTATATCGTCTGACTGACGAAAAAGGGGGAAGCTTTCATGGCCGACATCATCAAGCGCCTGGGATGGCGCCATCTCCGTACCGCGCCCACCGCCCACGTACGCCACTTCCGGCGCGGGCGGCTCGTGCACGACGGGCCGGGACTGAGCTTCTGGTTCCGTGCGCTGACCGCCGCGCTCTCCGAAGTCCCGGTCGACGACCGGGAACTGGCCATGGCCTTCCATGCCCGCACCTCAGACTTCCAGGACGTCAGTGTGCAGGCGACGGTGACGTACCGGATCAGCGAACCGGCCACCGCCGCCGCCCGTCTGGACTTCTCGATCGATCCGGACACCGGCGTCTGGCGCGGCGCCCCGCTGGAACAGCTGTCCACCCTGCTCACCGAGACCGCACAGCAGCACGCGCTGGACGTCCTGGCCCGTACGCCGCTGGCGGCAGCCCTTGTCGACGCGTCGCGGCGGTCCTGGAGCGGATCACCGACGGTCTGGCCGCGGAGCCCCGGCTGCCCGCCACCGGCATCACCGTGGTGGCCGTCCGCGTGGTCGCCCTCCGCCCGGAACCGGAGGTGGAACGGGCGCTGCGCACGCCCGCGCGCGAGCAGATCCAGCAGGAGTCGGACCGGGCGACGTACGAACGCCGCGCCGTCGCCGTGGAGCGCGAACGCGCCATCGCCGAGAACGAACTGGCCAGCCGGATCGAACTGGCCCGCCGCGAGGAGCAGTTGGTCGAGCAGCACGGCACCAACGCCCGCCGCGAGGCCGAGGAGAACGCGGCGGCGGACGCCGTACGGGCCGAGGCCGAGGCCGCGCGCACGGTACGGCTGGCTACGGCGGAGGCCGAAGCGGCACGCGAAGTCGGGCAGGCGCGGGCCCAGGCACAGGCCGCCTGGCTGCGGGTGCACGCCGAGGTGGACGCCGCCACTCTGCACGCGCTGGCCGCGACCCGGGTCGCCGAGAACCTGCCGCGCATCGACAGCCTCACCCTCTCCCCCGATGTCCTCACCGGTCTGCTGGCCAAGCTCGGCCGGGCCGCCGGCGCGCAGTCGTGAGTCTCGCGCCGCGCGCGGTGCTGGTGCACCGGGCCACCGAGTACGAGGAGTTGCTCGCCCGGCACGGCACCCATGGCCAGGCCGACTTCTTCCTCTCCTCGCGCGGCCGGAGCATCCAGGAGGTGACCGAGCGGCATCACCGTGCGCGGCGGGCGCTCGCCGATGTGGCGGCGGCGGTTCCGCCGGCATGGCGGCAGACCAGGGTGGAACGCGCGGACCTCGACCGTTTCCTCTTCGGTCCCGAAGACGTGGTGGTCGTGGTGGGCCAGGACGGTCTGGTGGCCAACGCCGCCAAGTATCTGTCGGGTCAGCCGGTGGTGGGGATAGATACCGACCCCGGCCGCAACCCGGGCGTGCTGGTACGCCACCGTGCGGCCGACGCCGCCAAGTTGCTCCCGGCGGCCGCGTCCGGCGGAGGCGCCGTCGACGAACTCACCATGGTGGAGGCGGTCGCCGACGACACCCAGCGGCTGCTCGCCCTCAACGAGATCTACCTCGGCCCGCCCGGCCACCAGACCGCCCGCTACCGGCTGAGTACCGGTGCGGACGCCGCCCGCACCGAACCCCAGGCCTCCTCCGGTGTCCTGGTGGGCACCGGCACCGGCGCCACCGGCTGGCTGCGCTCCCTGTGGCAGCAACGCGGCAGCAGCCTGCCGCTGCCCGGTCCGGCCGAGGCCCAACTGATCTGGTTCGTACGGGAGGCCTGGCCGTCGCCCGCCACCGGCACCACACTCGTGGAAGGCGTACTGGCACACGCGGAACAGCTGCGGCTGACCGTCGAGTCGGACCGGCTGGTCGCGTTCGGCGACGGGATCGAGACCGACGCGCTGGACCTCACCTGGGGCCAGACGGTCCGTCTCGGCATCGCAGGCACCGCACTGCGGCTGCTCCACTGACCCAACCGCCGGTGGGTGCGGGCCGTCGGCGGTGGGCTCGGGCCCGCGTCAACGCAGGGCGCTGGCCCGCGTCGACGCCGGCGCGGGCCCGCAGCCGGTCCACTCGGCGGTACGAGCCCGCGCCTACCCCTCGTACGGCCGCCGGTACGCTGTTGTGTCTATGCGCCGCTTCCCTCACACCGGCCACCTTCACCACAGGCGGCCCCTCCTGGCCGCCCTCGTCGTCGGTGCGGCCCTGTCCGGGGTCGCCGGCTGTGCGTCCGAGACCGGCGCACGGGACGGTGGCGTGGCGCCCAGCCTCTCGCCGCCCATCAGCGCGCAACCGCTGTGGCCGCAGTACGCCCCACCGTCGCCGCCCGCGGCAGGCGAGACCAGCCCCTCGTACAAGCGGTACCTGACCGTCGACGGCATCACCGTGCCCGCGGGCGGGCTCAGGAAGGTGGCGGTGAAGGAGTTGCTGGAGAAGGACCCCAATGTGCCGCAGTTGGTACGGGCCGCGATGAAGAACTGCCCCGGCTCCGGCTGCGGTCTGCGCAACCCCGCCTACCGGGACCTGACCGGGGACGGCCGGGACGAGCTGGTGGTGGCGCTGGATGAGGAGTCGGCCGGGCTGACTCTGATTCAGGTCTACTGGGCCTTGGGCGGCACGGTGCGCCCGGTGCTGATCAGTTGGGGGCCGATCGGGCTGACCGGCGAGACGTTTGGCCACGACCTGGTGCTCACCTCGACCGGCGACGACGGCCGGTTCACCACCCGCTACCGGTGGAACGGCGCGGTGATGACCGCGGGCGTCCCGCAGGACCGGGCCGGCGACCCGGCGGGAACGGGCTCAGGCTCGGGCCCGAGCGCGGGCACGGGCACGGGTTCGTCCATGAGCTTGCAGAGCACGAGCCCGCCGACAAGGACACCCCGATGACCCCGATACCGCCGACGACACCCTCCTTCGCCCCGCCCGGCTCCGCGGCCGAGGCGCATCTGCTGCTCGTCGAGGACGACGAGGTGATCCGTAACACCGTGCGGATGCTGCTGGAGCGCTACGGCTTCACCGTCTCCACCGCGGGCGACGGACTCACCGGCCTGGAGATCTTCCGCGAGCGGCGCCCGGACCTGCTGCTGCTCGATGTGATGCTGCCCGAACTCGACGGAATCGGGCTGTGCCGCAGAATCCGTGAACTGAGCCTCGCGCCGATCCTGATGATGTCCGCACGCGGTGACGCACTCGACGTCGTATCAGGGCTGGAGGCGGGCGCCGACGACTATGTCGTCAAGCCCTGCGAGAGTGCCGTACTCGTCGCGCGGATCCGCTCATTGCTGCGCCGCGCCTCCTTCACCCCGGCCGCCGGCCCGGACCGCGAGAGCGAGGACGACACGAGCACGCTGGTCTTCGGAGATCTGACCATTGACACCCGCGGCATGGAGGTATGGCGCGCGGGGCAGGCGCTCGCCCTGACCCCGACCGAACTTCGGATGCTTCTCGAATTCGCGGCGTCGCCCGGCGTCGTTCTGGAGCGCCGTACGCTGCTCAGCCGGGTGTGGGACCACGCCTGGCACGGCGACACCCGCGTGGTCGACCTCCATGTACAGCGCCTGCGGGCGAAGATCGGCGCCGAACGGATCGAGACGGTCCGCGGCTTCGGCTACAAGCTGCGGCGCTGAGATGGCACTGAGATGGCGGATCGCCGCCCTGGTCGCCGTGGCCATCTGCGCTGTCGCCGCAGCCGTCGGCGTACTGGTCCACCACGCCTCGCGCGACCGTGAACTGTCGCAGGCCCGCGACAGCGCCCGTACGACCCTCGACCGGGCGGCCGTCACCTACGCCCGCACGGGCGCGGTGCAGGGCACGGGTGCCGCACTCGACGCACCGGGCCTGCCCGGGGACTTGCGGGGGCTGGTGGCGAAAGGCCGCCAGGGAACGGAGTTCACCACCGCAGAGGAACGGCCCGCAATGTGGGCTGCCCGTCCGGCAGGTGGCCGGGTGCTGTCCGTCCGCGTCGATATGAGCACCACCATGCGGGACATCCGCGCCCTCGATACCAGCATCGCCTGGGCCAGTGTGTTCACCACAGCGGTGGTGCTGCCGCTCGGCGTACTGACCGCCGGACGGATGAGCCGCCGGTTGCGCACCGCCGCCGGCACCGCCCGGCGTATCGCGGCCGGAGACCTCGATGCCCGGATCCGCGCCGCAACCCGCCCGCGCGACGAGATCGCCGAGATTTCCGCCGCCGTGGACACGATGGCCGCCGCTCTGCAGGAACGGCTGCGCGGTGAGCAGCGTTTCACCGCCGACGTCGCCCATGAACTGCGCACCCCGCTCATGGGCCTGGTCACCGCCGGCGAACTGCTCCCCGAGGGGGAGGCGGCCGGCTATGTACGCGACCGTGTACGGGTACTGGCCACGCTGGTCGAGGAACTCCTGGAGATCTCCCGGCTGGACGCCGGTGCGGAACAGGCGGATCTGTCCCGCTGCCCGGTCGGAGCCCTCGTCGAGGAGATCGTCGCCCGCGCCGGCCTGTCCGTACACCTTCTTACGGAGGGGCCGTCCGCGGCGGGTGGGGAGGCGAAAGTCTGGACCGACGCGCGCCGGTTGGAGCGCATCCTCACCAATCTGATCGTCAACGCGCACCGGCACGGACGTCCTCCGGTCACCGTCACGGTCACCGCGGACGGCCGCACCGTGACCGTCGAGGACCGTGGCCCCGGCTATCCGGACACCATGCTCAGAGACGGGCCGCAGCGCTTCCGCACCGGAGCGCGCGCCCGCGGCACCGGTCACGGACTGGGGCTGACCATCGCGCTCGGCCAGGCCGAAGTCATCGGCGCCACCTTGCAGTTCACCAATGCACCTGGCGGCGGTGCCGTCGCCGTACTCCACCTCCCAGGCCTCGGCCCGGACACCGCGTGCGGGCCGGAGACGGAGACGGATACCCAATCGGCCGACGGCCCGGGGCCGATACACAGCTGATACAACTCCGTGTCCCAGCCGATGTCTTCCTTTCGGTTGACAAAGATCTTCGGCGTCGAGGATGACGCCCATGCGTATCAGGCACAGTCCCGACCGGACCGCGGATCAGCTGACAGCGAGCTGGGCCGGTGCGGCCCGCGAGGCCGATACGGACGACGCGCTGAGAGAACCGGCGAAGACCGGCGACCGGAACAGCGGCGGGCGGCTCGGGCGCAGGAAGTCCGGGCGGTCGCGAAGGCCCGGGAAGCGGACGGGCTTTCGCCGGTTCGTCAGCTGGCGCAAGGCACTCGCCTGTGTGATCGTCCTGTGCGCCCTGGTGACCGGCGCGTTCACCGTTCTCTACGTCGCCATCGACATCCCCCGGGCCAACGATCTGGCGAAGGCGCAGAGCAACGTCTTTCTGTACAGCGACGGCTCCCGTCTCGCCCGGACCGGGGAGATCAACCGGGAGACGGTTCCGCTCGACCGAGTACCGAAGGACGTGCGGTACGCGTTCGTCGCGGCCGAGAACAAGGACTTCTACAGCGACTCCGGCATCTCGCTGACCGGCACCGCCCGCGGCATCGTCAACACGCTGACGGGACAGGGCACACAGGGCGGATCGACCATCACGCAGCAGTACGTCAAGAACTACTACCTCAGCCAGGAACAGACCGTCACCCGCAAGTTGAAGGAACTGGTCATCTCCCTGAAGGTCGACCGGAGCAACACCAAGGACGACATCCTCGCCGGATATCTGAACAGCAGCTACTACGGCCGGCTCGCGTACGGCATCCAGGCCGCGGCCCGCGCCTACTACGGCAAGGAGGTCGAGGACCTCACTGTCGAGCAGGGCGCCTACCTCGCCGCGCTGCTGCAGGCACCCAGCCAGTACGACTGGGCCATCGCCGCCCCCGAGGCCAAACGGCTGGTCCAGCAGCGCTGGGGCTATGTGCTCGACAACATGGTCGGCGAGGGCTGGCTGGACAAGAACGAGCGGCAGCGGATGCGCTTTCCCGTGCCGCTGGCCCCCCAGCCCGGCGCGGGACTGTCCGGGCAGGCCGGCTATCTGGTGGACGCCGCCCGGCGGGAACTGACGGCCTCGGGCATCAGCGAACAGGAACTGGCGGGCGGCGGCTGGCGGATCACTCTCAACATCGAACCGGACAAACAGCGCGCACTGGAACAGGCGGTTCGGTCCGGAGACAGCAACAACAACAGCGACAGCGGCCGGCAGGCGCCGTCCGGCGCATCGGCGCAGGACCCGAACCGGCAGGCCGGAGCGGTTTCGGTGGATCCGCGGACCGGCCGCATCGTGGCGCTCTACGGCGGCCGCGACTACATGAAGCATTACCTGAGCAACGCGACCCGCTCCGACTACCAGGCCGGCGCCACCTTCGAACCGATTGCCTACGCCGCGGTGATGGAGGCCAAGAGGCAGAATCAGGGTGAGAGCGGCCTCAAACAGATCAGGCAGACCGCCGCAGACCTCGGCATCGCACCGGACGCCGGCGGCTTCACGGCACCGCGCGCCACGGAGCTGGGACTGATGGGCGTCAGCCCACTGGAAATGGCCGGTGTCTACGCCTCCCTCCACCACGAGGGCAAGAAGGTCACGCCGTCGATCGTGAAGTCGGCGCAGCGCGGCGAGGAGCGCACCTCGCTGCCGGGCGCGGTGGGCGGCCAGGCAATCGACCCCGGGACCGCGGAGCTGGTCATCTCCGACCTCGCCTTCTCGCCCGTCCGTGGCATCGGTCGGCGCGGCGGCGTCGGGCCGGAGGTGGCGGGCAGGACCAAGCAGATCGTCACAGCGGCGTCGGGTCCCACCGACGACAGGAAGGCCGAGTGGTACATCGGTGCCACCCCCGACCTCGTCACCACGGTCGCCCTCTTCGGCGAGGACGCCAAGACGACGAAGCAGGTCACGCTGCGGCACATCGGGGACGGCCACGCCGCCAGAATCTGGAACCTCTACACCGAACAGGCGCTGGGCAGGCAGTCCTCGGCCGTACCCGAGCCGGATTACGGGAGCGGGAGCGGTGACGAGGTGGCGGACAGCGGTCAGTAGCCCTGCCCCGGAGACCAGCGGTGGCGGGTCCGGACGCGGACCTGCCACCGCTGCTCAAGCCGCAGGGGCGCGCTGCCGTCAGGGGTTGTGAGGGGTGTTCGACAGGCGGTCCAGCCATTCGGCCATCAGTGCCGTCTCGGCGGTACTGAGCGCCGGGACGGGCGACCGGCGGACGAGGGCGCCCAGCCGGGCCGCCGCGGCCGGGAGCTGTGCTTCGTCTCCGCCGACGCCCGCGTCCGCCGCGCTCGGGGTGGCCTCGGGGCCGGACACGTCCGGGGTGAAGACGGCGGCGTGCACGGCGTCCCGTACGCGCCTCGAGGTGCTCTTGTCGGTGAACGTCGAAGGGCGGGATACGAGCATGAGCGCGACACCGACGTTGGCCGACATGACGATCTCGGCGGCCAGTTCGGGGGCGAGGCGGAGCTTGCCCTGGGCTGCGACGCGTTCCAGGTCCCTGGTGAGGATCTGGTGGGACTCCAGCGCCGCGGCCGGTGGCGTGCGCATCGCGGGGGAATTCATCAGCCGGTACAGGTTCGGGTTCTGCAGGGCGAAGTCCACATGGGTGTCCCAGCCGTTGCGCAGGTCCTCGACGGGGTCCGTGCCGGAGCTGCGCAGCCGCTTCGTCGCCAGATACTTGTCGAAGCCGTAGTCGACGACGGCCGACAGCAGGCCTTCCTTGTCCCCGAAGTGCCGGTAGAGCGCCGGGGCTCCCACCCGCGCGGCCTCACATACGGCCCGGGTGGAGACGTCCCCGTTCTCGGACCGCGCGACCAGCTCGGCCGCCACTTCCAGGATGCGTTCTCGAGTGCTCATCGGCAGGACGCTATCAAGGCCGGCGTAGCGCTGCTACGCGGACCGCGGACTCATGGTGCGCGTCGGTGCGAGGAGGTCCTGGAGCCCGATGCGGGTGAGGAACTGGGCGCGGATGCGGTCGGCGACGTCGCTGACCTCTTCGGAGCCGTCGTTCACGGGGTCGATGTGGACGCGGAAGGGGCGGGTGCCGTGCGGGGTGTCGACGACTTCGACGATGGCGTCGGCGACCTGGGCGACGTCTGCGTCGGCGGGCGCGAGAGCGGCCAGGCTGCTGGAGACCTGGTCCATCAGGCCGGCGTAGCGGGCCTCGTAGTCGGGGATGACGGTCTGCTCGGCGGGGTGGCCGCCGGTGGCGAAGTGGTTGGTGCCCGAGGTGAAGGAGCCGGGAACGATGATGGTCGTCTCGATGTTGAACCGTGCCAGCTCTGCGGTGTAGGAGACGGCAAGGGAGTCCATCGCGGCCTTGGCGGCGAAGTAGGGGGCGAGGTAGGGCGGGGTGCCGCCCCGGGTGGAGGTGGATCCGATCCACACCACGAGGCCGTTTTCCTGGGCGCGCAGGTGGGGCAGGGCGGCCCGGTTGACGCGCTGGGTGCCGAGCACGTTCGTGTCGTGGACGGCGGCGAGTTCGGCCGGCGTGAAGGCCTCGCTGGGGCCGGTGACCATGTGGCCGGCGTTGTGGATGATCACGTCCAGCGAACCGGCCTCGTCCACCACGGTGCTGACAGCGGCGTCGGCCGACTCCTGGGAGAGCACGTCGAGTTCGACCGTGCGCAGATCCACGTCGTGCTCGGCGGCGTAGGTCCTGGCATCGGTGACACGATCGGCGTTGCGCCCCTCGGTGTTGCGCATCCCCGCGTAGACGGTGTGGCCGGCCCGGGCCAGTGCCCGTGCGGCCAGGGCCCCGAAACCGGAACCGGCACCCGTAATGACGATCGTCTTGCCCATGACGTGACTCCTCGGACTGTTGAGCAGAAAAGGCTGGGAAGATGGCGGTGGGGGCGGGGGTCAGGCGATGCCGCCGTTGGCCCGCACGACCTGGCCGTTGACCCAGCGGCCGGGGCCGGCGAGGAAGGCGACGACCTCGGCGATGTCCTGCGGGGTGCCCAGGCGTTCCAGCGGTGTCTGGCCGGCCATCTTCGCGATGGTCTGCTCGTCCTTGCCGTCCAGGAACAGGGCGGTCGCGGTCGGCCCGGGGGCCACGGCGTTGACAGTGATGTCCCGTCCGCGCATCTCGCGGGCCAGGATCAGCGTCATTGCCTCGACCGCGCCCTTGGTGGCGGCGTAGGCGCTGTAGCCGGGTAGGGCCAAGGCCAGTACGGAGCTGGAGAAATTGATGATCGCGCCGCCGTCGCGCAGCCGGCGTGCGGCCTGCTGGTCGACGACGAACGTCCCGCGGATGTTGGTGCGGTGCATACGGTCCAGGGCGTCCAGGTCGGTGTCGACCAGCGGCGCGAGTGTCATGACACCGGCCGCGTGCACGACCACGTCGACCCCGCCGTAGGTGTCCTCGGCGGCGTCGAAGAGTGCCGACACCGCGGCCTCGTCTGCCACGTCGGCGCGGAACGCGATCGCCTGCCCGCCGGCGGCGGTGATGGCGGCTACCGTCGCCTCGGCCTCGGTGTGGTTGCCCGCGTAGTTGATGACGACCGCGAACCCGTCGGACGCCAGCCGCTCGGCGCTCTCCCGGCCGATGCCGCGGGACCCGCCGGTGACGATCGCTACCCGGCGTGAAGTGGTGGACTGCTCGCTCATGGCCTTTGCTCCCTGTCCCGACCGAGGTGGCGTTCTCCACCCCGATGAGAGCAACGCTAACACCAATACGTTAGCAACGCTACTCTCTGACGTAACGACGCTACGCCGGAAGTCGGCAGCCCGTACTGTGGCGCGAATGATCAGACACATACCGTTCGAGCGGCTGCACAACTTCCGGGATCTGGGGGGCTACAGCACCGCGGACGGCCACACCGTGCGGTGGGGCCGGCTCTACCGTTCCGACTCCCTGGCCAAGCTCGACGGCGCCGACCTCGACCGATTCCTCGCTCTCGAGGTGCGCACCGTGATCGACCTGCGCTACCCGTGGGAGATCGAGGCACGAGGCCGGGTTCCCGACCGCGAGGGGCTCAGCTACGTCAACCTCAGCGTGGAACACCGCCCCTACGACCAGGCGGCCATCGACCCCGGCGTCGACCCCTGGCGCTTCCTCGCCGACCGGTACGCGGAAGTCGCACTCGACGGTGCCAAGGAGCTACGTCAGGCGCTCGAGGTCATCGCGTCGAACACCAGCGGGCCGCTGGTGTTCCACTGCGCTTCCGGCAAGGACCGCACGGGACTGCTGGCCGCCCTGGTCCTCGCCCTCATCGGGGTGGCCGAGGACGATATCGCCGCGGACTTCGCGCTCACGGAACTGGCCACGGACCGGCTGATCGCCGACTGGCGGGCCGCCCACCCCGAGCGGACCCTGACGTGGCCCGGCTACGGACGAGCGCCGGAAGAGATCATGCGGCTGTTCCTGGCCGATCTGTCCGCCACGTATGGATCCGTGTACGACTACGCCGTCCGGCATCTCGGCGTCGACGACCACCTGATCGAACAACTGCGCACCCGGCTCCTGGAGGGCTGAGCCGCCCGGGCCGGGTGCACGCCGAACCCGGGCAGACCCGGGTTCAGCCCGTGGCAGTCAGCTGTCCCGGTCCGAGCCGGGCTCCCCGGACTCCGTGTCCCTGCCCTTGTCCGTGACGGACGGCGTCGCATCCGGGCCCGGCCGGTCCGTGGCGGCCGGGTCCAGGATGCGGTTCAGGAAGTTCCTGGTCCGCTCATGCTGCGGAGCGCCCACCACCTGCGCGGCCGGGCCCTGTTCGACGATCACGCCGCCGTCCATGAACACCACCCGGTCGGCGACCTCCCGGGCGAAGCTCATCTCATGGGTGACGACCATCATCGTCATGCCCTCCCCGGCCAGCAGCCGCATCACCGCCAGCACCTCCCCCACCAGCTCGGGATCGAGCGCCG
The DNA here is from genome assembly GCF_042736455.1 of Streptomyces sp. NPDC060064. Lineage (NCBI taxonomy): Bacteria > Bacillati > Actinomycetota > Actinomycetes > Kitasatosporales > Streptomycetaceae > Streptomyces > Streptomyces sp. NPDC060064. Next base: position 148,540 of record NZ_JBHWWF010000007.1, read on the forward strand.
AGGTCGGCTCGTCGAAAAGCATCACCTCAGGGTCCATGACCAGCGCCCGCGCGATCGCCACCCGCTGCTGCTGTCCTCCGGAAAGCTGCGCGGGGTAGGCGTCGGCCTTGTCGGACAGCCCGACTCGTTCCAGGTTCTCCCGCGCCACCTTCGCCGCGCGCGCCTTGTCCCGGCGCAATACGCGACGCTGCGGCAGCGTGAGGTTCTCGGTCACGTTCACATGCGGGAAGAGGTTGAACTGCTGGAAGACCATGCCGATACGGCGGCGTACCGCGTCGATGTCGACGTCGAGGTCGGTGACTTCCGTGCCACCGACGAAGACCTGGCCCGCGCTGGGTTCCTCCAGCAGATTCACACAGCGCAGCAGGGTGGACTTGCCCGACCCGGACGGCCCGATGACACAGACCACCTCGCCCCGCGCGATGTCGAGGTCGATGCCCCGCAGCACTTCGTTGTCGCCGAACGATTTGTGCAGACCCCGGATCTCGATCTCCGGCCCGTCGGCCCCAGCGCTCTCCACTGTCTCCGCCTTCTGTGACATCTCGTCCTCACCTGGCCTTTTCGGCACGAGCCTCGAGGCGGCGTACCACGAAGCTCAGCGGAATCGTCACCAGCAGGTAGCACAGCCCCGCCACCAGGATCGGCGTCGAGTTCGCGGTCTGACTCGCCAGATCGCGGCCGAATTTGGTCAGCTCGCGCTCCTCCAGCGTCACGCCGAGGAACAGCACCAGCGACGAGTCCTTGAAGAGCAGTACCAGCTCATTCGTCAGCGGTGGAATCACGATCCGGAACGCCTGCGGGATGATCACCGACACCATCGCCCGGGCTCTGGAGAAGCCCAGCGAACGGGCCGCCTCCATCTGCCCCTTGGGCACGGCCTGGATACCCGCCCGAATCGTTTCTGCCATATAGGCCGCAGCCACCAGTCCAAGACCGAGCGCGACCTTCCCGTACACACCGCCGGGGATCTGCGTTCCGGGGAACGCCAGCGGCACCGCCACACCGACGAAGATGAAGATCAGCAGGGCGGGCAGGCCGCGGAACAGCTCGATGTAGATGCTCGCGACCCAGCGGTACGGGGCCACCGACGACAACCGCATCAGCGCGATGATCAGGCCCAGCACCAGGCCGAAGATGAATCCGGAGACCGTGTACACCACGGTGTTGCGCAGCGCCGTGGTGATGATGGCCGGGAACAGCTCTTTGGCGAGGTCCTTCTGCGCGAACTGGTTCTGCAGCCGGTCCCAGTCGGCCAGAACGCCGATCAGGACCAGTACCGCCACGAACACCGCGTACTGGACGCCCTGCCAGACGCGGCGCCGCTGCCGCCGGGTCAGCCGAGAGGTCACGACTTGGCCTTGGGCAGCGGACCGATCCACTGCTGGTACAGCTTGTCGTACGTGCCGTCGGCCCGGGCGTCCGTGACCGCCTTGTTGATCGCCGCCAGCAGCTTGGCGTTGCCCTTCTTCACCGAGAAGCCGTACTGCTCACCGGTCTCGATGTTCTGGCCGAGGACGAACTCGGCCGCGTTCGCCTTGTCCTTCAGCCAGCCCTGGACGACCGGGTAGTCAATGACGACGGCGTCGACCTGGCCGGTGCGCAGCCCGTTGAGCACCGCGTCCGAACTCTCGAACGCGACCGGGTCGAAACCCTGGTCCTTGGCGTAGCTCTCGCCGGTCGTCTCTGCCTGGGCGCCGAGCTTCTTGTGCTTGGCCTTGATGTCGGCGAGCGACGTCACTCCGCTCTTCTTCGTCGCCAGCAGCGCCTGAGTGGCGTCGAAGTACGGGACGGAGAAGTCCACGTTCTTCTTGCGCTCAGGAGTGATCGTCATGCCGGCGGCGGCCAGATCGCACTCGCCGGAGTTGAGGAAGGCACCGGTCTTGAAGTTCTCGAACGGTGTGTCGAGGATCTTCTGCTCGACCTTCAAATTCTTGGCGACCAGATCGACCAGGGCCACGTCAAAGCCGACGACCTTGCCGTTCTGCTCGAACTGGAACGGCGGATAGGGCAGGTGGGTGCAGGTGGTCAGCTTGCCCTTCGCGACCACGGGGACGCCGCCCGCCGCCTCACCGGGGCCGTCACCACCGGAGGAACAGCCGACGGCGAGGAACATCCCGGCCGCGACAGCACCAACGGTGACGCGGGCCCGGCGGGTAGAGCGAGTGCGACGAGCACCGACCGACCACAACACAGCAGACCTCCAACGGAGCGGGTGGGTGGCGGACAGAACGGGGAGCCACCCGTCGAGATCGTAAAGCACCCGGGCCATGGGGTGACGGAGCTGTCCACGACACGGACCTGGTCAGGACGGTCGGGGCAGGCAATCAGTCCGTGGTCCATACCAAGACCTTGACAGGCCCTTAGTTCACTTCTTAAATCACGTAGTGAACTAAGTAACCCCCCACCTCGGTCGGCGCATCCCATCCGCATGCCCCCTTTGCGCCCCTTGTCTGTCATATGCATGACAGACCCCTTCCTCTTCATGCACCGGAAGGGAGAGTCATGGACTCCCCACGCTTGTCACGGCGCTTGTTGCTGTCTGTCTCTTCGGCTCTTGCCCTCGCGTCGCTCACCACCGGCCTGGCGAACGGTGAACCCGCGCCGGCGGTCGCCGCCACGCCCGCCGCAGTGCCCGCAGCCGTGCCCTTCTCCGACGACTTCGACGGTCCCGCGGGCTCCGCCGTCGACGCCGCCAAATGGCAGATCGAAACCGGCGACAACGTCAACAACCACGAACGGCAGTACTACACGGCCGGCAACCGCAACGCCGCTCTCGACGGGCAGGGCCACCTGGTCATCACCGCCCGCCGGGAGAACCCGGGCAACTACCAGTGCTGGTACGGCAGATGTGAGTACACCTCCGCCCGGCTGAACACCGCCGGCAGGTTCACCCGGGCGTACGGACATGTCGAGACCAGGCTGAAGGTGCCACGCGGCCAGGGCATGTGGCCCGCCTTCTGGATGCTGGGCCATGACATCGGCCAGGTCGGCTGGCCCGGCTCCGGCGAGATCGACGTCATGGAGAACGTCGGCTTCGAACCCTCCACCGTCCACGGCACCCTCCACGGCCCCGGTTACTCCGGCTCCGGCGGCATCGGCGCCGCCTACACGCTGCCGGGCGGCCAGGCCTTCGCCGACGCCTTCCACACCTTCGCCGTCGACTGGGCTCCCGACTCCGTGACCTGGTCCGTCGACGGCACGGTCTACCAGCGGCGTACGCCCGCCGATCTCGGCGGCCGTACCTGGGTGTTCAACAAGCCCTTCTTCCTGATCCTCAACCTCGCGGTCGGCGGCTACTGGCCCGGCGACCCCGACGGCAGCACCGCCCTCCCCCAGCAACTCGTCGTCGACCATGTGCGGATCAGCACCAGTGACAGCCCCGTACACCGGCAGACCTGACCTCTCCATCCCCACCCCTCACCGAGCCGTCCCACCGGCTCATCGGCACAGGAGAAACCGTGCTCAGATCGCAGCGAACGCCCGGAGCGGGACGCCACAGCTTCACCCGCGCCCGCCCCACACGTCCCCTCGTAGCCGCCTTCATCGTCGTGGCCTCGGCCGGTTCGGTGCTGGCTGCCGTCCCGACCACCCAGGCGGCCACCCCGCTGCGGGCGGCCGCCACTGCCGCCGCGCTGCCGTCCGGCTGGGCCACCGTGGTGAACAGCGGCAGCGGCAAGTGCCTGGACGCGCGCTCGGCCGCGACCGTGAACGGCACCGCCGTCCAGCAGTACGCCTGCAACAACTCCACAGCCCAGCAGTGGAGTTTCACCGCTACCAGCGACGGCTTTGTGCGGATCAACAACCGCAATGACGCCAACCAGGTGGCGGACGTGAGCGACGTGTCCACCGCCGACAACGCCGCGGTGCATCTGTGGACGTACGGCGGCGGCGACAACCAGCAGTGGCAGGCCGTGGACGAGGGCGGCGGCGCGTACCACTTCGTCAACCGCAACAGCGGCAAGTGCCTGGATGTCCCCTCCGCCTCGACGGCCGACAGCGTCCAGCTCGTGCAGTACACCTGCAACGGCACGGCGGCCCAGCGTTTCCAGGTCACGCCCGTCACCACCGCGCCCAGTGACGTCGACCTCGGTCCGAACGTGGTCGTCTTCGACCCGTCGATGCCGTCCTCGACCATCCAGAACCGGCTCAACGCGATCTTCCAGCAGCAGGAGACCAACCAGTTCGGATCCCAGCGCTACGCTGTCATGTTCAAGCCGGGCACCTACAGCAATGACGTCAACGTGGGCTTCTACACCCAGGTTCTGGGCCTCGGCCAGTCGCCCGACTCGGTGACGATCAACGGCGCGGTGCATGTCGAGGCCGACTGGTTCCCGCCGCAGAACGCCACCCAGAACTTCTGGCGCGGTGCCGAGAACCTCTCGGTGAACCCGACGGGCGGCACCGACCGGTGGGCGGTGTCCCAGGCGGCTCCGTACCGGCGCATGCACGTCCGCGGCAATCTCGCGCTGGACGACGGCGGCTGGGCCAGCGGCGGCTTCATGGCCGACACCAAAATCGACGGGCAGGTGCGGTCCGGTACGCAGCAGCAGTGGCTGACTCGCAACTCCCAGCTCGGCAGCTGGACCGGCGCCAACTGGAACATGGTCTTCGTCGGCAGCCAGGGCGTCCCGGCCACGAGCTTCCCCAGCCCGCCCTACACGACCGTGAACCAGAGCCCGACGGTCCGCGAGAAGCCCTTCCTGTACGTGGACAACGCCGGCGCCTACAAGGTGTTCGTACCGTCCCTGCGGGCCAACTCCTCGGCCACCACATGGGCCGGCGGCAACGCCGCCGGCGCCTCACTCGGCATGGACCAGTTCTTCGTCGTGAAGGCCGGCGCGACCGCCGCACAGATCAACGCCGCACTGGCCGAGGGGAAGAACCTGCTGGTCACCCCGGGCGTCTACCATCTGAACCAGACTCTGCGGGTGACCCGCCCCGACACCGTGATCCTGGGGCTCGGCCTCGCCACCTTCGTCCCGGACAACGGCGTCACGGCCATGACGGTCGCGGACGTCGACGGCGTCAAGGTCGCGGGCATCCTCTTCGACGCCGGTACGACCAACTCGCAGACCCTGATGGAGGTCGGCCCGGCCGGCTCCTCCGCCGGCCACTCGGCCAACCCCACGTCCCTGCACGACGTCTTCTTCCGGGTCGGCGGCGCCGCGGTGGGCAAGGCGACCACCAGCCTGGTGGTCAACAGCGACAACGTCATTGGCGACCATATGTGGATCTGGCGCGGTGACCACGGCACCGGCATCGGCTGGAACACCAATACGGCGGACACCGGACTTGTCGTCAACGGCGACAACGTGACCATGTACGGGCTGTTCGTGGAGCACTACCAGAAGCACCAGACGATCTGGACCGGCAACGGCGGGCGCACGTACTTCTACCAGAACGAGATGCCGTACGACCCGCCCAACCAGGCCGCCTGGATGAACGGCTCCACCCAGGGCTACGCCGCGTACAAGGTCGCCGACTCGGTCACCAGCCACCAGGCGTTCGGGCTCGGAAGCTACTGCTTCTTCAACGCGAATCCGAGCGTGACCGCCGAGCACGCCTTCGAGGTCCCCGACAACCCGAATGTGCGCTTCCAGAGCATGGTGACCGTCTCGCTCGGTGGCACCGGAACGATCCGCCATGTCATCAACGGCCGGGGTGGTCCTTCCAACTCCTCGACCAATGTGGCCAATCTCGTCAGTCATCCCTGACCCGTACTTCCCGCAGCACACCGGCCGGTCCGGATCCGACAGCCGTCGGGTCCGGACCGGCCTCCTCCGCACGGAAAGGTGGTTTCCGGATGCACGGAATCAGAAGCGGCTCGGCACGGATCGGCTTACGGGTGCTCCTGCTGCTGGCAATGCTCCTCGGCCTGAGCGCCGCTCCCGCGTACTCCGACACAATTGTCCTGCAGGCACCGCAGGGCCCGCAGGGCCCGCAGGGCCCGCAGGGCCCGCAGGCACCGCACGCCCCGCAGGCACCGGCGTTCAAGGTGATTGCCTTCTACAACGGGACCTGGGACGCGGCCCACATCAGCTTCGTCAAGGAAGCCAATCAGTGGTTTCCCGAGACCGCCGCACGCAACAACTTCTCGTACACCTCGACCAACAACTGGGATCTGCTCAGCAGCATCACACGGGACCAGTACCAGGTGGTGCTGTTCCTGGACGATCGGCCGCAGACGGCAGCCCAGCGCGCGGGGTTCGAGCGGTACATGCAGGCCGGCGGGGCCTGGATGGGATTCCACGTTTCCGCGTTCACCACCAACGCGCAGGAATGGCCCTGGTACCACAACCAGTTCCTCGGCAGCGGCAACTTCACGTCGAACACCTGGGGTCCGACGACCGCGGTGCTGCGAACCGAGGACAGGACGCATCCCTCGACCGTGGGACTGCCCGCCACCTTCACCTCGTCGGTGAGCGAGTGGTACAGCTGGCAGAACGACCTGCGCAACAACCCGGACATCAAGATCCTCGCGTCCGTCGACCCGGTGAGCTTCCCGCTGGGCACCGACCCCAACCAGTCCTGGTACAGCGGCTATTACCCGATCCTGTGGACCAACACCACATACAGGATGCTCTACGCCAACTTCGGCCACAACGCCATGGACTACGGCACGGGGACGACACTGTCCTCCTCGTTCGCCAGCGAGACACAGAACCGGTTCCTGGTGGACGGCCTGAAGTGGCTGGGCGGTGGTGCGGGTGATCCTGCGCCGACCGATCCGATATCCGAGACCGCGTGGTATTCACTCGCCGGCAGCGCGAACGGCGCCTGCGTGGACGCACGTGGAGCAGCCACCGACAATGGGACCGCGATCCAGCAGTACATGTGCAACCAGACCGCGGCTCAGCAGTATCAATTCCGCTCCACGGACAGCGGGTTCATGCGCATCGGCGTCCGCAACAACAGCCGGCAGGTCATCGATGTGGCCAATGTGTCGACCTCCGACAATGCTCCCCTCCAGCTGTGGTCCTACGGTGGGGGCACCAATCAGCAGTGGAAGCCGGTGCGGGAGTCCTCCGGGCGCTATCACTTCGTCGCGCGGCACAGCGGAAAGTGCCTCAGCACGCCTGCTTCCCCGGCGAACGGGGTCCAGCTGATCCAACGTTCCTGCGACGACTCGGCCGCCCAGAGTTTCCGGCTCACCGCACAGCCCTGACGGCCCAGGAGCGAGCGAGCCGCCGTGCGACGGTTATGAACGCGCGCGGCGGTCCCGGGCCGGCCGACCGCTCTACTCCCCCGCCGCGTCCCGCAGGGCGTCGATCAGCCCGCGCAGCGCGGGCTGGGGAAGCGAAGTCTCCCGTACTGCCGCGTAGATCCCGCGGACCGGCTCGGGGCCGCGGACCTTGCGTACGACGACACCCGGGTGCCGGTTTCCCAGTCCGATGAGCGGCATCAGGCTGATGCCGAGGCCCGCGGCGACGAACCCCTGCGCTGTGGCGTAGTCCTCGCTCTCCACCACGAAGTTGGGAGTGAAGCCCGCCGCGGCGCAGGCGTCGAGCACGATCTCGAGGCAGGGGCCGACCGGCCATTCGTTGCCGACCCACGGCTCGTCGGCGAGGTCCGCCAGATCGAGTACGCGTTTCGCGGCGAGGTGGTGACCCTTGGGCAGCACGGCCCGGTAGGGGTCGTCCAGCAGGTGCACAAGGCGGATGTCGTCGCGCGGCCGGTCACGGGGGTGGACCACGACGGCAAGGTCGGCGCGGCCCTGCTTCACCTCGGGCAGCGGGTCGGCGGGGTCGATCAGCTTGAGGTCGACCCGTATGCCCGGAAACTCACGGCGGAGCCCGGCCAGCGCCGGAGCCACCAGCGTGGCGCCGGCCGTGGCGAAGTAGCGGATCGACAGCCGACCCGTGCGCCCCTCCCGCAGGTCCGCGAGCGCTGTCTCCGCCTCGGCAAGGTTCTTGCTGATGATGGCCGCGTGCTCGGTGAGCAGGCGGCCTGCGGCCGTCGGCTGCACGCCCCGGCCGACCCGTTCCAGCAGCGCCGTTCCGGCCTGCTTCTCCAGCGCTGCCACCTGCTGACTGACGGCGGACGGCGTATAGCCGAGATTCGCCGCTGCCGCGGTCACCGAACCGCTGGTCACCACGGCCCTCAGGACCTGCATGCGTCGCACATCAAGCATGTAGGAGACGTTAACGGACCATGCAGCACTTTTCACTAGTCGTACAGCGTCGGCTGAGGCACGGTGGACACCGGACGAGCGAAGAGGGAGACGAAACGTGTTCAGCGGCGGACGTGGAACGTTGGTGCGGATGGGCGTGCTCGCCCTTCTGTGGGGATCGGGCTTCCTCTGGATCAAACTGGCCCTGAACAACGGCCTGTCGCCCGTCCAGATCACCTTCACCCGCTGCGCACTGGGCGCACTGGTCCTGGTCGCGCTGTGCTTCTCCGCGCGTCAGCGCCTCCCCCGCGACCGTGCCACCTGGGGCCATCTCGTCGTGGCCGCCTTCTTCTGCAACGCGTTGCCCTTCGCCCTGTTCAGCATCGGCCAGCAGACCGTCGACTCCGGAGTGGCGGGCGCTCTGAACGCGACAACTCCCTTGTGGTCCCTGCTGATCGGCATCGCCATCGGCACGGAACGCGGACCCCACCCGGTCCGCCTGGGCGGGCTACTCCTCGGATTCGCGGGCACACTGCTGATCTTCGCGCCGTGGCAGCAGAGCGGACTCGCAAGCTGGGGCACCCTGGCCATCCTCGCGGCGGCGGTGAGCTACGCCGTCGCGTTCGCCTACATGGGACGCAAGCTCACCGGCAAGGGCACCGCCCCCATCGCGCTCTCCGCGGCGCAGCTGCTCACCGCGACAGGCCTGAGCACGCTCGCTCTGCCCGCCGGCGGCCTCGAGTCGGTGCACATCAACCTGGTCGGCGTGAGTGCTGTCGTCGTTCTGGGGATCTTCGGCACCGGATTCACCTTTGCCCTCAACTACCGGCTCATCGCCGACGAAGGAGCGACCAGCGCCGCCACGGTCGGCTATCTGCTGCCGGTGGTCTCGATGGCGCTGGGCGCGATCGTGCTGAGTGAGGAGCTCACGGTCCGGGTCGTCGCGGGAATGGTCGTGGTGCTTGTGGGCGTCGGCCTGACCCGGTGGCGGAAGCGGACGCCGGCGCCATCGGCAGTGGTGACGAAGGAGACGTCGCTCAGCCGGCAAGCCGCGGCGTAGTGGTGGGGGGGCCGGGCGCCCCCCCGCCCCCCCCCCCCCCCGCTCGGAGCAGGGCGGGGTGGTATAAGTCACACACCCCCCCACCCGGCAACACAAAAAAAGACAACCC
>NZ_JBHWWF010000007.1:157828-262394 GCF_042736455.1 Streptomyces sp. NPDC060064
CTCCCGTCGCCGTCTCGCCGGGTGCCTGCGGGGGGGGGGCGGGCCCGCCCGGCCCCGCGCCCGCCCCCCCCACCACGGGGTAAGGGCCGTAGTGGTTGATGCAACTGACCGACCGGACAGTCCATGCAACAATGCTCCGGCAGCCGCTACCCGTCGGTAACGTAGCCGCCCGCCCCCGCCATGCCCTGCCCTGCCCAGCCGTCCGCGAAGGCACACCGCGATGTCGTACTACCCTCCGCCGCCCTCATATCCCGAGCAGCCAGGACAACCTCACCACTCCTGGCAGGCGCCGCCCCCGCCCCCCGTGCCGCCGGCCGATCCCCGCCGCGAGATACGCGCGCTGAGCGCCGCGTACCAGCGCCTGCGCCGTGTGGCGAGCCTGACCGCCCTCGGGTACTTCGTGCTGTTCCTCCTGCTCTCCGCATATCTGCCGGGGCTGATGACCACCAAGATCACCGGTGGTCTCACCATCGCCCTCATGCTCGGCCTGATCCAGCTGCCGGTGACCCTCATAGCCGTCGCCGCGTACGAGAAGTCCGCGCGCCGCCGGGTCGACCCGCTCGCCGAAGCCGTACGTCTCCAGGCCGACCCGACCACCGAGGGAGCACGCCGATGAGCGGATTCGGCTCCGAGGCCCAGACCATGTCCTTCGTCGCGTTCATCGCGGTGACCACAGTGACCCTGCTGCTGTGCGTGATGACCGGGCCCGACCGCGAAGACCTGGACGAGTTCTACACCGGCTTCCGCTCCCTGACCCCCATGCAGAGCGGACTCGCCATCGCCGGCGACTACATATCCGCCGCGAGCGTGCTGGGCACCATCGGCGTCATCTCGCTGGTCGGCCAGGACGGACTTGTCCTCGCCCTCAGCACCGCGCTCTCCCTGGTGCTGCTGATGTTCCTGCTGGCCGAGCCCCTGCGTAACGCGGGCCGGTTCACCATGGGCGACGTACTCACCCGCCGCGCCCCGAGTCCCGCCGTCCGCATCACCGCATGCCTCGTCACGCTCACCGCACTCTTCCCGTTGCTGATCTTCCAGTTGGCGGGCGCCGGCGATCTGCTGGCCTTCGTCCTCGGCATGGACTCTGCCGGATTCAAGACCGTCTCCATCGTGATTCTCGGCCTGCTGATGATCATCTACGCGGCCATCGGCGGTATGAAGGGCACCGCCTTCATCCAGATCGTCAAGACCGTGGTGCTGTTCGCCGCGGCCATCGCGATCGCCTCGCTCATCCTGCACCGCTTCGACTTCAGCATCCCCTCGCTGCTGGACGCCGCGGCACGCGGAAGCGGTGCGGGCGATGCCTATCTCACACCAGCGCTTCAGTTCGGCGGCGACGGACTCGACATGATCAGTGCCCAGCTGACCGTCGTCCTCGGCGCGGCGTGCCTGCCGCACATCACGATGCGTATGTTCAGCTCCCGCAGCGCACCCGCCGTGCGGCGCTCCATGTCCTGGGCCGTCTCCACCGTGGTCATCATGTGTGTGCTCAGTGCCGTGATCGGCTTCGGAGCCGCCGCGATCGTCGGCCGCCAGCAGATCACGGCCGCCGATCCGCAGGGCAAGACCTCGATCCTGCTGGTCAGTCAGGCGATCATGGGCACCGAGGTGTCCACCTTCGAGACCCTGCTGTTCACCGCGATGGCCACCGCGATCTTCCTGACGCTGCTGGCCTCCGTCGCCGGCATCACGCTCGCCTGTGCCAACACGCTGGCCCACGACCTCATCACACACGGTCTGCGAGGCAAGCAGGTACTGCGCGACAGCACCGAGATGACGATCGCCCGCACGACTGCCGCGGCAGTCGGTCTTGCCGCGATCTTCTTCGCGGCCGGGTCCCGGCACGTGAATCTGCAGGCGATGGTCACCCTTTCCTTCTGCATCGGCGCCTCGGCGGTCGCACCCGCCCTCGTCTACAGCCTCTTCTGGCGGCAGTACAACCGCACCGGGCTACTGAGCACCCTCATAGGCGGCGCGCTGAGCGTCCTGATTCTCATCACCGGCACCACGCTCGTCTCCGGGTCCCCCCAAGCCATCTTCCCGGACGACGACTTCACCTGGTTCCCGTACACCACCACGGGCCTCGTCTCCATCCCTGTCGGATTCCTCGCCGGCTGGCTCGGCACCGTGCTCACCCGCAACAGAACGAGGGTCGGCGGCCTGCCGGAGTACGACTACGACGCGGTCGAGGCTTCCATCCTGGCCGACGCCGCACCGCCCCGTGGATGATCACTGGTGACCGCGCGACAGCGTCGCGCGCCCAAGAATCGGAGTCGTACCCATGGCACGCACTTTCACCGTTTCGGACAGCATCGTCATCGACGCCGACCCGTCGACGATCTATGCCCAGGTCAGCAACCCTGCGCTGATGGGCCGCTGGAGTCCCGAGAACCGCGGCGCGGCGGTGCGCGACGGCCGTGAGCAGGCGTACGTGGGCATGGTCTTCGACGGTTACAACAAGCGAGGAGCCCTTCGCTGGACGACGCGGTGCACGGTGACCGCGGCGGATCCGGGTGAGCGGTTCGCCTTCCGGGTGCACGCCATAGGCAAGCGCCGGCCGGTGATGCCCGGCCGGATCGCCACCTGGGAGTACCGCTTCGAGGCGTTCGACGGCGGGACCCGGGTGACCGAGACCTGGACCGACGACCGGCGGTCCTGGCCCGACTTCCTGGCCCACGCGTTCGACAAGGCCGCGACCCGCGGGCATACGTTCGCCGACTTCCAGCGCCGGAACATCCGGACCACGTTGCGCAATCTCAAGACGGCGATGGAGCCGACGGCCGCCTGACCGACGTCTGCGCCCTCGTCCGGCAAGGGCGAGGGCTCGACCTCAGCCGGTGGAAAGCCCGGCCGCGGAGCTCGCCAGCGCGTCCAGCACCGGTCGGATCAGCGGGTGCAGCTCCGCTCCGCGGCGTACGGCGGCGAACACCCGGCGGGTCGCGGCCGGGCCCGCCACCGGTCGTACGACCGTGTCCTTGAGCTCCATCCCGCGCAGCGCCGATCGCGGCACCAGCGCCACGCCTGCGCCGGCTCCGGCCAGCGCGACAACGGCGCGGAAGTCGTCCGAGGAGTGCACCAGACGGGGCTGGAATCCGGCGAGTTCGCAGGCGAGCAGCACCATGTCGTGGCAGGGATTGCCGGGGTACGGACCGATCCAGTCGCTGTCCGCGAGCTCGGCGAGCTCCACCCGCTCGCCCGCGCCGAGAGGGTGGTCGGCGCGCAGGACGGCGTCGAAAGGCTCCGCATACAGCGGTACGCGTGCCAGCCGCCGATCGCCCTCGCCGGGTGCGCCCCGATACTCGACCGCGACGGCCAGATCCGCCTCGCCGTCGAGCACCAGCGGCAGGCTCTCGTCGCCCTCGGCGTCCCGTACCCGTACCCGGATGTCCGGATGGTCCGCGGCGAGGCGCCCTATGGCCGGGGCGACGACCTCGGCGATGCCCGTGGCGAACGCGGCGACGGTGACCTCACCGGCCGCGCCGCCCGCGTAGGCCGCGAGCTCCGCCTCGGCCCGCTCCAGCTGCGCGAGCACGGCATGGGTGTGGGCCAGCAGGATCTCTCCCGCGGCCGTCAGCCGTACGCCCTTGCCGCTGCGGATCAGCAGGGCATGGCCGGTCTCCTGCTCGAGCGCGTTGAGCTGCTGGGAGACGGCCGAGGGGGTGAGGTACAGCGCGGAAGCCGCGGCGGTCACCGTTCGGTGGTCCGCCACGGCCCGCAGGATACGCAGCCGCCGGGGGTCGATCACCCCGCCATTTTGCCAGCCTCGGTCAGCCCTTCAGCGCCTGGCGTGCGTCGATGAATGCGGCGACGGCCCGCTCCACGTCCTCGGTGGAGTGCGCGGCGGAGAGCTGGACCCGGATCCGGGCCTGACCCATCGGGACGACGGGGTAGGAGAAGCCGATGACGTACACGCCGCGCTCCAGCAGGAGTTCGGCCATCCGGCCGGCCTCTGCGGCGTCGCCGATCATGACGGGGGCGATGGCGTGGTCCCCGGGCAGGATGTCGAAGCCCGCCTCGGTCATCTTCGTACGGAAGAGGGCCGTGTTCGCGTTCAGCCGCTCGCGCAGATCACCGGCGGACTCCAGCAGGTCGAGGACCTTGAGGGAGGCGGCGGCGATCACCGGGGCGAGGGAGTTGGAGAAGAGGTACGGGCGGGAGCGCTGGCGCAGCAGGGCGACGATCTCGGCGCGGGCGGCGACATAGCCGCCGGAGGCGCCGCCGAGCGCCTTGCCGAGGGTGCCGGTGATGATGTCGACGCGGTCCATGACGCCGTGCAGCTCGGGGGTGCCGCGGCCGCCGGGGCCGACGAAGCCGACGGCGTGCGAGTCGTCGACCATGACCATGGCGTCGTAGCGGTCGGCGAGGTCGCAGATCTCGGCGAGCGGAGCCACATAGCCGTCCATGGAGAAGACACCGTCGGTGACGATGAGGCGGCGGCGGGCGTCCTGAGTCTGCTTGAGCTGCTGCTCCAGGTCGGCGAGGTCTCGGTTGGCGTAGCGGTGGCGGCGGGCCTTGGACAGCCGGATGCCGTCGATGATGCTGGCGTGGTTGAGGGCGTCGGAGATCACCGCGTCCTCGGGGCCGAGGACGGTCTCGAAGACACCGCCGTTGGCGTCGAAGCAGGAGGAGTAGAGGATCGTGTCCTCCTGGCCGAGGAACGCCGACAGGCGCGCCTCGAGCTCCTTGTGGACGTCCTGGGTGCCGCAGATGAAGCGGACGGAGGCCATGCCGTAGCCCCAGCGGTCCAGCGCTTCCTTGGCGGCGGCGACGACCTCGGGGTGGTCGGCGAGGCCGAGGTAGTTGTTGGCGCAGAAGTTGAGTACGTCACCGGAAGCGACGGACACGGAGGCGCTCTGCGGCGTGCCGATGACGCGCTCGGGCTTGTAGAGACCGGCGGCGCGGATCTCGTCGAGGGTGGTACGGAGATCGTCGCGGACGGACGCGTACATGGTGGGGCTCCTTACGAAAAAGCTCGGACGAGAGGCTCAGACGGTCCAGTCGAGGATGATCTTGCCGCTGCGGGCGGTGGCAGCCTCGTCGAAGGCTGCGTCGAAGTCCTGGTAGCCGTAACTGCCGGTGATCACCGGGCTGAGGTCGAGTCCGCTCTCGAGCAGCACGGTCATCGCGTACCAGGTCTCGAACATCTCACGGCCGTAGATCCCCTTGATCGTGATCATCGAGGTGACGATCTTCGACCAGTCGACGGCGAACTCCTGCGCGGGCAGGCCCAGCATGGCGATACGTCCGCCGTGGGTCATGTTGTCGACCATGTCCCGCATGGCTTCCGGGCGGCCGGACATCTCCAGGCCGATGTCGAAGCCCTCCTTGAGTCCGAGCTGCCGCTGTGCCTCGGCGATATCGCTCTGGGCGACGTTCAGCGCGAGGGTGGCACCGGCCTTGCGGGCCAGCTGGAGCCGGGACTCGCTCACATCGGTGATCACGACATTGCGCGCGCCGGCATGCCGGGCGACGGCGGCGGCCATGATCCCGATCGGTCCCGCGCCGGTGATCAGTACGTCCTCGCCGACCAGCGGGAAGGAGAGCGCGGTGTGCACGGCGTTCCCGAACGGGTCGAAGATCGCGGCGATGTCCAGGTCGACCGTCGTCCGGTGCACCCACACATTGGAGGCGGGCAGCGCGACGTACTCGGCGAAGGCGCCGTCGCGGCCGACGCCGAGGCCGATGGTGCTACGGCAGAGATGGCGGCGGCCGGCGAGACAGTTGCGGCACTTGCCGCACACCAGATGCCCCTCGCCGCTCACCACGTCGCCGACCGCGATGTCCTCGACGTCCGCGCCGACACGGGCGACTTCGCCCACGAACTCGTGGCCGAGAACGCGGGGCGTGGTGACGGCCTGCTGGGCCCAGCCGTCCCAGGACCTGATGTGCAGGTCGGTGCCGCAGATCCCGGTGCGCAGCACCTTGATCAGCACATCGCCTGCGCCGGTCTCCGGCTCCGGCACGTCCATGAGCCACAGCCCGGGCTCGGCATGCTGCTTGACAAGTGCCTTCATCGGGGCGGCTCCAGGCATCGTGGTGGGGCTGACCGGAGGCAGTGCCGACGGCACCGGTCAGTGGACCTGCACCAATGTGCCCAGCTGTGACTGCAGAGTCCATCGAGGATTTCTTAAGCGGGCCAACAGCAGAGCTTCATGCAGGTCGGCCGGGTGAGAGCAACACGGTGTACGGCGAACGGGGACCGCACAGTGCAAGGCTTCCCGGAACTCCGGCTCCGCCCATTGGATCAGCTCCGGGTCTCGGTCGCACCTCATCGGGCGGCCGGCACGTGCTGCTCAGCCGTGCCGGCAGCGGTTACTCGCGCGGGGATCTGCTCCCCGCCTGGTCCTGACCTGCGGCCCCTGGCCTTGGCCTGGCCCCGGGAATTCGGCGGCACGCTTCCACGCGTATCGAAATGCTTGCGAACGGACCTGCGGTTCGCGATGCTCAAGCTCGTTCACCAACGGAAGGACAGGAACAACTTGGTGAAGAGGACCACGGCGGTGGCTTCGGTCGCCGTTGGCGCAGTCGCTGCCGGCTGCTGAAGACCGGGGCGGCATCCGTCCGGGCGGCCCTGGGGCTGCCGGGCGACGAGCGTGGCGTTCTGCCGGTTTCCGCGGAGTGCTGATCGGGGGCCGCGGCACGGCGGATCGCCGCTGATCCGGCGGGGCCTCTCGCACATCCGGGTGCTGCCATCGGGCATCCCGCGAGAGGCCCCGCCAGGTGCATTCGGGCGGGGCGAAACCGAGCTCCTTGCGGAACGGTCGGGCACATTGCCGCCGAGGATCTTGCGGATGGTGTCCTCGGGCAGACCGCGCCGGTGCAGTGCCTCGGTGCGACGTGCGTCAGTCGATTCCGCGGGCGCTCCGGGCATGGTCTGCCGTGCCGCCCGGCTGACGTGCAACGCGCGCGTCGAGGAGGTCGGGAAGGTGAGCCCTGGACGTTCCGCTCCTGTGCTCGGCCAGGGTTTTGAGCTGCTCACGCAGCTTCTGGTTCTCGGTGTACAGATCGGCGAGTGCCCTGACCTTCGTACGCACCACCCATGGATCGACGGGCTTGACCAGGAAGTCGGAGACGCCGAGGTTGTAGGCACGGGCGGCCAGTTCGTCGTCCCTGCCCAGTCCGGTCATCAGCACGACGGGCAGATTCCTGGTGTGATCCAGTCGTTTGAGATAGGAGAGCACTTCCAGGCCGTCCATCCGCGGCATGACGACGTCGAGGATGACCACTGCGATGCCGCCGCGCAGGACGTTCTTCAGCGCTTCGTCCCCACTGTGTGCCCGTACCACCGGACGCCCCACAGGGCGTAACAGGCTCTCTATCGCGAAGAGGTTGTCCTCGCGGTCGTCCACCACAAGGATCTTCAAGACACAGCCCGCATCCCTAGACCTCCCTCGTCAGGCGGCCACATCAGCGTACGCCGCACGTGCGGCGAGGGCGGCCCCGTCCGTGTCCTTCGGCTCCCGCGGGGCTTCGGGGGTAGAGGCAGTATGAAGCCTCGGGCAGTGCGAAGCACCCGGCGTGGACGGGCTCTTGTTGTCCGGCGCTCCCGAACCGGGCTCTCTGGCGCCGTCAGGCCACGGTGCTCGCCTTCCTGAACAGCAGGCGCGTCAACAGACCGCCACGGTAAGGATTCCGGCGCACCGGCAGTAGTCGCCCGCCCCTCGGGACGGTCCCGGAGACCGTCCGGGGCTCGGCCCTGGGGACAGGGCGTGGCGCGGGGCGGACCTCTCGCGCCTCCCGAAGCGCCTCGGCCAGGCTCACCCGATGCCAGAGAATCTCATCCGGATGGTCCGCCAGGAGCAGCCGCTCCACTACTTCGCGCCCGGCGGGCGAATCCAGGCGCCCGGGGGCGAGTTCGGGCCGGAGCACGCGCAGATGTGAGCGTTCGTAGGGATCGGTCGCCACCTCGGACACCGCGACCGGGTCGAGCACGGAGGCGATCGCCGCCGCGCGCTCCCACGGATCCGCAGTCCTGCGCAGCAGCAGCCCAAGACTCCGCCCCCGCCAGTTGCGTGCGCGCCGGTCCTCACCCGCGTCCAGTACGGCTCGAAGCGCCGGCGGGGTTCTGCCGCTGAGGAGGCCGGGATGGGCGAGGGCGAACTGGCAGACCTCTTCGGCCAGATAGAGCCAGACGACCGCGCGATAGCGGTTCAGATAGAACCGGACCGGGGTGAAGTGGCCAGTGCGGGCGAGCCGGGCGAAGCGCGCCGGGCTGATCGAGATGAGCCGTGCGCCTTCCACCGTGCCGACGGTCCGCACCCGCTCCCGCAGGGTGCCCGGGAATCCTTCCTTCCCGCGCAGCCGGTCGATCTCCTGCTGCTCGACCCTCGGCGGACCGCCGCTCTCGCCGGCTGTGGTGCGAATGTGCCCGAGCTGGACCGCGAGATCGAACTCGCCCCGCTTAAGATCCAGTTCCTGAGAGGCCCGGCCCAGCGCCAGACTGCGCGTTGCTGCTTGCTTCACCGTCATGACGGTCTCCCCCGTGAGGTGTGAATACTCTCGGTGACGACCGTAGCCCGAACCAAGCACATTCCGCCCGGCCTGTGGATAACTGCGGACCGGGCGCCGCCGAGCAGGGTTCCTCCAGGTCAGCGGGGGTCGCCACCTGGCTGCCTGGCGGCAACGCCCAGATGCTCGCCGACCCGGTTGACCATCAGCGTCATCTCGTACGCGACCAGGCCGACGTCGGCGTCGGCGGAGCTGAGTACACACAGGCAACTTCCGTCGCCCGCCGCGGTGACGAAGAGCAGCGCTTCGTCGAACTCGACCATGGTCTGGCGTGCCTTGCCGGCCCGGAAGTGGCGTCCGGAACCCCGGGCGAGGGAGTGCAGACCGGAGGAGACCGCGGCGAGGTGTTCCGCGTCTTCCCGCGCCAGTCCCGTGCTCGCCCCCGTCACCAGGCCGTCGTTGGACAGCACGAGTGCGTGCCGTATGTGTTCGATCCTGTTGGTCAGGTCGTCCAGCAGCCAGTCAAGTCCCTTGTCCAACGCCATGTTGGTCCTCCCCGCTCATACGTTCCCCGTGCCCCGTTGTTGTCCGTAAGCCTTTCGTACGAGGGGCGGCACGGCAAGGTGCGGCTAGCCGACCGAATCCAGCAGCCGGGCCGTATGCATCCGCCCCGCGTACTCGACGAGTCGTACGAGCACCTCCTTTCCCGAGTCCCGGTCGCGCGCATCGCACAGCACGACAGGAGTCCCTCGTTCCAGGTCGAGAGCGCGTGAGACTTCGTGCGCGCCGTACGTGCGTGCGCCGGCGAAGCAGTTGACCGCGACGACGAAGGGAATCCGGCGGTGTTCGAAGTAATCGACAGCGGGGAAGCAGTCCACGAGGCGCCGGGTGTCGGCGAGGACGACTGCTCCCAGCGCCCCCTGGGAAAGCTCGTCCCACAGGAACCAGAAACGGTCCTGCCCCGGAGTCCCGAACAGGTAGAGGGACAGACCCGAGCGAATGGTGATGCGTCCAAAATCCATGGCGACGGTCGTGGTGGTCTTCTTGTCGACTCCCCCGGTGTCGTCGACCGTGCTGCCCGCCTGGCTCAGCTGTTCCTCCGTACGCAGAGGCCGTATCTCACTGACCGAGCCGACCAGAGTGGTCTTGCCGACGCCGAAGCCACCGGCGACGAGTATTTTCAGCGCGAGGTCGGTCGACTCCCCGCCAGTATTTTCAGAGCTCTCGGAAGCCATGTCATTTCTCTCAAGAGTGAGCCCAAGATATCCGGCCCGCCTATGAAACTGGCAGGTCAGAACGGTCTTTGAGGTCTCGGTCAGCTGATTCTCGGCGTTGGTCCATGCCAGTACGCAGACAGCATGGCAAGCGCGGCCCTGTCCCGAGGGAAGGGATCGCTATTAGAGCGTTGTGACTGATACGGGTCCAGTCGATGCCCGAACCAGCGCGCAATTCGATCCTGTCCCGGCGGGGCACGGGTGGATATTCGCTGGCGGGCGCGGGCGCCGCTGGTGAGGATCGGGGCATGCCCACATTCCTGGTGACCGATCGTCTGGCGCTTCGCCCGTTCAGCGAGGCCGATGTGGACCATCTGCTCGACCTCGACAACGATCCTGAGGTCATGCGTTTCATCAACGGAGGCCGGCCGACGACGCGGGAAGCGGTCCGTGCCGAGTCCCTGCCCCGCTTTCTCCGTCACTATCCGTGTATCGACAACCGCGCGTTCTGGGCGGCCGAGGAGCGGACCACGAAGGAGTTTCTGGGCTGGTTCGTCTTCCGGCCGCTGGACGACCACAGCAGTGCGGTGGTCGAACTGGGCTACCGGCTCGGCAGGGCCGCATGGGGCCGCGGCCATGCCACGGAAGGCTCGCGCGCGCTGATCCATAAGGGCTTCTCCGAACTCGGCGTGGAACGGGTGGTCGCGAACACGATGACGGCCAACGCCCGTTCGCGCCGCGTGATGGAGAAGGCGGGTCTCACCTACGTCCGGACCTTCTTCGAGGAGTGGCCCGACATCATCGAAGGCTCCGAGCTCGGCGATGTCGAGTACGAGCTGACCAGGGCCGACTGGCAGCTGAGCACGAGGTCTTGAGCGGCTCGAGGCTGGATCGGCTTCATGGGGTCAGCGGGTTCGGCGGCGGGGGCGCCCTACAGAGCCCGCAGGCCTGCGATCACCTCCCTGAGGACCTTCTCGTCGGGCAGCTGCGTCGGCGGCACGGGACGGCTGACCCTGATATAGCCCGCTTCGAGCAGATCACCGAGGAGAACGCGTACGACACCGACCGGGAGGTCCGCGTCGGCAGCGAGTTCCGCGACGGACTGCGTCTCGCAGCGGCAGAGGGTGAGCAGCGCGCGGTGTTCGGGCCCGAGGAGGGACTCCTCCGCCGAGCCGGGGGCATCGGCGGCGATGTCGACGAGGGCGATCAGGTCGAACCGTACGTTGCTGGGACCCGGCTTGGTCCGCCCGCCGGTCATCGCGTACGGGCGGACGAGCGGGCCTGCGTCGGCGTCGTACCACTGACTGCCACACATATCGGCCATGTCGGTCACGTCGTTCACGCCGTCACATCGCGGTGATGCGCGGCGGGGTGCGCAGATGCTCGCCGACGCGTTTGACGAGGCGGGCCATCTCATAGGCGATCAGGCCGATGTCGGCGACGACAGAGGTGAGCACGGCGAGGCAGGAGCCGTCTCCCGCGGCCGCCACGAAGAGGAAGCCGTCGTCCATCTCGACCATCGTCTGGCGTACGCCGCCGGCGTGGAAATGTCGCCCCGCGCCCTTGGCCAGGCTGTGGAATCCGGAGGCGACGGCGGCCAGGTGCTCGGCATCCTCGCGGGTCAGCGCCGTCGACGCGCCGACCGGCAGGCCGTCGTTGGACAGCACGACCGCGTGGCGGACTTCGCCGACTCGCAGTACGAGGTCGTCCAGCAGCCAGTCGAGGTCGCCGAGAGTTTGGCGGGCTGGGGCTGACTCGTGCTCGGTCATGCTTCGTCTCCTTCGCTGCCGGGGGCGGCCGTGCCGGGGGCGGCGCCGCCGCCCCGGGTCCAGCCGTTGCGGTACGCCGTCATGCGGTCCCGTACCTGTTCGGGGGTGCGTTCCGGGCTGTTGTCGGCGCCCGCGAGATCAACCGGCTCCTCGGCCTTGGGCTCCTCGCGCAGTTGCGGGACGAGGTGCGCCTGCCTGACCCTGCGCGGCAGTTCGCCGTCCGCGGTCTGCGGCGGGGCGCCGCGCAGGCGCAGCGCGGTGACGCCGGGCGGGACGGGGGTCACGGTCTGCGCTTCGAGCACCGGTCGTGGCACCGGTCGTGGCACCGGGGCCGGGACTGGTGCGCCGTTGGTGCGCGGGGCGGGCTCGGTCGGCGCGGCCGCGGGTTTCCCGTCGCCGGGGCCCGGGTCGCCGCGGGTGCCCGGCGGGGCCGGGAGGGCGCTCTGCAGCAGCGAGGTCGGCAGCAGCACCACCGCGGTGGTGCCGCCGTACGGCGAGGTGCGCAGCTGGACCTTGATCTCGCGGCGGAAGGCGAGCCGGCTGACGACGAAGAGGCCGAGCCGGTCACTGTCGAAGAGGTCGAGTGCTTCGGACTCCGCCAGTCTGCGGTTGGCCTCGGCGAGAACGTCCTTGCCCATGCCGAGGCCGCGGTCCTCGACCTCGAGGGCGTAGCCGTTGCCGACGGGCTCACCGCTGATGCGCACCTTGGTGTGCGGCGGGGAGAACTGTGCGGCGTTCTCGACGAGTTCGGCCAGCAGATGGGTGACGTCGGCGACGGCGGTTCCGGCAATGGCGGTCTCGGGCAGTTGCCGCACCTCCACGCGCGCGTAGTCCTCGATTTCTGAGACGGCGGCCCGTACGACGCTGGTCAACGGGACGGGCGTGCGCCAGGCTCGCCCCGGCGCCGCGCCGGACAGGATGATCAGGCTTTCGGCGTGCCGCCGCATACGGGTGGTGAGATGGTCGAGGCGGAAGAGGTCGCCGAGTTCGTTCGGATCGTCGGCGCGGCGCTCCATGGTGTCGAGCAGGGTGAGCTGGCGGTGGACCAGGATCTGGCTGCGGCGCGCGAGGTTGACGAAGACTCCCGAGATGCTGCCGGCGAGTTCGGCGCGTTCGACGGCGGCGCTCAGCGCGGCCCGGTGGACGGTTCCGAGTGCCTCGCCGACCTGGCCGATCTCGTCCTCGGCGGGGCGTCCCGGCGGGGCTTCGGCCTGGATGTCGATCTCCTCGCCGGTGCGCAGCCGGCGCATGGCGTGGGGCAGTTTGTGCCGGGCGATCTCGAGTGCGGTGTTACGCAGGCTGATCAGTTCTACGACGAGGGCACGGCCGATGCGTACGGAGATGACCAAGGAGGCGACGACGGCGGCGAGTCCGAGGAGCACGGCAGCTCCGGCCGGGGTGAGGATTCCGTTCGCCACCGGGTCGGACCGGTCTGCTGCAGCGCGGCGGGCGTCCGTCTCGATGGCGCGCAGCCCGTCACCGACGGCCGCATGGGCCTTGTCCCAGGCTTCGGCCGGGACGACATGTGCCGCCTTGTGGCCTGCGGGCGCGGCGAGCACCTTGTCCTCGGCCGCCTGAAGCTGCCGGTAGGGGCTCTGCTGAGTGAGTTCTCGCCAGGCGGCGCGCTCGGGGCCGCGCAGATCGGTGACGGCCGATTCGGCGAGGCTCCGGCGGGTCCAGACGGCTCCGGTGAACAGCCGCTGACGCTCCACACCGAGGGACTTGGTGAGCTGCGCGGACGTGAGCAGAGCGTCCTCCCGGGCGAACATCTCGCCGGCCCGGGCGAACTCCAGGAGGACGCGGGCGTCGGAGCCGGGCCCGGTGTCCTGGATGCCGGTGAGTGCGCCGGAGACGCTGAAAGCGGCGGTGACGGCGGCGGTGTACTGCTCGTAGGTCGCGCTCCAGGTGGCCTTGCGGTCGAGGACGGCGGTGCGCAGGGTGCGCACTTTCTCGGCGCGGGTGACAAATTGGTCGAGGCGTCCCGCGACGGCGGCCGGCATGTCGCCGCCGGCGGCGACCGTGTGCTCGCCGTCGAGGAACAGCCCCTTCATGGCGTCGTCGGTGCGCCGGGCCTCCTGCTGGAGTGCGGCCGCACGCTCGTCGGACGGTGCCGCCACCTGGCGTACCGCTGCGCGCCGTTCGGCTTGCAGAGCCGCGACGGCGGCGGCGACGGGTTCGCGGACCTGGGTGTCGACGCGCTGCAGCTGGCGCAGTCGCGACACGTCCTGGGCGGTGGTGACGGTGGCGAATCCCCAGAGCGCGAGCAGCGAGACGACGGGCACCATCAGCAGAGAGATGATCTTCGCGCGTACGGTTCCGGGGCGCAGCAGCCATCGACCGCCGGTGTCGGCCGGGGGCGGGGGTGCGTCGGTCCGTAGCACCTGTCCGGTGTGTTCGACGGCGGGCGGCCCGGCATGTGCGCGTCGTCCGCGGGCTGCCGCCGCGGATGCGGGCGGCAGTGGGGGCGGGGGCGTGTTGGTGTCGGCGCCCGAAGTCCTGCGGGGTGTGCGCATGGCCTCCTCGTTCCGGGTACGGGGCTGGGGGGTGCGGCGGCAGCCGGGCCGGCTAGGCGGTGGCGGTCGTGGTGGTGGTCGGGGGACCGTTGGTGCTTGAGGGTTCGGCCGCAGGGGCGGGGGCGGATGCGGGGGCGGATGCGGGGTCGGTGGCGGGGTCGGTGGCGGGGTCGGATGTGGTCGGCCGCCCGGCCGAGGTATAGGCGGCGTGCTCGCGTGCTGTCGGGGAGAGCGCGACGAAGGCGGCGGTGACGAAGAGGTACGACCCGAGGCCGACGGCGAGGGGGAAGATGAACTGCATCGCCGCGGCCCCGGGCAGTTCGCCACCGGAAGGGGCGACCCGCACGCTGACCGCGAGCATTCCGGTGTAGTGCATGCTGCTGACCGCCGCTCCCATGACGAGCGAGGCGACGGCGACCGCGACCGGTGACTTGATGTTGAGCGCCGCCCACAGGGCCGCGGTCGCGGCGACCACGGCGATGACGACGGAGAGCGCGACGAGCAGCGGGTCGTAGTGGACCGAGCCGTGCAGCCGCAGGGCGGCCATGCCCAGGTAGTGCATGCTGGCCACGCCGAGCCCCGTGGTGAGCCCGCCGATCAGCAGTGCTGTGACGCGGTCACGCCCGAAACCGACGCAGAAGACGCCGGCGCCGACGACGAGCATGGCGACGAGCAGGCTGAGGATGGTCAGCGGCACGTTGTAGTGGATGTCGGTGCCGGTGACGGCGAAACCGAGCATCGCGACGAAGTGCATCGTCCAGATACCGGTGCCGATCGCGGACGCGGCTGTGATGAGCCAGTTGCGGCGGGAGCGGCCGCTCGTGCCGAGCGCGCGCACGGTGCAGCGCAGCCCGAGGGCGGCGCCGATGACGGCCATCGCGTACGACAGCACGGGGGTCAGCAAACCGAATGCGGCGTGGTCCAGGTGTCCCATGGCTCATGGACGCTAGACCCGGAGGGGGCGCGCGCTGGGGGCGCGTTTCGAAAGCTGATGGAATATGACAGAGAGATGTTTCTGAACGATCGTGCCGCGCTCGAACATGTGCACCGCCGGTCGCCCAGGCGCTGAGGGATCATGTCCTCATGGCCGACGACCACACACATGTGCAGGAGTTCTTCAGCGCCCGCGCCGCCGACTGGGACGCGCACTTCCCCGACGACGGTCCGGCTTACACCGCCGCCGTCGCCGAGCTGGGGCTGTGTCCCGGCGACGCCGTGCTCGACGCAGGCTGCGGCACCGGCCGCGCCCTGGCTCCCCTGCGGTCCGCCGTGGGAGCGCAGGGCACAGTGCTCGGGGCCGATCTGACACCCGCGATGCTGGAGGCAGCGGTACGCGCGGGGCGCCGGAGCAGCGGACTGCTGCTGCTCGCCGATGTGGCCCGGCTGCCGCTGCGCGACGAGTCGCTCGACGCCGTGTTTGCTGCGGGCCTCATCGCCCACCTTCCACAACCGGACGTGAATCTGCGGGAGTTGGCGCGGGTCGTGCGACCGGGCGGCAGGCTCGCACTGTTCCACCCCATCGGCAGGGCGGCCCTCGCTGCCCGCCAGGGCCGGCAGATCACCGAGGATGATCTGCGCGCCGAGCCCAGTCTCCGTCCGCTGCTGGCCGGTTCGGGCTGGCGGATGACCTCGTACGTGGACGAGGACGCCCGCTTCCTGGCCCTGGCGGTCCGTCAGGACTGAACCGTCAGAGCTGAACCGTCAGGACTGAGCCGTCAGGACTGAGCCGTCAGGACTGAGCCGTCGGCTACCGCTCGTACGAACGCCGCCGGATTGTCGAACATGACGTTGTGACCGGCGTCCGGGACGGTCAGCACTCGTACTCCACAGGCCACCAGCTCTTCGTGACCAGGGAGTTCACCGCTGCGCGCGCCCTGCAGGTATGTGCGGTCCACCGGCAGCTCCATGAGCATGCGGCGCATCATGGGGCGCGTACCGCTCATCAGTCCTGCCGCACTGCGGTACAGGCCGAGCGGGTCCGCCAGGCGCATGGTCGCCGACCAGACAGGACCGACCCGCTCGAGTACGCGCGCGAAGCCGCCACCGTGGACGAACTCCTCCTCGCTGTATGTGGCGATTCCGCTGCTGCCCGCCGTCACCGGCGGGTTCGGGTCGAGGTCGCCCTCCGTGACCACCAGCCGAGCCACCAGATCCGGGCGACGGTACGCGAGCACGATGGCGACAGCACCGCCCATGCTGTGCCCGACGAGCTCCGCGCCGCGCACACCTGCCGCGTCGAGTGCGGCGGCGAGCGCGGCCGCGTGGTCCTCCAGCGTGTAGCCGAAGTCCGCGGGCCGGTCGCTGAGACCGTGTCCGGGCAGATCGACGAAGAGCGAGCGGCGGCCGGCCAGTGCCGGGTGGGCGGCGATATGCGTGTAGTACGCCGACGAAGCCGCGCCGAGCCCGTGCACAAATACCCTCGGCGGCCCCTCGCCCGCCGCCTCCGTCCAGCGAATGAGGCTGCCCTGCGCGTCGAATCGGGCCTGTCGCACTGTCGATCTCCCCTGCTCGTCGATGCCGTGCTCTCCGTCTGTTCCGCGTGCAGCATACCTCGGTGTCGATGTATTGCGCTATCGATGTACACCGCTCTTGCGGCAGAATGCAGGCATGCTCGAACTCGCCATCCTCGGTTTTCTCTGTGACGCCCCGCTCCACGGCTATGAACTGCGCAAACGCATCACCGCACTGACCGGGCATGTGCGGCCGGTCGCCGAGAGCACGCTGTATCCCGCGATCAAACGGCTCGAGAAGTCAGGTCTGCTCGCGCGCGAGACCCAGCCCGGATCGGTCGCCGCGCCCCGCCATGTCCTGAGCCTCACCGCCGACGGGCGGCGTGAGCTGCGGCGTCGGCTCGCAGAGCCCGCGCAGAGCGAAATCACCGACGAGAACCGGTGGTTCACCCTGCTCGCATTCCTGCGGCATCTCGAGGACACCGAGGCGCAGGCGACGGTACTGCGGCGGCGGCTGGCGTTTCTGGAGGAGCCGGCCAGCTTCTTCTACGAGGGTGAACGTCCCCTGCGTGCGGAGGAGTTGGACGATCCCTTCCGCCGCGGCATACTCACGATCGCCCGCGCCACCAGTGAGGCGGAGCTGAAGTGGTTGCGGACCACGATCCGCTCCCTTGCCCAGGGGCGCTGACGCCGGGCGCGCAGCACACGCCGTTCCCCTTTCGGTCGCCGCAGGTCCAACTTCGCGCAGGGATGCAAGACTTGAAAGATCGGCGGCAGCCGCCGCCCTGGAGGAAGGTGGTCCGGGTGTTCAGCAGACTCCGCAGGCTCCGCAAGTTCCTCGCGTACCGCCCGGACGAAGCACCGGTCGCACGACCTCCGGTGCGGCAGCACAACATATTCGAGGCCGCGGCAGTCTATGTGTCCGGGTGCGCGGACGACGATCAGGAGCAGATCGACGAGGCGGTGACCTGGGTGTCCCCGGAGGCGCTCTCCTTCGGCGTCAGCGAACTGGCCTGCCGCGCGGTCATCGCCCTCGCCCGCGAGCGGGACGAGTCTCCGCAGACCGTGGCGCGTAGTCTCCTCGGCCTGCCCGCCGCCTGACATCGGAACCGGACAGGTCGTAGCGGGCGAGGCCTCAGCCGGGCTCAGCCCCGTACGCTCGGCATGGGCGAGCCGTTCCTTGACCTCGCGCAGGGTCCGCGGCCGGTAGCCGGGGCCGCAGCAGCGGCCCTGCCGGAAGCACAGGCCCGCGCCGAGCACGGCCGACAGCGCACGCCGGCCCGCTACGTCCCGGCGGCGCGGCGCGGCGAGAGCGGAGCCCGCGTTCAGCAACGGGCCGCCGCACCGCGGGCAGAGATCGGTGTGGCCTTGAGGTAGTCGGGTGCCTTCTTGAAGGAAGCCCGGCAGGGCAGGCAGATGAAGTGGGACGTGGATCCGGCCATGGGGCGATGCTGGGACCCCGGTGCGGAACAGGCCGAACCATTTTCGTGCCGTGGACTCTCGACGTCCGGGTTACCCACTGGTTAAGGTGCGCCGACGAACGATCGGATGGGGAGGGTGCTGTGGCCGGGACGGACGATGCCGTCGACGAGGACGCGCTCTATGTGCTGACCGCGGTGCTGCTGACGCCGGCGCAGTTCCCGAGCGTGCTCGGCGACGACTTCCCGGCGGCGTGCGCGGTGCTGGGGCTCGAGCCGTACGCCGAGGGGTACGGGCTCGTGCTCGGCCAGGACTGCGAGGGCGCCCGGTGGACGGTCGTGGTCGACGATGTGTCGCTCGTCGCGGTCGCGATCGCCTCCTGGGACTGCGGCATGGAGTACGACCTGTCGCCCGGCGAACGCACGGTGGTCGCCGCGCTGCCCGGCTGGCCGCTGGCTGTCGCGGTCGCCGCGCCGGGCGTGCCCGCGCCGCACGATCCGGCGCCCGAGGAAGGCGACCGGCCGCCACTGGCGCCGCCCGACACCGACTCCTGGGGGCCGGCGCAGCGGCGGCTCGGGGCGGACGAGATCGCGCTCCAGTGGGCGGAGTGGCGGCAACAGATCGGCGACGACGAAGCGTTCGGCAGACAGCACACCTCGGACGTGTCGGACACATCGGACACCTCGAAGACGTCTGACGCTCCCGCGACCGAGCCGAAGGAGACCCATGAGGGTGTGCGGCGGGCGCTGAAGGAAGCCCACGCCTATGTGGAATCGGCCCCGCCGGCCGGGCGGGTCCGCTCCAGCTTCGCCCCGGGCGGGGCGCGGACGCTGCGCGCCGACGGCCCTGGCTGGTCCATGGTCGCCAGGACCGACGACATCGCGTTCGTTCTGCTGGACGAGGAGCCGCGCGAGGTGCTGCCGGTGGGCCGCGGACCCCAGCTGCCGGGACTGCTGGAGTCGCTCGACAAGATCGCCGTACGCCCGGCCTGAGCCCCGGCGATCAGGATCAGGGATCAGCGATCAGCGAAGGAACGCGAGCCCCTTCCCCGTCTATGTGAGCGTCATACTCACAGCAGCTCGATCGAGCGGGCAGTCGATTTACTTGTCTACGGGGAGGACGCGGCGTGCCGGACAGTGCAGTGGAGCGACAGGACGGGCTGGTCGAATGCCGAGCGATCGGCAGGGTGGTCGGCGGCCGCAGCGCGGTGGAGGACGACGACTGGGGGCTGCAGAGCGCGGTGATCCGGCTCGACAGCGCGCAGTTCGGGCCCGAAGCGCTGTTCGGTCTCGAGGCGTTCTCACATCTGGAGGTCGTGTACCACTTCGACCGGGTCGCTCCGGGGAAGATCCAGACGGGCGCCCGTCATCCGCGGGGCAATACGGACTGGCCGCTGGTGGGGATCTTCGCGCAGCGCGGGAAGAACCGGCCCAACCGGCTGGGGGTTTCGCGCTGCCGGCTGGTGAAGGTCGACGGTCTGGAGGTCTCTGTGACGGGGCTGGACGCGGTGGACGGCACGCCGGTCCTCGATATCAAGCCGTATATGGCGGAGTTCGGCCCGATCGGCGAGACGATGCAGCCGCAGTGGTCGGTGGAGCTGATGCGCGACTACTACTGACAGGCCGCACGAGCTGATGGAGACAGCGCGCCGCCCGCGGATGTACCAGTCGATCGAGCTCTAGACCCGTTCGAGCGGCCGGTGCGGTCCGTCGGGCAGCTCGACGGCTATCGTGTCTCCGGGCTTGACCACTCCGCCCGCCCTGACGATGCTCATGATCCCGGCCTTGTGCACGATGTCACCCGCTTCGTCGCGGCCGACGACCTGCTTGAGCAGGCCGTCCTGGAAGGTGTCGATCTGCAGACACGGATTGCGCAGGCCGGTGACCTCCACAACCGCTTCCTCGCCGAGCCGCAGCACCGTGCCGGTGGGCAGCGCGAGAAGATCGATGCCGCTGGTGGTGATGTTCTCGCCGAGGTCACCGGGGCCGACCTCGAAACCGGCCGCCCGCACCTCCTCGAAGAGCTCCTGGTGGATGAGGTGGACCTGGCGCAGATTCGGCTGAGTGGGGTCCTGCGCGATCCGGAAGCGATGCTTGACCGTCACCCCCGCGTGGACGTCCCCCTCCACCCCCAGCCCGGCCAGCAACGTGATGCTGTCGCGGTTCGGCTTGGTGAAGGAGTACTCGCCGTTGCTGCTGACCTTCGTGACTTCTGCGCTCATCGAGCGAAGCCCCCCTCTTCCGTGCCGGTGATCGTTTCCGACCCTATACCGGCACGGTGAGGGAGCCTCGGGTCAGCGTCCGATCTCCTTGCGGGAGATACGGCGGAGCCTGCGGCGCTGGCTGGGGTCGAGCGTCAGATACGCCACCGCGGGCACACCCAGCACCACCAGCAGCGACAGCCAGAATCCGATCAACGGCCACAGGAGCAGGCCTACGGCCACTCCCCCTATCACGATCTTTGTACGTGTCGACATCTCGACGCCTCCTTCGCGGCCGTGGCCGCTCCTGCCGTGAGAACGCGCGCACACGCTCCACGGTTCCACTATGCGTCGGCGCGCAGCGGTTCGCCGACCTCATGCATGTGAGTCAGTGCCTGCCGGTACGAGTCGATGAGACCGGTCTCGGTGTACGCGACGCCGAGCGAGCGGCAGTGGGCGCGCACCAGCGGCTGGGCGAGCCGCAGGTGGGGGCGGGGCATGCTCGGGAAGAGGTGGTGCTCGATCTGGTAGTTCAGGCCGCCGAGGAACCAGTCCGTCACCGGCCCGCCACGGATGTTGCGGGAGGTGAGGACCTGGCGGCGCAGATGGCCCCAGCGCTGATCACTCTCCTCGTCGGGCATCTCCATCCCCTTGTGGTTCGGCGCGAAAGCCATGCCGAGATGGAGGCCGAGCAGCATCTGGTGGATGAGCGCGAAGACGACGGCGTGGCCCAGGGACATGGTGGTCAGCAGCAAGGTGACATACGCGGCGGCATGGGCGAGAAGCAGCAGGCCCTCGACGGCGCGCTCGCGGATGGTCTGGCGGGCGCCCGCCTCCTTGGACAGGACGGCCCGGAATCCGTAGACCTTGAGGGCGATGCCTTCGAGGGTGGTGAGCGGGAAGAACAGCCAGGCCTGGTGGCGGGTGAGCCGGCCTCGGAATCCGGCGCGGCCCTTGGCCTGCTTCTGCGTGAAAACCAGGATGTCGGCCGCGACATCCGGGTCCTTCTCGATGTGGTTGGGGTTGGCGTGGTGCCGGTTGTGCTTGTCGTTCCACCATTCCTGGCTCATGCCGAGGAGCAGATTGGCGTGGAGGAACTGGATGATCCGGCTCTTGCGGCGGTCGCCGGTGATCTGGGCGTGTCCGGCGTCATGGCCGAAGAAGGCGGTACGGGCGGACAGGACGCCCAGCAGCGGCGCGAGCAGCAGCACCCACCAGGAGCCACCGAGCAGGGCCATGCCGGCGATCACGGCGGTGAGGCCGAGGAGATTCACCGTGATGCCGCGGACGTACCAGCCGGTGCGGCGCTCCAGGAGAGCCTGCTCCTTGACGGTCCGCAGGAGCGGCGCGAATTCGCTCCCGGCGCTGCGACCCGCGCCGGCGCCGGAGGTGGACGGCGCGGATGCGGGGGCCACAAGGGTGGCGGTGGCCTCGGGCATGACGGTCTCCGGTCTGTTGGGCCGTGAGCTGGCTGCGCTCACTGTGCTGGCCTGAGAAAACGTACGGACCAGTGCCCCTTGACGACCATGGCGCCACCACCCGGACACAGTTGGGGCCAGCCTGTGGCGAGAGGTGGTGCTGGCTGCACCACGGCTCCGCATGTGTGAGCCAGGTCACCGTCTTGTCGCATCCGTCCCCGGCTCCGAGTGGAGTACTCTCGGCGGCTCCGGTCCGCAGTAGTCAAATTTGAGGAATGCGTCATCGCTGTGCACAGGCTCCCCGCGGCAACGCTCTCTCCGACCACCGAACCCGAAGAACCCGAACCCGAACGCGACCTCGACCTCGACCTCGACGAACTCATCCGCTGCTGTGCGGTCTTCGTGCCCGGGAACCCGGCCCGCGCCGGCCGCATCGCCTTCTGGCGTCCCGACGGCGACGGACTCCCGGCCGCGCCCGGTCCCGTCGAGCCGCTCACCGTGGTCGCGGACGACGCCCGCCCGCATGCCGTATCCGCGCTGCTGCTGCCCGTACGGGTCGCGCTGCCGGTCCTGACCAGGGCCCGCGCCTCGGCGAACGCCTCGCCGGCGACGGCCTTCTGGGGCGCGGCGACCATCCTCGCCCTCCAACTCGCCGCACGGGGGCTGCTGTTGCCGGGGCTCACCGCCACCGATCACGACGCCTGGCGGCTCGGGCCGCTGACGCCCCAGGACCTGGAGCGGGTCCGTACGCTCGCGGCCTCGATGCCGCCCGCCGCGCACTGCGTGCCGCTGGACGAGGCAGCCGATCCCCTGCTGCTGCCGGAGCCGGAGCGACTGCTGCGCGCGTTCCTCGACGCGGTCGCTGACGGTCTGCCGCGCACGCCGGCGGCCGCGATCGCGGCAGGCGGTCCGGCCTTCGCGGCGCACGAGCCGCAGCACCTCCCCGACCAGCGTGCCTGGGCGGCGGACGTCGCCGCGGGCCATGACGCGGGTGTACGGCTCTCCCTGCGCATCGAGCTGCCGGGTCTTGCGCAGGCGGACGCGGAGGGCGCGGGACCCGGCTTCCGTGCCGTCCTGCAGATGCACCGCGTCAGCGATCCGACGCTCGTCGCCGACGCCGCCGAGGTATGGGCCGGGGCAGCCCGCCCGGATGCGGCGTTCGGGCCGCGCGCCCGGATGGACGCCCTGCTCGCGCTGCGTCGCGCCGCCCGCGCCTGGACGCCGCTCACTCCCCTGCTCCATGCCGCCGTGCCGGACGCGATCGAGCTCGCCGACGAGGAGGTCACCGAACTGCTCGGCGAGGCGGCCACGGCGCTGGCGGCGACCGGCGTCCAGGTGCACTGGCCGAAGGAGATGGCGCGCAAGCTCACCGCACGCGCCGTGATCGGCCCGCCCGATGAGCCCGGACCGGGACAGGAGGACAGACCAGGACAGGAGGACGGAAAGGCTCCGCAGAAGGACGATTCCGGGCTGCCGTCCTTTCTGTCCGCGGACGCGCTACTTGCCTTCAACTGGTGGTTCGCGCTGGGCGATCAGCAGCTCACCCGGGCGGAACTGGACCGGCTCGCCGAAGCGAACCGCCCCGTCGTCCGCCTGCGCGACCAGTGGGTGCTCATCGATCCGGAGCAGGCCCGGCGCGCCCGCGAGAGCCAGGACCGCAAGCTGGCTCCGGTCGACGCGCTCGGCGCCGTACTGACCGGCACGACCGAGGTCGACGGCCGCCGCATCGACGTACAGGCGTCCGGATGGCTGGCGCGGCTGCGCGACCGGCTCGCCGATCCCGAGGGCGGACAGCAGGAGATCGGACAGCCCGCGGCGCTCGCCGCGACCCTGCGCGACTACCAGCTGCGCGGCCTCAACTGGCTGAACCGTATGACCTCGCTCGGCCTCGGCGGCTGTCTCGCCGACGACATGGGACTCGGCAAGACGATCACGCTCATCTCGCTGCATCTGCACCGGCAGACCGACACATCGGCAGCGGGCCCCACGCTCGTCGTCTGCCCGACGTCCCTGATGGGCAACTGGCAGCGCGAGATCGAGAGATTCGCGCCCGGCACACCCGTACGCCGCTTCCACGGCGCCTCGCGCGGTCTCGACGCCCTGGCGGACGGGGAGTTCGTGCTCACCACATACGGCACGATGCGGCTGGACGCCGAGAAACTCGGCCAGGTGTCCTGGGGCATGGTCGTCGCCGACGAGGCGCAGCATGTCAAGAATCCGTACTCCGCCACCGCCAGGCAACTGCGCACCATCGGTGCGAAGGCACGCGTCGCGCTCAGCGGCACGCCGGTGGAGAACAACCTGTCCGAGCTGTGGGCGATCCTCGACTGGACGACGCCTGGGCTGCTCGGGAAGCTCGGCACCTTCCGCACGCGCTATGCGCAGGCGGTGGAGGGCGGCAGCGATCCGGCCGCGGCCCGGCGACTGGCCGCGCTGGTACGGCCGTTCCTGCTGCGCCGGCGCAAGTCCGACCCGGGTATCGCGCCCGAGCTTCCACCCAAGACCGAGACCGACCGGGCCGTGTCACTGACCAAGGAACAGACCGGTCTGTACGAGGCGGTCGTACGGGAGACCCTCGCCGCGATCTCGGAGGCCGGTGGCATGGAACGGCGCGGTCTGGTGGTGAAGCTGCTCACCGCGCTCAAGCAGATCTGCAACCACCCGGCGCAGTATTTGAAGGAGCAGAGCCTCAAGGAGGCGCCGCCGCGGATCGCCGGCCGCTCCGGCAAGGTGGAGCTGTTGGACGAACTCCTCGACACCATCCTGGCCGAGGACGCGAGCGTGCTGGTTTTCACCCAGTACGTGCAGATGGCGCGGCTGCTCGAGCAGCATCTGGCGGCACGCGGCGTACGCACGCAGTTCCTGCACGGAGGCACGCCGATCGCCGAGCGCGAGGCGATGGTGAACCGCTTCCAGGACGGTGAAGTGCCCGTCTTCCTGCTGTCGTTGAAGGCAGCGGGCACCGGGCTGAACCTCACCCGGGCCGAACATGTCGTGCACTACGACCGCTGGTGGAACCCCGCCGTCGAGGCGCAGGCCACCGACCGTGCCCACCGCATCGGTCAGCACCGTCCCGTGCAGGTCCACCGGCTGATCGCGGAGGGCACCATCGAGGACCGGATCGCCGACATGCTGGCGCGCAAGCGGGAGTTGGCGGACGCGGTCCTCGGCTCCGGGGAGGCCGCCCTGACGGAACTGACCGACGCCGAGCTGGCGGATCTGGTGGAGCTGCGAGGGGGCGGCCGATGAGCGGCAGGGACGAGATGGAGCGCACGTTCGACGCGCTGCCGCCGGCGCACGGCCAGGGTTTCGCACAGACCTGGTGGGGCCGGGCGTGGCTCAAAGCACTGGAGGACACGGCGCTCGACGGCGCGCAGCTGAAGAAGGGCCGCAGGCACGCGCGTGAGGGTGCGGTCGGTGCGGTGTCGGTACGTCCCGGGCGGATCACCGCCGTCGTACGGGACCGGGACGGCACCGCGCAGCGCAGCGATGTGCTGCTGCAGGAGCTGAGCGAGGAGGAGTGGGACCGCTTCCTGAACATGGCGGTCGACCGGGCGGGGCATATCGCCGCGCTGCTCGACCGGGAGATGCCGCCGCATCTGGTGGAGGACGCGGCGGCCGCCGGCGTCGAACTGCTTCCCGGCATCGGCGACCTGGAGCCCGAGTGCAGCTGTGAGGCATGGGACCACTGCCCGCACACGGCGGCCCTCTGCTACCAGCTGGCGCGGCTCCTTGACCAGGATCCGTTCGTGCTGCTGCTGATGCGGGGGCGCGGGGAGCGTCGTCTCCTCGACGAGCTACAGATACGGAGTGTGGCGCGGGCGGCCGGGGCGGAGCCGGAGCAGGAGGCCGACCAGGCACGGGCGCCCGAGGGTGTGCGGGCCGACGAGGCATTCGCGGCGCGGGACATCCTGCCGCCGCTGCCGGCTCCTCCGCCGCTGCCCGACGAGCCCGGGCAGCCGCCCACGCTGGACACGGAGACCGCTCCGGCGTCCGGTATCGAGGCCTCGGCGCTGGAGTTCCTGGCCTCGGATGCGGCGGCGCGGGCGCACCGGCTGCTGTCGGAGGCTCTCTCACCCGGTCATGAACAGCAGCCGTTGAAAGTGGAGTTGACACTGGATCAGGACGCGGTACGACTGTCCGCCGCTGCGCCGGGACCGGCGGTCGCGGGACGTCTCGCCGCGGGCACCGACCGGCAGCGTGCCGAGCTGGACCTGGCCGTGCGCGCCTGGCGGTACGGCGGTGCGGCCGCCCTCTCGGTGCTCGAGGAGGAGTGGACGCCGGAGGCGGAGGTGCTGGCACGGGCGCGGACACAGCTCTCCGACGCCTGGGAGGAGGCGGAACGGCCGCAGTTGCGGGCGGGCGGCTCGGGCCGCTGGACGGTGGTGGGGGCGGAGGCGCAGTTGCGCGTGGGCCGTGACGGCCGCTGGTGGCCGTACCGCAAGGAGCGCGGCCGCTGGGCCCCGGCCGGTCCCGCGGACCACGATCCGGCGGCGGCGCTGGCGGAGGTGCTGGGCGAGACGGGCTGAACGAGCCGTGTCGCACGCGTGTTGACAGTGCGCCAGGCGGTGTTCATCCGGCCGTCTCATCGCGTTCGGGAGGAGCGCCCAGCCTGGCCACTGTCACATGATCTGTTGGCCAGGAGGCCCGATGTCCCCGCACGCGCGCCAGCAGCGCACCGTTCGCCGTTCCTTCGCCATGGGGCTGCCGATCGCTCTGCTCGCGGCGATCGCCGTGGCGGGCACCGCCACGGGCGTGCCGGGTCATGACGGCAGCGAGCAGCGGGCTCCGCGCGTGGTGGCGACAGCGACTCTCGGGGACATCCCGCTGGGGCGGTTCAGCAACGCACTGCTGCCCGGCACGGTCGCCGACGACCGCGGCGTCGACCTCGGCGGGATCGGCAGCGACCTCTACCCGGCAGGCCGCAAGGGCGAGTTCTGGACGGTGACCGACCGCGGGCCCAACGGCCAGATCAAGGTGGACGGCAAGAAGCGCCGCACCTTCCCCGTCCCCGGGTTCGATCCGGCGATCGTGAAGGTGCGGGTGTCCGGGGACCAGGTGCAGGTGATCACGGCGATCCCGGTCACCACGCCGTCCGGCAAGCCGGTCACCGGGCTGTCGAACCAGGCCTCGCGCGACGAGGCCCCGTACACGTACGACGCGAAGACCCCGCTCTCGTACGACCCCAATGGCCTCGACACCGAGGGCATCGTGCGTGCCGCGGACGGCAGCTTCTGGCTCGCCGACGAGTACGGCCCGTCCCTCGTGCATGTCTCCGCCCGCGGCAGGGTTCTGGCGCGGTACGTGCCCGAGGGGCTGAAGCTGATGGGCGCCGGCTATCCGGTCGTGGAGGCTCTGCCCGGCATTCTGCTCCGGCGCAAGACCAACCGCGGCTTCGAGGGACTGACCCAACTCCCGGGCGGGGACCTGGTGCTGGCGGTGCAGAGCCCGCTGTCCGTGCCGGACGCGCATGCGGGCGAAGCGGCGCGCAACGCGCGGCTGCTGCGATTCTCGCCGAGGAAGCGCGCGGTGACGGCGGAGTACGCCTACCGCTTCGACGCGGTGGACGTGGTCGACCCGAGCGAGGACGACACCTCGGAGCTCAAGATCTCCTCGGTGGTGGCGATCGGCCGCGACAGCCTCCTTGTGCAGGAGCGCACCGACAAGACGTCCCGGCTGCACCGGGTCACCCTGCCACGCGGAGGCGGCATCCTGGGCGGTGCGTGGGACAACTCGGCGACCTCCCCGTCGTACGAGCAGCTCGAGGACCCCTCGGCGGCGGGCGTGCCCGTGCTCCGCAAGCGCCTGGTCGTCGACTTCGGCAAGGTCGCGGGCGTGCCCGGCAAGGTCGAGGGCATCGCGCTGGTGGGCCGCGACACGCTCGCGCTCATCAACGACAACGATTTCGGGATGACCGACGGGCCCGAGGCCTTCGACGCGCGGGGGCGCCTGGTGGACAGTGGCATCGAGACGACGGTGACGTACGTCCGGCTGCCGCGGCCGCTGCGCGGCTGACCACCTGCCCGGCATCGACCATCAACTGCCGTTCATATCAACGGCGGTTGATGCGGCCATTCTCCGTCAACTGGGGCCACGGCCCGTACCTCGCGAGGTTACTTTCCACAGCAGTACGGCGATGGCGCCCGCGGCCGCCGTCGCCGCTTCCCTTCCTGGCGGGCGCTTGGACCTGGTGCAGTGGCCGGCCCGCGGCTACGGGCTGTCCCGGCCCGACGCGTACCAGCTGATCACACAGGCGGGCGAGGCTCCGGCCGCCCATGCCCGCGACACCAACTACCCCTGTGTCACCGAGATCCACAAAGAGTGGCTGCCGGCGGGAGATCCTCATGGCGGCCTCCACCGTCATCTGCGGGAGGTCGCCGCCTTACTGCCCCGCCATTGAAACCCCCCACCAGGAGAGTCCCGTGAACCGCAGAGGACTGCTCCGGGGCGCCGCCGCCGCGGCCGCCACCGGTGTACTGCTGCCCGCCGCCCGCGCACATGCCGCAGCCAGGGCCGACACCGACTATCCGCCGGCCCGCTGGGCACCGGCCTCGACCGCCAACTGCACAGCGTCCGACCGACCTTCGGAGTATCCCGTCGAGTATGTGGTCATCCATGTCACCCAGTTGGGTTTCACCGACACCCTCAGGGTCTTCCAGAACCCGGCGAAGCGGGTCTCCGCGCACTATGTGGTCCGCTCCGCGGACGGCTGTGTCGCGCAGTGTGTAGGGGAGAGCGACGTCGCCTGGCACGCCGGCAACTGGGACTACAACACCCGCAGCGTCGGCATCGAGCACGAGGGCTGGGTGGACCGGCCGAAGTACTTCACGCGAGCGATGTACGAGCAGTCGGCGGTGCTCACCGCCTCGGTCTGCGATCGCCACGGGATCCCCAAGGACCGGGCGCACATCATCGGCCACTGCGAGGTGCCGGGCGCCACGCACACCGATCCCGGTCCGCTGTGGGACTGGGCGCGCTACATCCAGCTGGTCAACTACGTCTGATGCGGGGACGCTTGTCGGTCCTCGCGGATGGGGTCACGATGGGCGCGGGAGGCCGAGTTGAGCGACGCATGGGTGGCCCTGGAGTCCGGCGCAGATCCGACGGAGCGGCTCGCCGCGCTCAGCCGGGCGTACGACGCGTATCTGACGGCGGGCCGGGTCGAGCGGCCGGTGCGTTCCGTGGTGGCCGAGTCCTGGCGGCGTTCGGCCCGCGCGCATGTCAGCCCGGAGGGTACGGCCGGAGTCGAGCTGGACGCCGACGATCTGGGGGCGTACCGCGAGAGCCATCCGCTGGCGCGGGTGATGCCGCTGG
The DNA here is from genome assembly GCF_042736455.1 of Streptomyces sp. NPDC060064. Classification (NCBI taxonomy): domain Bacteria; kingdom Bacillati; phylum Actinomycetota; class Actinomycetes; order Kitasatosporales; family Streptomycetaceae; genus Streptomyces; species Streptomyces sp. NPDC060064. Next base: position 186,574 of record NZ_JBHWWF010000007.1, read on the forward strand.
TCCGGGAGCTGATGGGCGCGTACGCGAGGGACGGCGAACATCTGGTCGCGGTCTGCGACGCGCAGGGCCGGCTGCTGTGGGTCGAAGGGCCTTCGGCCACCCGCCGGATGGCGGGCCGGATGAACTTCGTGCCGGGCGCCCGCTGGGCCGAGGCGGTCGCCGGGACGAACGCCCCGGGCACGTCGATCACGGTGGACCGGCCCGTCCAGGTCTTCGCCGCCGAGCACTTCCGACGGCCGGTGCAGGCCTGGACGTGTGCCGCGGCCCCCATCCACGACCCGGCCACCGGGCGGGTGCTGGGCGCGGTGGACATCACCGGCGGCGACCGGCTGGCGCATCCGCACAGTCTGGCGTTCGTCGGGGCCGTGGCGCGGGCCGCCGAGTCGCAGCTTGCGCTGCTTGCCCCGCCGCCCGCGGCCGACCGTATGCGGCTTTCGGCACTGGGACGGGACGAGGCACTGCTGGTGGCGGGCGGGCGCAAGGTGCGGCTGAGCCGCCGGCACAGCGAGATCCTGGTGGTGCTGGCCCGGCGCCCGGAAGGTATCGGCGGCGACGAGCTGCTGGTGGAGCTGTACGAGGACGAGTCGGTCACCCCGGTCACGCTGCGGGCCGAGCTCTCCCGGCTGCGCGGCCTGCTGGGTCCTGAGCTGCTGCGCTCGCGCCCGTACCGGCTGGCCGTGCCGGTCGACGCGGACTTCGGCACTGTGGCGCGCCGGCTGGCCTCGGGGGCGGTGACCGGGGCGCTGAGCGCCTACGCGGGTCCCCTCCTGCCCGCCTCGCAGGCTCCCGCGGTGGCACGGCTGCGGCGCCGTCTGGAGGACCAGCTGCGGGCGGCACTGATCGCCCGCGGCGATCCGGGGCTGCTGGCGGACTGGGCGTACAGCCCGTGGGGTGAGAATGACCTCGCGGTATGGCGGGCGCTTGCCTCCGTACTGCCGGTACGGCAGCGTCCGTCAGCGCTCGCGCGCGTACAAGAACTCGACGGCTGGCAGGGCTCCTGACCGTTGCCTCACGGCACAACCCGGCCGACTTTCGAACACACGGACAGTGACCATTCCGTTCCCCCCTTTCACCACCGGATGAAGGCTTCGACATTTCACCACCGGATGACGGCTCCCGCACTGCGATCACGGTCCGATCTCCTTAGTGTCATGTGGTGGAGCAGTGTCATGTGGTGGAGCGCCACAGGGCATGACCCGGCCGGGCCCCTGTCCGGCGCCCGTCCATCCGAACCGGAGGGAGCCCCCCATGCCGGAGCTGTTCATCGGCGGTAAGTGGACCACCGCGGTCGACGGGCAGGTTCGTGACATCCGCTGCCCCGCGGACGGCACCCTCGTCGCGACCGTCGACGAGGCGGGGCCGAAAGACGCCGCGGCGGCGATCGCCGCGGCCCGTGACGCCTTCGACCGCGGACCGTGGCCCGGCACTCCGGCCGCGGAGCGCGGCCGGCTGCTGCTGCGCGTCGCCGATCTCCTGCAACGCGACAAGGACGCACTCGCCCGCGCCGAATCCCTGGACACCGGGAAGCGGCTCGTGGAGAGCGAGTACGACATGGACGACATCACGAACTGCTTCCGCTACTTCGGCAATCTGACGGCCGCGGGCGGCACCGACCGGATTGTCGAGACCGGCAACCCCGAAGCGGACAGCAGAGTGGTGCACGAACCGGTCGGCGTGTGCGCACTGATCACTCCATGGAACTACCCGCTGCTGCAGACCTCCTGGAAGGTCGCCCCGGCGCTCGGCGCGGGCAACACCTTCGTGCTCAAGCCCAGCGAGCTGACCCCGCACACCGCCATCATCCTGATGCGGTTGCTGGCCGAGGCCGGGCTGCCGGACGGGGTCGCCAACCTGGTTCTGGGCGCGGGGCCCGCCGTGGGCGCGCCACTCAGTGAGGATCCGCGGGTCGACCTGGTGTCGTTCACCGGCGGTCTTGTCACCGGCCGCCGCATCATGGCGGCCGCCGCCCCCACCGTGAAGAAGATCGCGCTGGAACTGGGCGGCAAGAACCCGAACATCGTCTTCGCCGACGCCGACTTCGACGCGGCGGTCGACTACGCCCTGATGGCGGTTTTCCTGCACTCCGGCCAGGTCTGCTCGGCCGGGGCGCGACTGCTGGTCGAGGACGAGCTGCACGACAGGTTCGTCGACACGGTGGTCGCCAAGGCCCAGGAGATCCGGCTCGGTGGCCCGTTCGACGAGAACGCCCGCACCGGGCCGCTGATCTCCGCCGAGCACCGCAAGAAGGTCGAGGCGTATGTCGCGGCAGGACTGGCCGAGGGCGCGGTGCTGCGCTGCGGCGGGGCGCGGCCCAAGGATCCCGCGCTGCGGGACGGCTACTACTATCTGCCGACCGTGCTGGACGAGTGCGCGCCGGGCATGTCCGTGGTGCGCGAGGAGTCGTTCGGCCCGGTACTCACCGTCGAACGGTTCCGCGACGAGGAGGAGGCGGTCGCGCTCGCCAACGACACGGTCTACGGGCTGGCCGGAGCGGTCTGGTCGCAGGACGTCGACCGGTCGCACCGGGTGGCCTCGCGGTTGCGCGCCGGAACCGTATGGATCAACGACTTCCATCCGTATGTGCCCCAGGCGGAGTGGGGCGGTATGAAGCAGTCCGGTGTCGGCCGCGAACTGGGTCCGACGGGACTGGCCGAATACCGGGAGGCGAAGCACGTCTGGCGCAACCTCGCGCCGCGTCCGCAGAGGTGGTTCGAATGAGTACGGAGTCCGGCGGCGGGCCGGACCCTGTCGGCCCGGCCGGCGCCGCCAGGACGCAGAGCCAGCACGATGACGACGCGCTCGGCGAGCTCGGCTACCGCCCGGAGCTGAAGCGCACCCTCGGCAACTTCCACACCTTCGCCGCCGGGATCAGCTACATCTCCATCCTGACCGGCACCTTCCAGCTGTTCTACTTCGGTGTCGCCTTCGGCGGCCCCGCGTACTGGTGGTCCTGGCCGATGGTCTTCGTCGGCCAGCTGATGGTGGCCCTGTGCTTCTGCGAGCTCGCCGCCCGCTACCCGGTGGCCGGGTCCGTCTACAACTGGGCCAAGAGCATGGGCGGTCCGCACATCGGCTGGCTCGGTGGCTGGATGATGATGACGGCCACCATGGTGACGCTCTCCGCGGTGGTCCTCGCCTACCAGATCACACTGCCGCGCATCGACGACTGGTTCCAGTTCGTGGGTGACGGCAGCGGCAAGACCGACGCGGCCGCCAACGCCGTTCTCCTCGGCACGGTGCTCATCCTCTTCTCCACCCTGGTGAACGCCTTCGGCGTCAAACTCATGGCGACCATCAACTCGGCGGGCGTGTTCATCGAGCTGATCGCCGCCGTCGCCCTGATCATCCTTCTCGCGGCACACATCACCCGTGGCCCCAGCACCGTCCTGACCGAGACCTACGGACTCGGCAGCGGCCAGCCCCTCGGTTACTTCGGCGCGTTCCTGACCGCCTCGCTGGCCTCCGCGTATGTGATGTACGGCTTCGACACGGCGTCGTCGCTCGGCGAGGAGTCGCACGATCCGAGCCGCAACGCGCCCCGCGCCATCCTGCGGGCCCTCATCGCGTCCTTCATCATCGGCGGGCTGATCCTGCTCTTCGCCCTGATGGCCGTGCCGAACCTGTTCGCGAAGCAGCTCTCCACGGAAGGTCTGCAGTACGTCGTGCTGGTGACGCTCGGCTCCACGATCGGCGAGATCGTGCTGTGGTGCGTGGTCGTCGCGATCACGGTCTGCACACTTGCCGTGCAGGCCGCGGGCATCCGGCTGATGTTCGCGATGGCCCGGGACAACAACCTGCCGGCGGGTTCGATGCTCGCGCGGGTCAGCCCACGCTTCAAGACACCGGTGGTGCCCGCCGTGGTGATCGGTGTGGTGGGTGTTTTCATCCTGGTCATCAACATCAACCAGCCACAGATCTTCTCGGTGATCACCAGCATCGCCATCATCATGATCTACGTGGCCTATCTGCTGGTCACCACCCCGATGCTGATCCGGCGTCTGCGCGGCAAGTGGCAGCCCGTCGAAGGCAAGTTCTCACTCGGCAAGCTCGGGCTGCCCGTCAACATCCTCGCGGTGCTGTGGGGCGCGGCCATGTCGCTCAACCTCGCCTGGCCGCGCGCCGAGGTCTACAACGCGACCGGACCGCAGCACTGGTATCTGCGCTGGGGCGCGTTCCTCTTCGTCGGCGTGGTCGCCCTCGGCGGCTTCGCCTACTACTGGTTCGTCCAGCGGCACCGTACGGGCGTGCTCGCCGAGCACCGCGCCGTGCTCGCGGACGAACCGCCGACCGCCGCCAACTCCTGACTCCTGACTCCCCCGATCCTGGAGACTCCCTCGGTCCTTGTGTCCCACCGATCCTGGAGATGCGATGCCTGCAGACAGCCCCCTCCACGAGTTCGACTATGTGGTGGTCGGCGGCGGCACGGCCGGCGCTGTCATCGCCGCGCGACTGACCGAGGACCCGGACGTCAGCGTCTGTGTACTGGAGGCCGGTCCGTCGGACGTCGGCGACGACAGCATCCTCCGGCTCGACCGGTGGATGGCTCTGCTGGACTCCTGTTACGACTGGGACTACCCGGTGGAGCCGCAGGAGAACGGCAACAGCTTTCTGCGGCACGCCCGCGCCAAGGTGCTCGGTGGCTGCTCCTCGCACAACTCCTGCATCGCCTTCTGGGCGCCGGCCGAGGACCTCGACGAGTGGGGTTCGATGGGCTGTACGGGCTGGAGCGCCAAGGACTGCTTCCCGCTCTACCAGCGCCTGGAGACCAACGACGCACCCGGGGAGCACCACGGCCGCTCGGGCCCGGTCATCATCCGTACCGTCCCGCCGAACGACCCGTGCGGAACGGCACTGCTGGCCGCCTGCGCGGCTGCGGACATCCCCACGACCCCGTTCAACACCGGCGTCACGGTGATGCGCGGCGCACACTGGTTCCAGATCAACTGCCGTCCCGACGGCGTCCGTTCGTCCGCGTCGGTGTCATATCTGCACCCCGTCCTCGGTAAGCGGCCGAACCTGGAGGTGCGTACCGATGTGCAGGCCAAGCGGCTGGTGTTCAACGGGGATCGGCGCTGCACCGGCGTGGAGTATCTGGAGCCCGACACGATTCACAGCGGCGCCGTCACGGCGCGCCGCGAAGTGATCGTCTCCTGCGGGGCCATCGACTCGCCGAAGCTGCTGATGCTCTCGGGTATCGGACCGGCGGACCATCTGTGGGACTGCGGAGTTGACGTGCGGGTGGACTCGCCCGGCGTCGGCTCGCGTCTGCAGGACCATCCGGAGGGCGTGATCATGTGGGAGGCGAAGCAGCCCATGGTCACCTCCTCCACGCAGTGGTGGGAGATCGGCATCCTCGCGGACACCGAACCAGGCCTGGACCGCCCGGACCTGATGTTCCACTACGGTTCGGTGCCGTTCGACCTGAACACCTACCGGCGCGGATACCCGACGTCCGACAACGCCTTCTGTCTCACCCCGAACGTCACCCGGGCCCGGTCCATGGGTACGGTGCGGCTGCGCACCCGCGACTTCCGGGACAAGCCGAAGGTCGACCCGCGGTACTTCACGCACGAGCACGACATCCGGGTCATGACATACGGTCTGCGGCTCGCCCGTCAGATCGTCTCGAAGGCGCCGATGGCGGAGTGGGCGGGCACCGAGCTCGCTCCGGGCCCTGCGCTGCAGTCCGACGAGGAGCTGTTCAGCTATATCCGCGAGACGCACAACACCGTCTACCACCCGGCGGGGACTGTGCGGATGGGCGCGGCGGACGACGCCGACTCGCCGCTCGATCCGCAACTGCGGGTCAAGGGCGTCAGCGGGCTGCGGGTGGCCGACGCGTCCGTGATGCCGTTCCTGCCCACGGTCAATCCGTGCATCACCACGATGATGATCGGCGAGAAGTGCGCCGACATGATCAAGGCGACCTGACACCAGACTGACCCGTCGGTCCGAGCCCTCCGTCCGAACCCTGGGTCTGATCCTCGGTCCGGTCCTCGGTCCGGTCCTCGGTCCGGTCCTTCGGTCCGATCCGCAACCTGCTTGCAACGTACGGGCTCCTAGCCTCGCGGCGAGCGCCGTCCAAAGGCGGGCGGCACCCTCACCGGGAGGCCATGGAGATGACCCGATACGCAGCGCCGGGCAGCGACGGCGCGATCGTCTCGTACCAGTCCCGCTACGACCACTGGATCGGCGGCGAGTACGTCCCACCGGCCGGCGGCCAGTACTTCGAGAACCCGAGCCCGGTCAACGGCCGTCCCTTCACCGAGGTCGCCCGCGGCACCGCCGAGGACGTCGAACGCGCCCTCGACGCGGCGCACGCGGCAGCGCCCGGCTGGGGCCGCACCTCGGCGGGCGACCGCGCCACGATCCTGCTGCGGATCGCCGACCGGATGGAGTCCCATCTGGAGGAGCTGGCGGTCGCCGAGAGCTGGGAGAACGGCAAACCGGTACGGGAGACCCTGGCCGCGGACATCCCGCTCGCCATCGACCACTTCCGCTACTTCGCGGGGGCTCTGCGCGCCCAGGAGGGCTCGCTGAGCGAGGTCGACGACGACACCATCGCGTACCACTTCCATGAGCCGCTCGGCGTCGTGGGACAGATCATTCCGTGGAACTTCCCGATCCTGATGGCGACCTGGAAGTTGGCGCCCGCGCTGGCGGCGGGCAACGCGGTGGTACTGAAGCCGGCCGAGCAGACCCCGGCCTCCATCCACTTCTGGCTGAGCCTGGTCGCCGATCTACTGCCGCCGGGCGTCCTCAATATCGTCAACGGCTTCGGCGTGGAAGCCGGCAAGCCGCTCGCCTCCAGCCCGCGCGTCGCGAAGATCGCGTTCACCGGCGAGACCACGACGGGGCGGCTGATCATGCAGTACGCCTCCGAGAACATCAAGCCGGTCACGCTGGAACTCGGCGGCAAGTCGCCGAACATCTTCTTCGACGACGTATGGGCGGCGGACGACGACTTCCGCGACAAGGCGCTCGAGGGCTTCACCATGTTCGCCCTCAACCAGGGCGAGGTGTGCACGTGTCCGTCGCGTGCGCTGATCCAGCGCGGGCACTACAGCGAATTCCTGGAGGCGGGCATCGCCCGCACCGAGAAGATCGTGCCCGGCCACCCGCTGGACACCGACACGATGATCGGCGCTCAGGCCTCCAACGACCAGCTCCAGAAGATCCTTTCGTATCTGGACATCGGTCAGCAGGAAGGCGCGAAGATCCTGACGGGTGGTCAACGCATCGAGTACGACGGCGAGTTGGCGGGCGGTTACTACGTGCAGCCGACGATCTTCGAGGGTGACAACCGTATGCGGGTCTTCCAGGAGGAGATCTTCGGCCCGGTTGTCGCTGTCACGTCCTTCTCGGACTTCGACGACGCGATCAAAACGGCGAACGACACGCTGTACGGGCTCGGCGCGGGGGTGTGGACCCGGGACATCAACACCGCCTACCGGGCGGGGCGCGCCATCCAGGCGGGCCGGGTCTGGACGAACTGCTACCACGCCTATCCGGCGCACGCGGCGTTCGGCGGCTACAAGCAGTCGGGGATCGGCCGCGAGAACCACAGGATGATGCTGGACCACTACCAGCAGACGAAGAACCTTCTCGTGTCGTACTCCCCGAAGAAGCTGGGGTTCTTCTAGACACCGAGGAAGGGCGCCTGAACAGGTGTTTTACCTGTCAGGCGCCCTTCGTGGCGCGCATCTGAGCCGTGGGACGAAATGCGAAGTAACTCCCGATGTCCCCCACCGCTATGCCACCTCTGACCAGCTGTTCCGGGGCATTTCCCGGCCAAGGCCCGGCTCATCTGTCCTGCGCGCTGCCGTCCTGCCCCTCTCACCGCCGCATCGACTCCTCTATCAAGTTGTTGGCATGGTTCCGTGCCTCGGCCAGGAACTTGGCGTAGTAGCGGAAGAGGACCTGGATGCTCTGTCCGGCCCGGCGCGCACACTCCGCGGGGTCGACACCCGAGGCAAGTCAGAACGAGATTCCTGCGTGGCGCAGGTCGTAAGGACGTTTCGTCCCCAGCAGCTGCGCGCGGCGTGCGAGGCCGCCTCCACCTGATCGGGGGGCGGGTCCACGGCCCGTATGCCATGGGGCAGCCGGGAACGGACGGAGATCCGGCCGCGTCCGGGGCGTCGTCACATGCGCGATTTCGGGCGGGATGAGTCCGCCCGCAGGAACGGCAGGGTGAGGTCCACGAACGCCTGCGGGTCCGCCTCGTGGATCAGATGCCCCACGGGTACCACGGAGAGCCGGCCGCGAGGAATACGGGAGGCCAGCTCGGCCACCCCGTCCTGCGCCACGTGGCTCTGCGGCCCGCCGGCCACGACGAGGGTCTCGGCGGTGACCTCGTCGAGCCAGCCGAGCCACGCCGGATCAGGAGTATCGATCTGCGCTTTGACGGCCACGACCATCTCCCAGTCGAAATTCAGCTCGCCCTCCGGCCGGGTCAGAGAGGTGCGCTCCCGGGGCCGGGGCAGCGGAACGTCCTCCAGTACGAGCCGGTCCACGCGCTGCGGATGCTCCTGGGCGAGCAAGTAGGCGACTATCCCGCCCATGGAGTGGCCGATCAGATCCACCGTCGCCAGTCCGAGCGCGTCCAGGGAGCCGAGGACGTCGTCCCGCATGAGCTCCAGCGAGTAGGCCCCCGGCCAGTCGCTCCGGCCGTGTCCTCGGAGGTTGAGGGCATGGACCCGCCAGTCGCGGGCGAAGGCGGGCGTCACGGTGTCCCAGTCCGTTGAATCCTTGCCGAGCGCGTGCAGCAGGACCAGCGGCCGAGCCTCCGGCGGACCGGAGACCTGACAGGCCAGCCGGATCCCTCCGACGTGCAGGGTGTGGTGATCGACCATGTCCGCACGCTATCCAGGGATCGCCCGGAGAGAAACGGCGTTCACTGACGGCCGAACCACCGCGGGGGGCGGTTCGGCCGTCGGACGACGGCGCCTGATGGTGCGTCAGCGACCGGTCCGGACGCCCGGTTCAGGCCCGGCCCGGGCACCGGCTCATGCGGCGTTCGTGTCGTTCGTGAGCGCCTCGGCCGTGATGCGGCGGACCGGTCCGCCGGGGAAGGCGAAGTCGTACGACAGTGCCTGGACCGCCTGCCGCACCACCTCGATCATGGACTGGTGATCGTCGCAGGTGCCCCAGATGACATCGAGCGGATACGTCATGACGCCGCCCGGAATGGCCGTGCCCGGCTTGGCGTAGTTCCGGTACCCGACGACCCCGGGGATCCGGCGGACCTCGGTGGGCCCGTGGATGCGCTCCAGCCGGCACGCCTGTGTCGGAGCCATCGTGTTGAACTGGAAGTGCACCTGCCCACCGAAGTCGAGCGGGCGCGTGCCCGGCTGCTCGCCGAGCGCCAGCAGCCCGCCGAGGCGTACCAGGTCGACCCCGAACGCGCTCCGCGTCGTGAGATTCATGTGGCCGGTCAGCCGGCCGTTGATCTCGATGATGCGGGGGCCGGCCTCCGTCAGCTTGAGCTCGGTGTGGGTGAGGCCGTACGTCACGCCGAGCGCCTGGAGCGCACGGGAGGTGAGGTCCAGGATCGCTCGCTCCTCGTCCTCCGGCACGTGGGCAGGCCAGAACCTGCCCGGCTCCCGGAACGGCTCCATGAGCGGGAACTTGCCCGTGACGGCCAGGTGGTCGACGCCCTGCTCGGTGCACACGCTCTCCACCGACACGTAGTCGCCGTACGGCAGACTCGGCCTGCCCCGCAGCAGCTCCTCGACCGTGAACTCGGTGGAGCCCGTCTCGTTCTCTCCCGAGAAGAGCAGGGCCAGCACCTCCGTCGCCTCGGCGTCCGTCGTCACCGCATAGGTGTCACGGCTGCCCCCGCCCTGGACGGGCTTGATGATAGCGGGCAGGGAGACCATCGCCAGCGCGGCCGGCCACTCCTCCGGCGAGCGCAGCGGATGGGAGCGGACTTCGTCGACGCCCCGGGTCCGCAGGATCCGGCGCTGGCGCACCTTATCCGTCAGGACATGGGCCACGTCCGGGGAGTGCGAGGGGAGTCCCAGTGCATCCGCAAGCTCAGCCGTCTTGCGGATCATGCGCTCGCTGTAGGTGAGCACCGCGTCCGGTGCCGCCTTCCGCACGAGGTCGATGTCCTCCTGCGACGAGCCCGTCAGCGCGACGACATCGCCCAGGCTCTCCATGACCGGGCGCAGCAGGCGGTTGTGGGCGGTGTCGGGTACGAGGAACACCACACGCCCGAGGTCCCCAAGTCCCACACCGATCTCTCCCGCCGATGCCGCGCCGTCGTCGTACACGACGGCCAGCGTTTGTTCGCCGGGGCTCATGTCACGTCCTGCGAGGCGGCGTTGGCCAGGGCGGACTCGAAGTGCCGTGCGTACTGCCCGACGCTTCGTACCTCCAGCAGCGCGGGGTCGTAGGCGACGACGACGCGGCTGCCCGCCTCGGTGCCGTCGACCTCGAAGTCGACGCGGAAGGGGAAGCTGGGCTTTCCCCGCACCCACCAGGAGCGGGTCTCCACACCGACCGCGGCCGGAAGGTCCTGGTAGACGTGGAAGTCCATGAAGTTGAACACGGTGTCGAACGGAGCTCGCTCCAGCCGGCTCTCGATCTGGGCCAGCGGGAAGGCGCGGTAGGGACCCGCCTCGCGCTCCAGGTCGAATGCCTGTCGTGCCATCTCCGCCCAGGACTCGTCCAGGGACGCGAAACGCAACGGGACGGTGTTGAGGTACAGCCCGACCATCAGGTCCGACCCCGCCTGCTCCGGCCGGGTGTTGACGACGACACCGGTCACCAAGTCCTCTTGGCGCCCGGTCCACTCCGACAGCGCCCGGACATGGGCCGCGAGAGCGACCGACTTCAGCGAGGTACGGGCCGTACGGGCCGTAACCCGCAGACCGCGCAGAACCTCGTCGCTCAGCGGGAACTCGGCCTTCGCCACGGCGTTGGCCGCACCGCTGAACTGTCCCCGCTCGAACAACAACGGAGGGGTGTCCGCCTGCTGGTGCCAGAAGTCAGCGGCCTCCGCCGAGGCGAGCAACTCGCGCTCGGCGACGATGAAGTCGCGTTCCCCCGCGGCCGGCAGTTCGGGCAACCGGGCCTCTTCGCCCTTGAGGCCGGCGGCGTACAGCTCCAGAAGGTCCACGATCAGCCGACCGTAGCTCCAGCCGTCGATCACGGCGTGGTGGGTGGCCACCGCGACGTGGAAGGAGTCTGGTTGGGCCACCACATGACAGCGGAACAGCGGGGCGCGGCTCCAGTCCATGGGCAGCTGGAGGCCGTGCTCGTTCCACGCGCCGACCAGCTCCCGCGCCTTGGCCGGATCGGACTCCGGCAACTGCTCGATCGTCAGGGGCAGTTCGATGCCCGACCACTGCAGCTGAACGGACTCGGAGAAGGTGCCCAGGTCGAAGGAGGTGCGCAACGCCTCGTGGCGCTCGCACAGCCGGCCGAGGGCCGAGCGGAAGACGGCCTCGTCGAACGCGGCGACCGTCTCCCAGCCGATCACCGAGTGGTAGAGCTCGGGGTCGCCGCTGGTCTCACAGAGGTAGATGATGCCGACCTGCAGGGCGGAGGCGGGCAGGGCCGTCTCCACACCTGCCGGCACCAGGGCCAGATCGCCCGCGGCGAGGAGACTCTCGCCGCCCGCCGGGCCGGGAGCGGGCTGCGCAGTGCCGGGCAGGGGCTGGACCGCCGACGAGGACAGGTGCTCGGCGAGTTCGCGCACCGTGGGGTAGTAGAGCAGGTCCTTCAGGGTCATGGCGATGCCCTGCTGTTGCGCGGACGCCACGACCCGCAGGGCGATGAGCGAGTCGCCGCCGAGCGCGTAGAAATCGTCGTCGGGTCCGACGTCCTGCCCGGACAGGTGCTCGCTGAGGATGGCCGTCAGGGTCGCGGGCAGGTCGGTCGTCGCAGCTGCCGCCGGGACGTCGGCGTCGGTGTGCTGCATGGTGCTGGTCCTCTCGTTCATGCGCTCAGTGCCGTTTCCGTTCGACCGCCGAGTGCCGCTTCCGGGCTGCGCGGTGTGGCGCGTACGGGAAGGCTGGTGAGACCGGCGACGAAGTTCGACGCGAGGTGGCGCGGTTCGCCGGCCAGGGTGATGTCCTCGGTGGTGCGGAGAACTTCCTCGAAGAAGATGCGCAGGGTGATGCGTGCCACCGTGGCGCCCAGGCAGTAGTGCGCCCCGTACCCGAACGCGATGTGCCGGTTCTCCTGGCGCGTCACATCGAAGCGGTACGGGTCCGCGAAGACGTCCGCGTCGCGGTTGGCGGAGCCGACCCAGACGGCCACCGCGTCGCCGCGGGGCACGACGCCGCCGCTGAGTTCGACGTCCTCCACCGCGTAGCGCAGGAAGCTGCTCGCCGGGGAGGTCCAGCGCAGGCCCTCCTCGACGAGCGCCGGGACGAGGGCGGGGTTCTCGCGGACGGCCCGGAACTGATCGGGCCGTTCCAGCAGGGCAAGCACCGTACCGGCCACTGTGTGCGGGGTGGTCGCGTTCGCCCCGAGCAGCAGGCTATAGCAGTTGACGACGACTTCCTCAGGGGTGAGTTCGCCGTCGCGCATCGTCATCAGCACACCGATCGCGTCGTCGCCCTCGGCGCCCTTCCGGGCCTCGTACTGCTCGGAGAAGTACTTGAAGAGCTGGTGGTGGGCGATGGCGAGGGTGGCGTGCCCGTTGCGGATCACGAAGAACGGGTCGTCCGGCGCGGCGGCCATGCCCGTCCACTGCACAAGGTCGTCCCAGTGCGGCTCCGGGAGGTCCATCAACGTGCCGGACACGGCCATGGGCAGCATGGTGGCTCGCTGCGCCAGATCCCACTCACCGCCGTCGAGCGACGGGGCGAGCAGGGTACGCACGGCTTCCCGGATACGGTCCTCGCTCCTCGCCAGTCCACGGCCGGTGAACAGCTTGTTCAGCGGCCGGCGGAGTTCACCGTGGCGGGGAGGGTCGGTGGCGACCAGCATCTTGCCGGAGGCCGCCTCGGCGTGGCCGAGCTGGTTCAGCAGACTGCCGCGCTCGGAGGTGAACTCCCGGTGGCTGCCCAGCACGCGGCACGCGTCGTGGTACCGGGTCACCGACCAGAAGGAACGACCGTCCGGCAGCTCCTGGCGGTGGAGCGGTGCGCGCTCGCGCATGACCGCCCAGACCGTGTGCGGATCGTGACCTGCGTGGAAGTCCGAGTCGAAAAGGTTGACTTGGGACAGGTCGACGGCCGCCATGCCGGCGGCGGTGACTTCCGGGATTCTCATGGTGTGACCCCCGCCTTCTCGACGGACCGGGCCAGACCCGCCGGAGAGGGGTCGAGGTAGAAGTCGATCGGCGAGATCTCGACCCCGAACTCCCGGTGCAGTTCGGCGATGATGGCCACGGCCATCAGTGAGTGACCGCCCAGCTCGAAGAAGTCGTCGTCGGCGCCGATCCCGTCGAACCCGAGATGGTCCGACCACATGCCGGCAACCGCGGTCTCCAGGCGTCCCTCGGGGGCCCGGTGATCGGCGTTGACCTCCGGCCGTTCAGCCGTGTCCCTGCGCTCGAGCGCCGCCCTGTCCACCTTGCCGTTCGCGGTGAGGGGCAGTTCGTCCACCGTACGCACCAGGGAGGGCACGGCGTAGCTGGGCAGGATATCGGTGAGCCGCCTGCGCATTTCCAGAGCGGAGGGCTTGGCGCCCTCGCCGCCCACGACGTAGGCGATCAGACGCCGGTCGCCCGACTGCCGGCGCTGGGCGACGACCTCGGCCCGGCCCACACCGGGGAGGGCGGTCAGCGCGGCAACCACCTCGCCGGCCTCGATGCGAAAGCCGCGGATCTTCACCTGGCCGTCGCCGCGGCCGATGAACTCCAGGCTCCCGTCGGCCTGCCGGCGCACCAGGTCGCCCGTGCGGTACATGCGCTCGCCGGGGACGTCGGCGTAGGGATTGGCGACGAAGCGCTCCGCGGTGATGCCGGGCCTGTCGAGGTAGCCGTGGGCCAGACCTTCTCCGGTGGCGTAGAGCTCGCCCGGCTCTCCGTCCGGGACGGGCCGGAGACGGTCGTCGAGTACCAGCACACCCGTGCCCGAGATGGGCCGGCCGATGGGTACGGTCGCGCTGTCCACCGGCTCCCGCACGGTGTGGGTCGTGGTGAAGGTGGTGTTCTCCGTCGGGCCGTAGCCGTTGGTCACCGCAGTGTGGGGGATCGCGGCCACGGCACGGTTGACGTGCGCGACCGACAGGGCGTCACCGCCCGCGAGCAGGTGACGCAGGTGGGGCAGGTCCGTCAGGCCCTGGTCCACGGCCCGGTGGAACAGGCCGGCGGTGAGCCACATGACGCTGATCCGCTCATCGCGTACGAAGCGCAGCAGTTCGGCCAGGGAGAGGTCGCCGGACGGGGCGACGGCCAGGGTGGCGCCGTTGAGCAGCGCGCCCCAGATCTCCAGCGTTGAGGCGTCGAACGCGACGGGCGCGAAGTGCAGGAACGTGTCGGTGCTGTCCATGCTGATGAAGTCGGCGCCGACGACGAGCCGCAGCACGGCGCGGTGAGGCACGCATACACCCTTGGGCGTACCGGTCGACCCCGAGGTGTACGCGACGTACGCGGTGCGGTCGGAGCCGGAGCCCGAACCCGAGTCCAGGGTCGGCCGGGCGGGCGGCCGTTCACGTGCCGCGCCCTGTTCCTCACCGGGCACGATGACCGTGCAGCCGTCGCCATCGAAGCCGGTCGCGGAGCCCTTGTCTGCGAGCACCACCCGTACGGAGGCGTCCCGCAGGATGAGGTCACGTCGCGCCTCGGGCTGCTTGGAGTCCAGCCCGAGGTAGGCGGCCCCCGCTTTGAGGACGGCAAGCATCATGACGATGCTCTGGGCGGAACGCTCGGCGCACAGCGCCACGACGTCGCCGGGGAGCACCCCGGACTCGGCCAGCAGGTGGGCCAACCGGTCGGCCTGCGCGTCGAGTTCGGAGTAGGTCAGCTGGCCGTCGTCACCGTGCACGGCGATGCGGTCGGGGTATGCGGCTGCCCGGCGGGCGAAGAGGGCATCGATCGTGTCCGTCATGACAGATTTCCTTCGTGGGCCGCGGCCGTCAGTGCGGGCGGCGGATCCTGGGGGAGCGCCAGCGAGTGCAGCGTCCGCAGCAGTTCGGGAGGCCCGGACAGGAACGCGTAGTGGGCACCGGGTAGTTCGGTGTACGTGACGCGCTCGGAGTACGCGCTCCAGCCGTGCATCTGGGACGGCTCGATCTCCGGGTCCTCGCTCCAGTGCAGAACGGTGATGCCCGACGGGACGGTTACCGCCTGCGGCCGGTGATAAGCGCGGTTGGCGTCGAGATCCCGGTGCAGCACGCTCAGGGTCAGCTCGATCAGCATCGGGTGCGGCGCACCGCCCCGGGCGACCACGAGTTGGCTCAGCTCCTCCGACAGTTCCGCGTCCGTCATATGGAGGAACCGGTCGTTGGGGCAGTCGTGGGGCGCGACCTGAGCCGAGACGACGACCTCGACCGGTGTGGGCAAACCCTGGCGGGCCAGGCGCAGAGCCGTCTCGAACGCGGGCAGCGATCCGGCGCAGTGCCCGAAGAACACCGAGGGCCGGTCGAGGTAGGGAAGCAGGTCCTCGGCCAGAACCTCGGCCAGCTCCTCGTACGTCCCGAAGTGGTCGTCGCGGATGCGGTTCTCCCGCGACGGCAGCTGAACGGGGCAGACCTCCACGTCGCCGATCATGCGGGGCCACTGGTTGAACATCGAGGCGCCGACGCCGGAGTACGGGAAGCAGAAGATACGGGCCGCCGCCTCCTGCGAGGGGCGTCGCAGCAGCGACCGGGGGAACTTGGCGGGGGCGGGGGCGGGAGCAGTCATGCCGCCACCTCCGAGGCCGCGGTGCCGGCCGTCCGGTCGGGCTCCGTCTTCTCGGTCACGCTGCGTACGGAACGGAGCAGGAGTACGGTCGGTCCCGCCAGCATGATCAGTGCAGCGGCGCCGAAGAGGGCCGTGTCGACCCCCACCATGTCCGCCGCGGGGCCTGCGCCCGCCATGCCGAGGGGAACCAGCGCGAAGGATCCGAGCGACTCGTAGGACATGACGCGCGAAAGAGCCTCCGGCGGCACGTGCTTCTGCAGCGCCGTGTCCAGGGTCACCTCGTAGACGTCGATGCACACGCCGGCGAGGAACGTGGCCGCGGCGATGGCCGCGAGCGGTGCCTCCGCCGCCATCAGCAGGACCGAGAGGGGGAATCCCATGGTCAGCAGGGCTGCTGCCTGCGCAGGGCGGCGCGGCCTGACCTTCATGGCGACCACACTGCCGACGACGAACCCTGCCGCCTGCGCGACCAGGACCGTGCTCCACGCGGAGGCTCCGCCGAGGGACTCGTCGGCCACCACCGGACCGAGGACGTAGAAGCTGCCGGCCAGCAGCACGTTCACGAAGGCGAGCTGGGAGACCATCACCCACACCCACTGATTCGCCGTGAACTCCTTCCAGCCGTCACGGATCTGCTGGATCAGCGACGGGCCCTTGGCGGGCACCACCGCGTTGGTCATCCTTACGGCGAGCAGCAGCAGCGCCGACAGCAGGAAGGTCCCGGCGGGCACGAGCATGGTGTTGTCCGCGCCCATGGTGGAGACCAGCACACCGCCCAGGGCGGCACCGAGGATGCTTCCGCCGCGCATGGACAGCTTCAGCAGGGCGTTGGCGGACTGAAGGGCGTCGCCGGACACCAACTGGGGCATGGCCGAACGTGACGCCGGCTCGAAGATGGCCGTTGCCGCACCGCTGAGCGCGGCGAACCCGGCGAGCATCCACGGCGTCGCATGCCCCGTGATGACGAGGGCGGCCGCGGCGCCCTGGGTGAGTCCCGCGCCCACGTCGGCGGAGATCATGACGCGGAGTTTTGGCCACCGGTCCGCGAACGCGCCGCCCAGCAGGACGAACGTCACCTGGCTGAGCAGCCTCGCAGCCAGCACCACGCCCAGCATCGACGGAGATCCGCCGGGCAGGTGCAGCACCGTGAAAGCGAGGGCGATCGGCGCGACGGCGTTGCCGAGGAGTGAGACGGACCGGGCGCTGAAGAGTGCCAGTACCGAGCGATCCTTGAGGATTGCGAAATCGCCCATCATGCGCCGCGGTTCCCTTCACCGGCAGGGGAAGAGGCCAGGGCCGTAGCCACCGGCCGCAGGTCGGTCCAGTGGGTCTCGACGTAGGCCAGGCAGGCATCCCGGGAGCCGGCCGGGTGCACCACGGTCCAGCCGGCCGGCACCTCGGCGAACACGGGCCAGAGCGAGTGCTGGCCCTGACCGTTGAGCAGGACCTGGAACTGGCCCTCCGGGTCGTCGAAAGGATTGGTCATCGTGCGTCCCCCTGCGTACGGCTGCGGTCGGCAGCGTGGATGTCGGCCAGTGCTGCGGCCAGGATCGGCCCCATCTGCGCCAGCGACCCGGGCTGGTTCATTGCGGTGTGAGTGGAATCGACGGCGTGCCAGCGCACGGCGCCGCTGACGTACTGCTCCCAGACGTCGGGCATCGGCGCGCCCTCGTTGCGGCCCTCGGTGGCCAGGAAGAACAGCAGATCGCCGTCGAACCGGCCGGGCACATGGTCCTTGACGATGTGCCGGTTGTGGGACATGGCGGTGAGCAGCGCCACCAGCTGGTACTCGTTGAGACTCGCCAGGGCACCGGTGTCCTGCTTCAGGACCTCGAGTACGCCGGAGATCTCCTTGGATCCCGCCTGCGGCACCACCCCCGGCCGGGAGGGGTCCAGCAGCGCGGCGACCATGTTCTGTTCGTCGACGCGGTAGTGGTCGGGCACGCCCGGATAGCAGTCCAGCATGGCCAGCAGGCCGATCTCCGCGCCGTCCGCCTGGAGCTGGGTGGCCATGTCGAAGGCGACGATGCCGCCGAAGGACCAGCCCAGCAGGTGGTACGGGCCCTCAGGCTGGATGCGGCGGATCTCGGCGACATAGGCCGTCGCCATCTCCTCGACGGTGGCCGGCATGTCGTCCGGGTGCAGCAGTCCCCGGGCCTGGATGCCGTAGAACGGCATGCCAGGCGGGACGTACTTCATGAAGCTCGAGTAGCTCCAGGCCAGGCCGCCTCCGGGGTGGATGCAGAACAGCGGCGGCAGGTCCCCTCCGGTGCGCAGCGGCAGGACGACCTCCAGCGCGCCCGCTCCGCTGTCCACGCCCGCACGCTCGGCGAGACCAGCCACGGTGGGGGCCTCGAAGAAGCTGCGCATGGAGAGTTCGAGCCCCAGCATGGTCCGCACGCGGGAGATGAGCCGGGCGGCGAGCAGCGAGTGACCGCCGAGCTGGAAGAAGTCGTCGTCGATGCCCACATGCGGCACGCCGAGCACTTCGGCGAACAGGCCGCACATCACTTCCTCGCGCGGATTCCGGGGGGCCCGGGAGCCGGCGGTGCCGGCGAGGGACGGCTCAGGCAGCAGACCGCGATTCAGCTTTCCGTTGCCGCGCAGCGGCAGCGTCTCCATCTCCACATACGCGGCCGGAATCATGTAGTCCGGCAGTCGGCCGCTCAGGTGGTCCCTGAGCTCGCCGGGTCCGGGCACGGGTCCGTCACCGGCCGGTACGACGTAGGCCGCGAGACGGGGGTCGCCCGGATGGTCCTCGCGCACGATCACGGCCGCGCGCGACACCGCCGGATGCTCCGCCAGGACTTCCTCGATCTCGCCGAGTTCGATTCTGAAGCCGCGGAGCTTGACCTGACCGTCGGCACGGCCGATGAAGTCGAGTGAACCGTCCCGGAGCCGGCGCGCCAGGTCGCCGCTGCGGTACATGCGCTCACCCGGTGCGCCGAAGGGATCGGCCACGAAGCGGGCCGAGGTGAGCCCGGCGCGCCCCAGATACCCGCGGCCGACGCCGACACCCGCCAGGTAGACCTCGCCAGTGACCCCCGGCGGGACCGGGTTGAGATGCTCGTCGAGCACGTACACCCGGGTGCCCGACAGGGGCCGCCCGACGGGAATACGGGTCCGCAGGTCCTCCGGGCGTACGGCGTGGACGCACGACAGCATCGTGTTCTCCGTGGGGCCGTACTGGTTCATGACCTCGCAGCCCCAGGACTCCAGCAGCGCTCCGGCCTCGGGGGCGCGCAGGGCCTCGCCGCCGGTGGCGACGAGCCGCAGGCAGGAGAAGACGACCGGATCCGCCCCCTCGGCGAGTACGGCCTCGAGGAGCGACGGCACGATGAACAGGATGACCGAGGGCCGTACGGTACGGACTTCACCGATGACGGTCCGCGGGTCCCGCGCGCCTTCCGGCGGCAGCAGCGCGACCGCGGCGCCGACGGACAGCGGGGCGAAGAGCTCACGCACCGAGGGGTCAAAACCCAGCGCCGTGATCTGCAGGCTGATGTCCCCGGGGGTGAGCCGGAAGCGGTCGACGACGTCGTGCAGCCTGCTCACCACACCACGGTGCTCGATCATCACGCTCTTGGGCGTGCCGGTGGAGCCGGAGGTGTAGATGATGTACGCGAGGCCGGACGCACAGGCCACGGACACGGGCCGCGCCGTCGCTGCCGTACGCAGCCGCTCGTCGCTGTCCACGCGCAGCACACGCGCGTTTGCCGGCAGGTCGAAGCCGCCGGACAGGTCCGTCTCCGTCAGCAGGACCGAGGCACCGCTGTCGGCGAACATGAAGGAACGGCGTTCCGCGGGGTGTTCGGGGTCCAACGGCACGTAGGCGGCTCCCGCCTTCCAGATGCCGAGGATGGCCGCGACGGCCTCCGGGCCGCGGGAGAGACAGAGGGCGACCCGGCTCTCGGCCGAGACGCCGAGCTCGCTGAGCCGGTGGGCGAACTGGTTGGCCCGCTCGTCGAGTTCACGGTAGGTCCAGCGGGTGTTCCGCTGGATCAGGGCCACGGCGTCCGGGGTCAGGCCGGCCTGCCGCTCGACCATCGCCGCGGTATCGGGCAATGCGGCCGGGGCTTGTGCGGTGTCGTTCCACTCCGCGAGCAGCCGCCGCTCATCGCCGGAGAGGATGTCGGCCTCGCTGAGCCGACTGCCGGGCTCCGCGCATGCGGCCCGCAACAGCCTGACCAGTCGGCCGACCATCGCCTCGGCCGTCGCGCGGTCGAAGAGGGCGGTGCTGAACTCCAGGCCGCCACCGATGCCGAGCACGTTCCCGTCGAGGTCGCGCCGCTCGTTGAACTTGAACGACAGATCGAACTTGGCCGTGCCACCGGACACGGGACAGGCGTCCACCGAGAGCCCGGGCAGACCGAAGTCGTCGGGCATGCTGTTCTGCGAGGCGACCATGACCTGGAACAGCGGGTGACGCGCCGCGGAACGCGTCGGGTTGAGGGCTTCCACCAGCCGCTCGAACGGCAGGTCCTCGTTGTCGAAGGCGGCCAGACTCACGGCGCGTACGCGCTGCAGCAGCTCGACGAAGCTCGGGTCACCGGAGGTGTCCGCGCGCAGCACCAGGCTGTTGACGAAGAAGCCGACCAGGTTGCTCAGGGCGTCGTCGGTCCGGCCGGCGACAGCGGTGCCGATCGGTAGGTCCGTGCCGGCTCCCAGGCGGGTGAGCAGCCCGGCCACAGCGGCCTGGAGGACCATGTTGACGGTCGTGCCCGTCGTCCGCGCCAGCTGCGAGATTGCGCGGTGCAGATCCTCGTCCAGGTCGATGCCGACCAGGTCGCCCGAGAAGTCCGCGGCAGTGGGGCGGGGCCGGTCGAAGGGCAGGTCGAGCTCTTCCGGGGAGTCCCGCAACGCCTCGGTCCAGAAGCCGAGTTGCCGGTAGAGGCGCGCGTCCGGAGCGTCCTCGTCGCCCAGAAGTTCCTGCTGCCACCCCGCGTAGTCGGCGTACTGGACGGGCAGCGGCTCCCAGTCCGGCGCCCGTCCGCTCAGCCGCGCCGTGTAGGCACGCGCCAGGTCACGTACGAGAGGCTCGAGCGACCAGCCGTCGCCCGCGATGTGGTGCAGGACGAGGAGAAGCACGCTCTTCTCCTCGTCCTGCACGAACAGTTCCGCGCGCAGGGGAAGATCGGCGGCCAGGTCGAACGCCGCCCGTGCCGCGCCCGTCACCTGGGCGTCGAGGCGGTCGGGGGTGGTGTGCGAGACGGACAGCGGCGTGCCGAGCGCGTCGGGCGGAAGGATGTGCTGGTACGGCGTGCCGTCCTGTTCCGGGTAGACGGTCCGCAGCACTTCGTGCCGCAGGACGACATCCCGCAGGGCCGCGCCGAGGGCGTCCGCGTCCACACGGCCCGTCAGATGCAGGGCGTGCGGAATGTGGTATGCGGGGGAGCCTGCGTGGACCTGCTGCAGGAACCACAGCCGCTGCTGGGCGTACGACAGAGGGCTCCGGCCGTCGCGCGGGCGCGGGAGCGGTCGCAGCGCCGGGCGGCTGGAGTCCGCCGCGCCTGCGGCCGCGAGCGCCGCGGGGGTGCGGGCTTCGAAGAGATCCTTGACCGCGACCTCGAGGCCGACCGATGCGCGGATGCGGTTGACCAGGCGGATCGCCATCAGGGAGTGGCCGCCCAGGGCGAAGAAGTCGTCGTCGGAGTTCACCGAGGGACGGTTGAGGACCTGTGCGAACAGCTCGCAGAGCAGCTCTTCGCGCAGCGACCGCGGGGCCGCTCCGTCCGCCGGCCTGCTTCCGCGGACGTTCCTGGACTCGGGCAGCGCCCGGTCCGGGTCCGGCAGCGCCGCCCGGTCCAGCTTGCCGTTGACCGTCATCGGCAGTTCGTCCATCGCCACGAACGCCACGGGCACCATGTAGGCGGGCAGCAGTTCGGACAGCCGGCTGCGCAGCAGGGGCTCGTCCGGTGCGACTCCGTGGGTGTCTGCGTGTGCGTGTCCGTGCGCAGGGACCACATAGCCGACGAGTTCCCGTTCGCCGTCCACGTCCCTGACGGCGACGGTCGCCTGTCCGACAGCCGGAAGTGAGGTCAACGCGGTCTCGACGTCGCCGAGTTCGATCCGGAAGCCCCGGATCTTGACCTGCTCGTCGCGCCGCCCGCGGTACTCCAGGTCGCCGCCCGGCAGGCGCCGCGCCAAGTCGCCCGAACGGTAGCCGCGCACCGTGCGGCCGGCCGGGCCGGTGACGTCGACGAAGCGTTCCGCGGTCAGCTCGGGCCGGGCGAGGTATCCCAGGGCCACGCCGGGGCCGGTGACCACGACCTCCCCGGTCTCCCCGTCGGGCACGGGACCGAGGTC
Organism: Streptomyces sp. NPDC060064; assembly: GCF_042736455.1. NCBI lineage: Bacteria > Bacillati > Actinomycetota > Actinomycetes > Kitasatosporales > Streptomycetaceae > Streptomyces > Streptomyces sp. NPDC060064. Next base: position 208,685 of record NZ_JBHWWF010000007.1, read on the forward strand.
TTCGCTCAGGAGAAGGATGTCGAGATCGGGAAGGGGAACGCCGATGAGGCTGCCTTCCCGGCCGAGATCGTCCTGTGTGACCCGCCGGTGAGTGGCGTGCACTGTGATTTCGGTGATGCCGTACATGTTGACGAGTTCGGGGTCGGAATCTCCGTACTTCCCGAACCAGGGTGCCAGGTCGGAGAATTTGAGGGCCTCTCCGCCGAAGACCACGTATCGGAGGGGAAGTCTGTCCTCGCTCCGCGATTCCTCGGCGATCAACTGGGCGAATGCCGTGGGTGTCTGGCTCAGCATCGTCACCCGCTCGTCACGGAGTAACGCACGGAATCTCTGCGGGTCCTTCGCCACTTCACCCGGGACGATCACCACAGTTCCACCGTGGAGCAGAGCGCCCCATATTTCCCACACGGAGAAGTCGAACGCGAAGGAGTGGAACATGGACCAGACGTCGTCCGGTCCGAAACCGAAGAGCGGGTCGGTGGTAGTGAACAGCCGCACAACGTTGTCGTGCGTGACCTGAACGCCTTTGGGGCGCCCGGTCGTTCCGGAGGTGAAGATGATGTACGCGCGGGTGGACGGGGCGACCACGGGCGGCTGGTAGGGCTTGAGAACGTGGCTCCGCTCGTCGTCCACGGACAGGACCGCATGTCCGCCCGGAACCGTGCTCACCAGGGCGTCCGAGGTCAGGATGAGTGCGGGCGCCGCATCCTCGAGGATCACCTCGAGCCTCGCGCTCGGGGACTCCGGGTCCAGCGGGACGTAGCAGGAACCCGTTTTGAGAACCGCGAGTGCCGCGATCACCATCTCCGGAGATCGCTGGAGGAGAATGGCGATCGGCCGGTCGGGGAGAGACGTGTGCGCCTGAATAGCCGCCGCCAACTCGTCGGAGCGGCGGTCGAGATCCTCATAGGTGAGGCCCTGCTTACTGAATTTCACGGCGAGGCGTTGAGGAAAGCGCTCGACGGACGACGCAAAGGCGTCGAGAAGCGTATTGCGTGCAGGATCGACGACAGAATCGCCTAGCATTATTTGAATTCCCCCGAATCTGGACGCCGAATGATACTGCCCCGGTTCAAACGGTTTCCCGCGCCCGGCAGTTCGGCGTAAGTGCATCCCCCTGAGTAGTGGTCAAGCTATCCAGCGGAGTTGGCCTGAGCAAGGCGATGTGGTCCAGATCACTAGGCATTTGGATGGCTGGATTCATGGCGTCGATGGCTGCCGGGAGTGAAGTCCGCTTGCAACTCCGGAGGTGATGGCATAGAGGCCTTCCGGGGGAGGTGTTTCTATGTGTGCGGATTGGGACGGAACTCCTGCGCATGCCGTGCCGGCGTACGGCGATGCGGTGGTTACCGCCGGGTCGCGGAAGGCGGCGCACGGAAATCGCCTGTGAAGAAGTTGTGCCCGAACCTCCGGCTGGTCCGGCTCGATGGGTTCGTTTCCGGCCAGTGTCACGACCCGTTGCACGCGGTAACGAAGCGATCGGTTCGCGGTGAAGACCGTTCGAAGAGGGCCTCGACGTCACCTTCGACGGCATCCACACACGCCGGTGATGTCCGAACACGTAGGCGCCTGCTCCGGCCGGATTTCGTAGCGGCGCAGGGACGCCAGAGCTGCTGGCACCTCCTGCCACCCGATGGCCCCGGACATATTCATGAGCAACACCGCCTCGCTTCCGGCCGGCGCATCATGCTTAACGCGAGCGGTGAAGTCAACAGCCGGACCGTCGTCCCGATTCCAGGTGCACTAGGAGCGGCAGACGCGCGAAACTTCGTCAATGATCTCCGCCGCCGAACGGTAGTAGGCACGGCCTGAAACCGCAGCCTCCGATGCCCCCTGAAGGACGAGGGGCGACTCCCCGGGCACACCCCTCAGATCGATCTCAATGCCATGCCGTGCGTAGGACTCCAGGGACAGCGGAAACCGGTGCGCAGCCACCACAGCGGCGGAGGCCGTCTGGGGAGACCGTTCCACCTTCTGTCCGTGGACCCGCCCCACCATCCGCACCACCGTGGTGGCACGCTCTGGCCCCAGGCCCGTCACGTGCCGGATTCTGTCCTCGTGTTCCTGCTTCAGTTGACAAGACGGGCACGCTCGGTCTCAGGTGTCGTATGGGGGATGCAACCCCGGCTGTGCCCGCGGCCCGGGTCGGCGCCGGAAGCGTCTGCTCTGTGCGGGACAGCGCAACACGGGCGCTACACGACCACTCGCCACACCTATCCCGTGGGTGGCGTACACCGTCGGACCGCTCACGGATCAAGATCCGGACCATTCCCGGACCAACGACCCCAACACTTCCCCGAAATGCCAATGTTTCCCCTGGTCAGCGACATGCAAGACCTGTACCGCCAGCAGACGAAGAACCTTTTGGTGAGCTACTCGCCGAAGAAGCTCGGCTTCTTCTAGGGCCAAGCAGAGGGCGCCTGAACTGGGCTGCTGCCCGTCAGGCGCCCTCTGCGCCATCCGATTACAGAGCAGCCCTGATTGCGTCGACTATCCCAACTCCTCCCACCGGTCTCCCACTCCTGACCAGCAGTTGCGGACCAGTCGCGGACCAGATCCGGCACTCAGCCCTGGGGAACTTGGCGTAGTGCCGGAAGAGGACTTCAATGCTCTGCCCGGCTCGGCGTGCGCATTCGGCCGGGGCTCCACGTCAGAGTGCAGCCAGAAGGAGATCCCGGCGTGCCGAAGGTCGTAAGACCTCGTGGGCCGGCCGTTCGGCGCCACGCCGAACCGGTCGATGTGTGATCTCAGCGTGCTCACGAAGGAGGGCGGGCGGCACGGGCTGCGTGGCCTTGGCAGCGCGTCGTTTTGGGGAGTGCACCTCATAGACCTCACCGCGGTCGGTCCACTCCTTGCCGGAGGTTACGACCCCGCCCCGTCAGGTTGAGCATGCCTCACCCGGCCTCCGGGAGTCCCCCAGCCGCTGTAGGACGTTCAGTATGCGGCTATGCCTTCCCGCGGCGGTACCACGATCAGAGGGCAGGTCGCCTGATGGAGGAGCACGTGGCTCACCGAGCCGAGCAGCATGCCGCGAAAGCCGCCGAGCCCGCGGGACCCGACCACCAGGCACCGCGCATTTGCGGCCGTGTGGGCCAAGGCCCGCGCCGGGTGGCCATACCTCACCCGATAGTCAACCTCAACCTCCGGGTACTTCTCCCGCCAGCCCGCTGTCGCTTCCGACAGCTCGGTCCTGGAGCGATTCTCGACATCGGCCCGCTCGCCGCCTACCGCCCGCTCGCGATGCAGGTAGCGCACCATGACCGCCCGCAGTCGAGCCCCGGACACCGCGGCCTCTTCGAAGGCGAACGCCATGGCATCGCGGGAATTGGCGGATCCGTCGACCCCAACGACGACCAGGGGCGGCTCGCCGACGGCGTGCTCGGGTTCGCGGGCCACCACTACCGGGCACCCGGCATGGGCGGTGAGGGTGACCCCAAGGGGGGAGACGGTGAACAGCTGCTCCGCCACGTTCAGCCGCTTCGCACCCACCACCAACAGAGCGGCATCCGCACCCTGTTCCACCAGCACCCGGGCTCGCGGACCGTCAGCGGAACACGCCTCGACCTCCAAGCCCGGATGGCGTGCGTGGACGAACTCGACAGCCTCACGCAACACCGCCTCTCCGCCGGCTCGGAAATGGGCGCTCCAGGTGCGCTCCGGGTGGGGGACGTGGGGGGCGGGGTCTGCTCCCGGCGGCCATTCCAGCGCGTGTACCAGCCGCAGCGGCAGTTGCCGCAGCGCGGCTTCGTCCGAGGCCCAGGCAAGGCCGGTTCTGCTTGCGTCGGATTGGCTGACTCCGGCGACTACGGGCATACGCCCGTGGGCATGGGGGGCGGGGGCCGTAGGCATCTTGGCTCTCTCCTTCACTGTGACAGCGCCGACATACCGGCCCCATCAGCCTCGCCGCACCGCCCGCCACACGCGAGGGCCATCAGGTGCCCGCCGGGGGACCACTGGTCCCGCTTGAGGCGCACCCCAGATGTCGCAGCCGTGCCCAGCCCCCGGACGTTACTTGGTGGGACCGCCATTCCCCCACCAGCCGACAGATCGAACGACAGCCGGACACCCCGGGAGCGGGCCCGGCGAACCGACGGGCCGCCATATCGTCGGGCCTTTCCCCGGCCTCAGCAAGCCAAAGGTGAGCATGCGGACGTGTCGCAGGAAGAGTTCACGTTTCGCTCGTGACGCATCTCCGCCTCGGCCTTCACCTACCTGCCCGTGTTCGATGCCGGACTGCAGGATGACATCAGTGCCCAGGTGACTCAGGCGCACGGCGACATGTTGCTGCCGTGGCGGCAGAAGTTCCACCCGGTGGACGTGGTCGAGAAGCCGGTCCCGGGTTCTGCTACGCGGCAGCTGTCGGCGGCCGCCGGGGGCGCCGATCTTGTAGTGGTCGGCCGGTCGCATCCGGCGCGGTCCGCCGGGGCCCGCACATCGACCATGTCGCCCATGCCGTCATCGAACACGCCGCGTCGCCCGTCGCCGTGGTGGCCCACGACTGGCCGGCCGCGGCCCAACCCCGAACCGCCCTGGACGGACCCGTCCAGGGCGGTTGCGGTGTAGCGGGGCGGCGTGGTCCCATGCGCGCGGTGTCAGGGGTGCGGTACGACCGCGACCGCACCGGGCGCGTGGTGGAGAACAGCATGGGTAACTGAGCCAAGACGGCGCAGGCCCGTGTCGTGTGTGCGGCGTCCGACGACCACAAGGCTCGCGCGGCCGCTGTTGGACAGCAGAACCTCCGAGGCTGCGCCGATCTCGACATGCTCGATGACATCCACATCGGGGTACTTCTGGCGCCAGGGCCCCAGGGCGTCGGCCAGGATCTCCTTGTGCAGCGGCTCCAAGCCACCCGCCTGATCGGCCAGCCACATCGATCCCGGACTCCAGGACAGGACCGACGGGATGCTCCAGGCGCGTACAGCTCGAAGCGTCGCTCCGCGTTCGGCGGCAGCCGCGAAGGCGAACTCGAGGACTGGCCCGCCGGCTTCCTCTGCTTCCTGGACGCCGACGACGACCTCGTCGAAGCGCTGTTGCACTGTGGTCTGCCTCGGCCCGCGCACCATGACGACCGGCCCGGTCGCCTGGCGCAGCACCTGCAGAGACACAGAACCGACCAGATAGCCGGTCAGCGCGCCGTAGCCGCGAGAGCCCAGCACCAGCATCTCGGCCCGCGCGGCTTCGGCGACGAGCGTCGGTACGGGGTCATCGACCAGCAGCTCGGTAGTGACGTTCAGGTCCGGGTACACCTTGGCCACGCGGGCTTCCGCCTCGTTCAACACGTTGCGCACCCACCGCTCCTCCATAGCACGGTCCCCGATGTACACCGTGTCGGTGCCGCGCCACACCCAGGCGTGCACCAGGCGCAGGTCCATCCCCCGGCGCGCCGCCTCGTGCGCCGCCCAGTCCGCGGCGGCGAGGGCGTGGTCTGTTCCGTCCAGTCCAACGGTGATGGTGCCAGGCATGGTCGCCTCCCGGTGGTGCCGCCGCGGTCAGTATTCGCAACGGACTTGCCGACTTCGTGAGGTAGACGATTACAGAGGAGGGACCGGCGGCGCCTGGGCCGATCGTCCCTGGCCCGGGTCTTCTCGGCCCTGTTCCACCCTGTACCGACCACCGCCGAGCCGGGAACGATCCCTGCACCGCGCTCGGGCCCCTACGCAGTCGGGGCTACGACCGGCGTCTCCCCTCGTCGGGCGAACGTCGGCCGCACGTGGGGGGAGCGCCACCAGCTCGCGGGCGATGGCCTTCGCCCAGGAGCGGATCCGCTCATCGGCGCCTCGATATTGCCGCGAACCACAGGGACCAGTCTCCGCGGTCAGCGCCGGAACGGGACAGCCTGTCAGCCGTACGGCCTCGACCCGCAGTCGGGGACACCAGCAGGTGATCGCGGCGGCGTGACACCCGGGCAGCGCCTCGGGCGATACGGCCAGAGCTCCGCAAGGTCGGCCCTGGACCGCGGGGAAACTGGACGCCCCGCAACGGCAGCCGGCAAAGAGCAGCTTCCCGAGCCGTCCAGTCCGCGGTCCCAGCGCTGCATGACGACCCGTCAACTCCAACAACCACACTGCGCGCCATGACGGTCCACCTTCCGTCGGCCGGAGAGCAGAGCCTCCACCCGATTCCACCTTCGGTCGCAAGCGTGCCCCTCGGGAGGGGCCTTTCGGACCGCAGAGCGGGCCTCGCGACCCCTGCCCCCTTTGCTCGGCGCGGGTGAAGCTGCTGCCAGGAACACGACAGACCAAGCAGGAGGTACTACTCATGGCCCGTGCCGTGATCGTCGGGATCGACGGCTCTCCCGAGAGCCTGACTGCCGCGCGCTGGGCAGCCACAGAGTCCGCGCTCCGCACCGTTCCGCTCCATCTCGTGCACGCCTGGGAATGGTCTCCCGCCCCCTCGGCTTCCGTCCCGACCAGTGAGACTCAGCGTCATTGGGCCGGTCGCATCCTCCGTACAGCCGTGGAACAGCTCCGTAGCAGCCACCCTGGGCTTCGGCCGACCCACGAGCAGATATCGGACTCGCCCGTCGCCGCGCTCCTGGCAGCAGCCGAGAACGCCGAGGTGCTCGTCCTCGGCTCCCGCGGCCTGAGTGGAATGGCCGGATTCGTGACCGGCTCCGTAGCACTCAGAGTGGTCGCCCATGCTCCGCGGCCGGTCGTACTCGTACGATCCGAGAGGCATACCGGGGCACACTCATCTCCCGACGTACTCCGGCCGACCGGCGCTCCCCACAGCTCCGACGTTGTGGCCGGCATCGACCTCACCCATTCCTGCGACGAGGTGATCGAATTCGCCTTCGAAGCGGCCCTCGTACGCGGCGTGGGCCTGCACGTCGTACACGGCTACACCTTGCCGTCCTCGTACGCGATCGCCGCCGGTGGGGGCACGCTCATCGACGATTCCGGGCTGGTCAGGGAACGTGAATACGCGCTGAACACGGTCCTGGAGCCGTGGCGCGACAAGAGCCCTGAGGTTGCCGTCCGTGCCAGCAGCGTTTCGGGGCAGGCCGTCGCCCACCTGGTCGAAGCGGCTGCCGATGCGCCGATGCTGGTCATCGGCCGACGCGAGCGAACATCCCCCCTCGGAATGCATCTGGGGTCTGTGGCTCACGGCGTGATTCATCACGCAGCCTGCCCGGTGGCCGTCGTGCCCCACGCCTGAGACCAAGCCTCGGTCCAGGTGACCGCCCGTCGGGTGGGGCTCCCGTCGCGAGATACGCGGGGGCCCATACGGCCCTGGCGCGGTCCCATGGCGACGGGCTAAGGATGGAACCACAGGGCAAGGTGCTCGTGACAGTGTGGAGGACAAGCTATGACCGAGGACCTGGAAACGTCACCGCGGAAGCCGATTCGCGTATTCCTGCTCGACGACCACGAGGTCGTGCGGCGCGGGGTGAGCGACCTGCTCGACGCGGAGCCCGATATCGAAGTCGTCGGTGAGGCGGGGACAACAGAACAGGCTCTTGCCAGAGGGCCGGCGCTGCGTCCTGACGTCGCCGTGCTGGATGTGCGGCTGCCGGACGGCGACGGGATCACGGTCTGCCGAGAACTGCGGTCGAGGATGCCGGACCTGGCATGTCTGATGCTGACCTCTTTCGACGACGACGACGCACTCCTCGACGCGATCATGGCGGGGGCCGCAGGCTATGTGCTGAAGGAGATCAAAGGGTCTGCCCTGGTTGCCGCGGTCCGCACCGTCTCCTCCGGCCAGTCAATGCTCGACCCAGCGACCACGACCCGTCTGATGAGTAGCCTCCGCGGCGACTCTCCGCAGAACACCGAAGCAGGCGCACTGTCCGGGCTCTCCACCCGCCAACGGGAGATCCTCGATCTCATCGGAGAGGGACTGACCAACTCCCAGATCGGGAAACGGCTTTACCTCGCGGAGAAGACGGTGAAGAACAACGTTTCCCGCCTGCTCGCCAAGCTGGGCGTCGAGCGGCGCATCCAGGCTGCGGTCATGGTCACGCAGGCCGCTCCGCAGGCCCCCGTTCGGCGGGACCGCTGAAGCGGAGGAAGGCACTCGTCAGTCCGGGAGAGAGAGCCTTCATCCAGGGACGCCCGGTACCTGCCACGTCGGGCGCGTGCCGCCGTGCGGGGAGGTGTCGACGGTCCATCGGGCGCCGAGCCCGGCCCACGACGGGCGGAGACTGAGCGCTCACGGGGTACCGTGCACTACTTCGCGCCGCGCTGTCCGAGGCGGGGTCACTCGTCGGCCGAAAGGGGAACGCTCCAGTCCACGACACTGCCAGTGGGCTGATTGGGCGCAAGGACCAGAGCTCCTCCGAGTTCCTCGGCACGGGTGTGTAGGTTGGCCAGGCCGCTGCGGTGGGCGCGCGCGGGGGCAGTACCGCGGCCGTTGTCGGTCACCCGCAGCGTAAGGTGCGCCGAGGTTACCTGGGCGGTGATCTCCACCTCGGTGGCGTCGGCGTGCCGGGCGGCGTTTGCGAGGGCTTCGCGGAGCACTGCAAGAAGGTGGTCTGCCATGGCTTGTGGGACCAGGGTGTCCAGCAGCCCGGTCATGCGCAGCGCAGGTGCGAATCCCAACGCCTCGGATGCCCGGTTCGATTCGGCCACCAGGCGGGAGCGCAGCCCGGTGTCCTCGGGGCGACCGCGCTGTTGCAATCCGTAAATGGTGGAGCGGATGACCTTGATGGTGTCGTCGAGGTCATCCACCACTCGTGCAATGCGCTCGGCGACCTGCGGTCGGTCGGCGACCTGGGCGAGGGTGGACTGCAGGCTCAGACCGCTGGCGAACAGGCGCTGAATGGCCAGGTCGTGGAGATCGCGGGCGATACGGTCACGGTCGGTCAGAACGAGGAGGCGTTCGGCGTCGTGCCGATGTCCGGCGATCTCCAGGGCAAGAGCGGCATGGTTGGCGAATCCGGCGATCATGGCCACGGCCGCGTCGGAGAACGCGGGACGGCCGCAGTGGCGGGCGACTTGCAGGACACCGCGCACATGCTCGGGCGTACCGAGGGGGACCAGGAAGACCGGTCCCAGGGTCGTGGAAGCGGTGCCCCGTTCGGCGCGGGGGTCGGCGTTCCAGTCCTGGGTGGTGATCGTCTCGCCTGAGCTGTAGACCTTCCCGGCCAAGGTGGTGTGCGACAACACCAGTCCAAGGGCACGATTCGCGTCCGTTCCGGCGGCTGCCTCGATCACCAGATTGCCGGTGCGAGGAACGGGCACGGCGAGGGTGACCACGTCGGCGTCGGCCATCTCGAGGACGGTGGCGGTGAAGTTCCGCAGTACCTCGGCGGGTTCAATGCCGGACAGCAGGGCACGGGTCAGTTCACCGCTGGCCATCAGCCAGCGTTCCCGACGCTGGACGGCGTCGTACAGCCGAGCATTGTCGATTGCCACCCCGGCTGCCACGGCCAGCGTGACCAGCACCGCTTCGTCATCGGCGCCGAACTCGGCCCCGCCCCGCTTCTCGGTCAGGTACAAGTTGCCGAACACCTTCTCACGCACCCGGACGGGGGCACCGAGGAAGGTCCGCATCGGTGGATGGCCGGCCGGGAAGCCGGAGGCTTCGGGCTGCTCGCCCAGATCGACCAGCCGCAGCGAGTGCGGTTCACGGATCAGGAGCCCCAGGATGCCCCGGCCCTGCGGATAGGGCCCGATCTGCTCGATGGTCTCGTCGCCCATGCCGACCGTGATGAACTGACTGAGCCCATTCTCGTCACCAATCACGCCCAGGGCCCCGTACCGAGCATCAACCAGGTCGGCTGCGGACTGCACTATCTGCTGCAGTACAACACCAAGGTCCAAGTCGCTGCCGACGGCAAGAACCGCCTCCAGCAGCGGATCTACGCGATCCCGGGGCGAGCGCGCAAGGACTGCCTGCGACTGCGGGTCGTTCAGCAGCTCGTCCAGCCGCAGCTGCGATGCCGCCGCCCCGGTATCCCCCTCGGCATCCGTGTCCTCGCCCACTTCGGCTCCCTAAGACCGCCGGCACATTGCCTTTGGCTCCTCCAGCCTGCCCCGGACGGATCGGTCTGCACGCATCCACGCGTTCCAAAAAGAACCCGCGTTCACGAAGCCGTCCAGCATGCTGCGGGGCACGAACCCATCACACCTGCGACGCTCGATGACGCCCACCACGATCTGGATGATGCTGCCGGGGATACCGGCGAAGAGGCCATCGAGTCGCTCTGACAGGGCCGTTGGGCCCCTTGGCGAGGCCGTTCGGCCCTCGCCACTGAACCCGAATACGGCACAGGCTGAGATGGCGGGCACCACGCCCATGAGCCCTCACCCACTGAAGTGATGGCGCATGGCGACTGCCGAGGATCAACACAATAGGGCAGGAGTTCGTGTCCATGATCGTCATGCTGTACGGGCGGCAAGCGGCCCGGTGCGCGCCTTGGTAAGCGGATCTTCTACCGCTGGCGGCCGACGCCAATTGCCGAGCCACGGGGCGCGGTAGGCCACAGGCGTCTCCTGCGTCGTCGTGCTGCCCGGTTCAGCACTGCTTTCCGCCCTGACCACCGACCCCGCCCCGTTGGGAGATGAGCCGAGCACATCGGGCCCAACGGCCGCCTGCCCGTACCGACCGACCGTGCCGAAATCTCCTCTCGGCACCTGCAGAGGAGCACGAAATGCCCGACATTCACCCGGGATCGGCCAACTACCTCGATGAAGCAGAGCTGGCGGCGTTGGACGCGCATTGGAGGGCCGCGAACTACCTGGCCGTTGGCCAGATCTACCTGATGGCCAATCCTCTGCTCCGTGAGCCATTGAAGCCGGAGCACATCAAGCCTCGGCTGCTGGGCCACTGGGGCACCTCGCCCGGTCTGAATCTCGTCTACACCCACCTCAACCGGGTGGCCCGGGACCATGGGAAGGACACCATCTGTGTCTGGGGCCCCGGCCATGGAGGACCGGCCGTCCTGGCCAACTCCTGGCTGGAGGGCACGTATTCCGAGACGTACCCGGACGTGCGCCGGGACGCGGAGGGTATGGCGCGCCTGTTCCGTCAGTTCTCCTTCCCCGGCGGGGTGCCCAGCCATGTGGCCCCGGAGACTCCGGGATCGATCCACGAGGGGGGTGAGCTGGGGTATTCGCTCTCCCATGCCTACGGCGCCGCCCTGGACAACCCCGGTCTGCTGGTCGCCTGCGTCATCGGCGACGGGGAGGCGGAGACCGGGCCGCTGGCCGCGTCCTGGCACTCCAACAAGTTCCTCGACCCGGTCCACGACGGAGCGGTCCTGCCGGTCCTGCACTTGAACGGGTACAAAATCGCCAACCCGACCGTGCTTGCGCGCCTGCCCAGGGACGAACTCGACGACTTTCTTCGTGGCCTGGGCCATGACCCGCTGCATGTCGAAGGTGATGATGCACTTCAGGTGCACAGCGCCATGGCCCGCGCCATGGACACCGCACTCGATCGCATCAGCGCCATCCAGCACGGCGCCCGCGAAGAAGGCGTCACCGAACGCATGCGCTGGCCGATGATCCTGCTGCGCACGCCCAAGGGATGGACCGGGCCGACCGAGGTCGACGGCGTACAGGTGGAAGGCACATGGCGCGCGCACCAGGTGCCGCTGTCCTCCGTACGCGAAAACCCGGACCACCTCAGGCAGTTGGAGGAGTGGCTGCACTCCTACCGGCCCGCGGAACTCTTCGACGATCGCGGCCGCCCGCGCGAGCGGGTGCTGGAGTGTGTGCCCGCCGGCCCTCGCCGTCTCGGGGCCAGCGTGCACGCCAACGGCGGCCTGCTCGTACAGGATCTGCCGATCCCGCCGCTGGAACGTTACGCCGTTCCGGTCGACAAGCCCGGTACGACCCTGCATGAGCCCACCCGGGTCCTGGGCGACCTGTTGGAGGGGGTCATGGAGAACACCGCCGAGCGTCGGGACTTCCGTCTGATGGGGCCGGACGAGACGGCCTCGAATCGTCTGCAGGCCGTGTACGGAGCGACGGGCAAGGCATGGCAGGCGCGGACCCTGGAGGTCGACGAACACCTGGACCGCCACGGCCGGGTGATGGAGATCCTCTCCGAACACACCTGCCAGGGCTGGCTGGAGGGCTATCTCCTCACCGGCCGCCACGGGCTGTTCTCCTGCTACGAGGCGTTCGTCCACATCGTCGACTCCATGGTCAACCAGCACATCAAGTGGCTGCGCACCTCAAGGCGCCTGCCCTGGCGCCGCCCCATCGCCTCACTGAACTACCTGCTCACCTCGCACGTATGGCGGCAGGACAGCAACGGCTTCTCCCACCAGGACCCCGGCTTCATCGACCACGTCCTCAACAAGTCACCCGAGGTCGTGCGGGTGTACCTGCCACCGGACGCCAACACCCTGCTGTCGGTGGCCGATCATGTGCTGCGCTCCCGCGACTACGTCAATGTCGTCGTCGCCGGAAAGCAGCCCTGCTTCGACTGGCTGACCCTCGAGCAGGCTCGCGGACACTGTGCCCGCGGTGCCGGAATCTGGGACTGGGCAGGCGCAGAGAATGAGAGCGGGGAACCCGATGTCGTCCTCGGCTGCGCTGGCGACGTCCCCACTCTGGAAATCCTGGCAGCCGCACAGTTGCTCCGCCGGCACCTGCCCCACCTGGCCGTACGCGTCGTCAACGTCGTGGACCTGGCTCGGCTGCTCCCCAAGGAGGAGCACCCGCACGGCATGCCGGACGCGGAGTTCGACGCGCTGTTCACCTCCGACAAGCCCGTCATCTTCGCGTACCACGGATACCCGTGGCTGATCCACCGCCTGGCCTACCGGCGCACCGGGCACGCCAACCTGCATGTGCGCGGCTACAAGGAGGAAGGCACCACCACCACGCCCTTCGACATGGTCGTGCGCAACGACCTCGACCGGTACCGGCTCGTCATGGATGTCATCGACCGCGTCCCCGGGCTGGCGGTACGCGCCGCCACAGTTCGACAGGAGATGGCAGACGTTCGTCTGCGCCACCACGCCTGGATTCGTGAGCACGGCACCGACCTGCCCGAAGTCAGCGAATGGAACTGGAACAGCTGAGCGCCCCGGCGTTGCTCCGTGATGTCGGAGACAGGACACGGATGCACCCCAGCTCCAACTGACGCGGTCAATGCCCCCACTGACGGCCAACCCACCCAGCGCCCACTGAGCCAGGCCCGTAAGACATGAGCACCTTGAAGCAACCGGAGTCACCATGCCCCTTACGTCCGCACCCCTTTCGGGGGCCGCCCGGGCGACAGGTCTCAGTCAGGAGCAGGCATCCCAGCTGCTGGCGGAGTGCGGTCCCAACGAGCTCAGCGAACAGCGCAGGATATCGCTTCGGTCCCGAATCTTCGCTCAGCTTCGTGACCCGCTGATCATCGTGCTGCTGGCGGCCGTGGCACTGACCGTGGCGACCGGGGACTACGCCGACGCAGTCGTCATATGTGTGGTCGTGCTCTTCAACACCACCGTCGGGGTGGTGCAGGAGGTGCGCGCCGACAATGCGGTCGCTGCCCTCTCCGCCATGACGGCGCCTGCCGCACGAGTACTGCGCGGCGGGACGGAACAGGAGGTGAACTCGTCAGCCGTCGTCCCGGGCGACGTACTGGTACTCGGTGAAGGCGACATCGTCCCCGCTGACGCCGCGCTCACGCAGGCCGCTGCCCTTCTGATCGACGAGTCGGCGCTGACCGGCGAATCCGTACCTGTCGACAAGGACGTCCACGGAACGGATCCGCACACGGGACAACTACAGGCGGGAACCGTCGTACTGCGTGGCCGCGCTGTCGCCACCGTCACCGCCACCGGGCCGCGCCGTGCCCTCGGCATGATCGCCGCCTCGCTGCACCCCCGACAGCGACAGACCCCGCTCCAAAAGCGCCTGGCCGGGCTCGGCCGGGTACTGGCCCTGGTCACTGTAGGGCTGTGCCTCCTCGTGCTCGTCCTGGGACTGGTGCGCGGTCAGTCCTTGGAGACGATGGCGGTAACGGCCATCAGCCTCGTCGTGGCAGCCGTCCCGGAGTCACTGCCGGCCGTCGTCACCCTCGGCCTGGCGCTGGGCGCGCGGCGGATGGCCGCTCGCAACGCCGTGGTTCGCCGCCTGTCCGCAGTGGAGACCATGGGATCGGTCACCGTACTGGCCACGGACAAGACAGGCACCCTCACCGAAGGCCGCATGGTCGTCGAACGAGTATGGACCGCCGCCCATGGCACGGTGACCCTGACGGGCGCGGGATACGAACCCGTTGGTGAAATTCTCACGACCGGCCGACATCCAGAACCGCCACCAGGGATGCCGTTCGAGAAGTGCTCATCGCAGCGGCGTTGTGCAACGACGCGTCGCTGATTCCGCCCGGGGAAGCAGACGCGCAATGGACCCCGCTCGGTGATCCAACCGAGGCCGCCCTGCTGACCGCCGCCGCCAAAGTGGGCTGCACACCCGACGAGTTGGTGCGAACTCATCCCCGCGTCGATGAGGTGCCGTTCGACAGCCTCCGCAAACGTATGACCACCATCCACCGCACACCCTCGGGAACGATCGAGATCTACCTCAAGGGCGCACCTGAAATGGTGCTGGACGCCGCGCTTCTGAACGAAAGTCCCGCGTCACTGGTGCATGCGCGTAAGGAGGCCGCCGCCCTGTCCGCCGAGGGCTACCGCGTCCTGGCCATAGCGTCAGGTTCGTCCACCTGTATTCCTGTCCCGACCGAGGAGTCGGAAAGCGGCTTGCGGCTGCTGGGACTGACTGCCATCAGCGACCCGCCCAAAGAAGCAGCCACTGCGACCGTGCAAGCCTGCCGCCGTGCCGGGATCACCCCGGTTCTCATCACTGGAGACCACCCAGCAACTGCCCGTGCGATCGCGGAAAGGGTTGGTATCCTCACGCGAGCTGACGCCACCATGCCGAGCCGCGTGGCCACCGGCAAAGAGCTGGCCGCCGGACAGATCCCGGACCCCACCCGGGTCAGAGTTTTCGCTCGTACCACGCCTCAACAGAAACTGGACATCATCCAGGCGTGGCGCGCCCGCGGAGAGGTCACCGCGATGACCGGCGATGGCGTCAACGACGGCCCCGCCCTGCGGCAGGCCGACATCGGCGTGGCGATGGGCCGCCGGGGAACCGAAGTTGCCCGCCAAGCTGCCGATCTGGTCCTCGCCGACGATGAACTGACCTCGGTGATCTCGGCCGTGGAAGAGGGCCGCCGTGTCTACGCCAACATCCGCCGGTTCCTGGTCTATGCGCTGGCCGGCGGTGCCGCGGAAATCCTCGTTATGCTCATTGGCCCGATGCTCGGACTCGCATTGCCTCTGCGAGCAGGTCAGATTCTGTGGATCAACCTGCTCACTCATGGTCTGACAGGGGTCGCCATGGGCGCCGAACCGGTCTCACCCCACGCCATGCGACGCGCGCCGCGCCCGCCGCAGCAGCACGTACTCGGCGACGGGCTCTGGCAGCGGGTACTGCGGCTGTCGATCCTGGTCACGGCAGCCAGCCTCGCTGCCAGCCTCTGGGTCCGGCACTCCGGCGGCCCGTGGCAGACCGTCCTGTTCATCGCCCTGCTGGCCGCCCAGCTCGGCGTCGCTCTGGGGCTGCGGGAGCGACTGTTCACGCGCCAAAATCTGTTTCTGCCCGCAGCTGTGCTGACTGCGGCGGGACTGGGCGCTGCCGCACTCTACGTACCCTTCCTGGCAGACCTGTTGGACACCTCATCGCCATCGTGGACCGGTATCGCACTCGCCGCGGCTGCCGGCCTCATCAGCTTCGGCGCAGCGCGCACCGAGAGCTGGTTGGCGAGGACTGCCGACCAGACACCTGCCGCACCGTGAGACAGAACGCCGGTGGACGTCCCGGGTCTCGTGTACTTCGCCGCTGGACCGACGTGGCCCGCTTCTTCGCCCTTCCCCTTGGCGGCGTCCGGGTGGGTGGGTGGGTTGAGCGTGTCCGGAGAACCGTCCGCGGCAAGTGAGCTTCAACGGGCTTGTGCAGCGGGTTGGTGAATCCCATCCACCAGAGCGCCTTCAGCGCTGCCGGCGTGGGTCACCGGGCACGACGAGGGCCACGTCCAGGTTGCCGACGGCGGATACCTTCCCCAATCCGCCCATGACTCCGTCCGCATCCCGCCAGCCGTTGCTGCCCATGCCATGGCTGCCTACACCCGCGTCGGCGATACCGTGGGCCACGACGCGCGCCCATGTCACCGCGCCGAGCACCACGGCGCCCATCCCGACGTCATGGTCCTCGACTGCCGCCCGCACGCCCTGACCGCCGCACGCCTGTCCGCGTCTTGCGCGGGGCCTGAACTGCACCATTGCACCCGGCGGACCGAGCGATCAGAGCGTGGAGCGTGCGTCCCGGGCTGAGGCATGGGCGGGTCCCGTCGATCGCCATGTCCAGCAGTCGATCCGCCTCGTCCTTGTCGGCGTTGGAGTCCGCTGTAGAGCCAGACACGGATCATCGCCCGCCTCACCACGGCCCGCCCAACCTTTGGCCTCATCCATCCGGGCGGTGGTGGCGGCGGCACGCAGCAGATCACCGGCCTACGGATGGGCCACCGCTCGCTGAGCCGGCACGGTTCCGGAGACCGACTTACCTCGCATGGACGAACCGCCTATAGCGGCTGGAGTCGACAGCCCGGACACTGAGGGTGAGCGGACGACTATTTTCGGTCAGAGGTGCGATTCGTGGCGCCATGTACGAGATCGGCCGAGGCCTGCCGGGCGAGGGCTGCGCGGATCTTCTTGCCGCGAAGCCTTAGCGTGTGTCATTCATCCGGAAGTTGCCCCGATATGGCGGAAGATTTTCCGATCCGGCGGTGATATCGCCAGAGAAACGACCGAAAGTGTTCATTGTGTTTTGACGTTGATCGGCCTGACGGTGAAGGTCTGATTCATGTCCCCCTCACCTCCCGTCGCATCCAGCGGTCTGCTGCGCATGCGCGACTTCCGTCTCCTGCTCGCCGGCGCCGCGGCCGGTCAAGTCGGCGCCCAGGTCACTCTGGTCGCGCTCCCGCTGGTGGCGGTTCTCGTGCTGAAGGCACCCGCGTTTCAGGTGGGACTGCTCACGGCTGCCGAGACCGCCGCGTTCCTCCTGATAGGGCTGCCTGCGGGCGCCTGGGTCGACCGGATGCGGAAACTCCCGCTGATGATCCGGTCCGATGCGGTGCGCGCCCTGGCCATGGCGAGCGTCCCGCTGGCCGCAGTCGCTGACGTACTGACGATGGCGCAGCTGTACGTCGTCGCTCTGGTCACCGGAGCGGCAACCGTCTTCTTCGACGTGGCCCATCAGAGCTACCTGCCCGAACTGCTGCCCAAGGAGCGGTTGATGGCGGGCAACGGGGCATTGGAGACGGTCCGCTCATCGGCCCACGTCGCCGGCCCGGCGATCGGCGGCGGACTCGTACAAGTACTCGGGGCCCATCTGGCGATCGTGGCCGACGCGATCGGCTACGCCGTGTCGGCGCTTTTCCTGCTGGCTATGAAGCGGCCGCCCCAGAGCCCGCCCGAGCCTGTTCCGGGCGCGTCCCTGCGCAAGGACATCGGGGAAGGCCTCCGGTTCGTCCTCGGCCACCCTTTGCTGCGGGTCATCGCCGCAACGACCGGCCTCGGCAACTTCTTCACCGCGATGCTGATGGCCACTCAGTCCATCTTCCTGGTACGGGTGATCGGCCTGCAGCCGGTCGCCATCGGTCTGATGCTCTCCGCGTCCGCCGTGGGCGGACTCGTCGGTGCACTGAGCGCCGCCACGCTCGCCGGCCGCCTCGGGCAGGCCCGCATCATCTGGCTCTCCGCGCTGGCAACCGGGCCGTTCGCACTGTTGTGGCCGCTGTCCGGACGGGGAGCCACCGCCGCCCTGTTCGCCATCGGCTCCGGCGTGGTCTCCTTCGGCGCTGTTGTCTACAACGTCGCCCAGGTCAGTTTCCGTCAGACGCTCTGCCCGCCCCGACTGCTCGGCCGGATGAACGCCACACTGCGCTTCCTTGTGTGGGGCACCCTGCCGCTCGGCGCGGTCGTGGGCGGCGCCGTCGCAGGCGCCTTCGATCCGCGCGCCGCACTCTGGGCCTGCGCGATCGGCTTCCTCTTCGTACCGCTGCCGTTGCTGCTCTCCCCCCTGCGCCGCATGCGCGATCTGCCGGCCGCTCCGGACGACACGCAAGACCCGCAAGACCCGGCCAAGCGCGACACCGGCGGCCACTCCGAGCCCGTCGCCGTCGGCTGACTCGAAGCCCCCGTTCCAGCTCCGGCCTGCCTGCCGGTCATTTCTTGCTGCCGTCCCGCCCGAATGGCATGTCGCGGGGTCCGACGCGCGGCCACGACAGACACGACAGAGAGGACGACGTGCACCTCAGCATCACGGGCCAGTACCTGGCTCGCTACCAACGCATCGCCGCCGCCAACAGGGAATCCGATCTGCTGCCAGTCACCGGAGCTCAGCGGCGCTTCGTCCTGGTGCGTTCCCTGGACCCCGCCGGACGGCCGGACATCGTCCCGATGTTCTTCGCCTTCGGCCGCGGCACCGTGGATTTGGTACGGCTGCGAGCGGCCGCGAACCATCTGGCCGCCCGGCACCCGGTGCTGCGCGCCCACCCGGAGGTGCTCCGCGGCACCCCCGCGCTTCGCCTGGCGGAGCCGGACGTACCGGTGGAGCGCCTCGTTCGCGCGCCCGGCGAGGACGCGGCCACCACCATGCGTCGAGCCCTGAGCGCCTGGACTGTGCAGGGCTCGCCGCTGCGGCTCTACCTGGCCGAGGACGGACCGGATGCCGAGGAAGAGGTGCTCGCGGTCGTACTGGACCACACGGCCTGCGACGGCCAGTCGCTGGCGCGCATCGTCGAGGAGCTGAGCAGTGCCTACCGCCACGGGACCGGCCCCGGAGAACTCGCGCCCGGCGACGCGGCCGCGGAACTGGCCGCCTACCGGGAAGCGGTTCAGATGCAGCTCGAGGCCGAGCAGCGCGCGGGGTCGGCCGCCGCGCTGGAGTACTGGGGCGGGCGACTGCGCGACGTGCGCGAACGCGCTGCGCTGCCCGTGCCGCAGGCTCTCGCCCCCGGCACGCTGCCCACCGGCGCGGCCGAACTGCGGCTGCCCGCTCCGGCCTCCGGCGTATCGTTCCCCGCTCTGCTTGACGCCTGTCGGGCAACGGCCCGCGTCCTGTACGGAGCCGGTCAT
This sequence comes from Streptomyces sp. NPDC060064, assembly GCF_042736455.1. Lineage (NCBI taxonomy): Bacteria > Bacillati > Actinomycetota > Actinomycetes > Kitasatosporales > Streptomycetaceae > Streptomyces > Streptomyces sp. NPDC060064. The sequence goes on from NZ_JBHWWF010000007.1 coordinate 227,775, forward strand.
GTGTCACCGATCGGGTACCCGTGGGGCGGCCGCCCGGCCGCCGCGGCGCCGGTGGTCGGCTGCTTCCTCAACACCGTCGTCTTCCCCGCCGGGACCGATGACGCCCCCGACGGCCCGAGCGGCGACGACCCCTTCGGCACGGCGACGACGGCCACCGACTGGTGGGGCGACCTCGACCGGGCGGACACCCCCTTCGACGAAGTCGTGCACGCCGCCCGGTCGGCCGGGTCCCTGTGGTCGGGCCGCCTGGACGGCCTGCTGACCGTCGACGACGCCCGTCGCCGTCCACCGCTGAGCCTGGGCGGAGTGGCGGGCCGCGAGGTCCACATCGACGGCCGGCACGTACGCGCCCCGTTCGCCGTGTCCGTCACCCACGGGCCAGAACTCCACATCCGCATGGTGTGGGACCGCCACGTGCACGACGACCACACGGCCGAGGACGGGTTCGGCGCCTTCTGCGCGACCCTGCCCGCACCGCAGCGAGCCGACGTCACCGTCGGCTGAACGCCGCAGTCGTACACGGAAACGACACAGCGCCGAACCGCACACGGCCGGCGCACCGCACATCCCTCAAGCCACACAGCCACAGAACCACCCCGAAGCCACCGAGCACAGCACGGCAGGACCGCGCGATCCGCGGACCGGCCTGCGAACCCCGGGTGGGGAGCACAACCGTGCCCCGACCCGCATCCGAAGAACCCGACCCGACAACCTCAGGGATCGCCCATGCTTCCCCTCTCCTCGTCGCAGGAGATCGTCTGGCTGCACGAACAAGTGCAGCCCGGCAGCCGCGCCTACAATTTCACCGCCTCACTCGACCTGTGGGGGACGCTGGACACCGAGGCCCTGCGCCGCGGACTCACCGCCGCCCTCGACCGTCACCCCGGACTCCGCCTGGAACTCGTGGCTGTCCCCGGCGCGATGCCCGCCCAGCGGGCCGCTGACGCCTGTGCGCCCCGCCTGCGCAGCGTGGATCTGACCGGGGAGGCCGACCCGGAGGCCGCGTTCGCCAAACTGCTGCGCACCGAGGCCGAGACCCCGCTCGACACGTACGAGGCGCCGCTGCTGCGCTGGACGCTGGCGCGGCTCGCCGACGACCAGCACCGGCTCATCCACGTCGAGCACCACCTGATCCACGACGGGCACTCCTTCGCGATCCTGCTGGGCGATGTCTTCACCGTCTACCGCGCCCATGTCCTCGGTGAGCCGGTCGCTCTGCCCCCCGCGACCTCGTACGCGGACCATGTACGTGCCCAGGCCGACGCCCGGGCCGACGACGTACGAACCGCGGCCCGGCAGGCGAGCCTTGAGTACTGGGCCGACGAACTGCGCGGCGCCTCCTACGACATGCCGTTGCCCGGCCTGACCCGGCCCGGCGCCCGGCGCAGGCACCACGGCGGACAGCTGCGGCAGTCGATCGGCGCGGATCTGACCCAGCGGCTGCGCACCCACACCCGCGAGCGCGGCCTGACCCCGTTCTCCACACTGCTCGGGCTCTTCGCGGAACTCCTGCGCCGGCACAGCGGCCGCTCCCAGATGGTCGTCGGCACCGCCGTCGGCAACCGCCCGCGGGGATTCGAGGACGCCGTGGGCATGTTCGTCAACACGATCCCACTGCGGCTTCGCCTGGACCCGAAAGCCCCGGCCGAGGACACCATGGACGAGGTGACCGACACCCTCATCCGCGCTCTGCCGCATCAGGACGTGCCGGTCCAGGAGTTGACCCGCGCACTGGCCCTGCACACCTCCGGCGCGGACAACCCCCTGTTCAGCGTGATGTTCAGCGCGCACGATGCGGCACTGCCCGAGATCGAGGTGCCAGGCCTGGACATCACCTTGTTCGAAGGGTTCAACACCGGCACCACCCGATTCGACCTCGATGTCGTCCTGCTGCCCGACGACCGGCGTGGAGTGAGCCCCCGGCACGGGGCGCCCGGTATGACGCTGGTCTGGGACTACGACGCCGATCTCTTCGGCGAGGACGTGGCGAAGCTGCTCGCCGAACGCTTCCTGGATCTGCTGCGCGCCTACCTGGACGCTCCCGCCACCGTGCTCGCCGACCTCGCCCTTCCGGCGACGGCCGGCGATCCAGCACCCGAACCGCACGCGGCCGCGCAGGGCCGGGACGCGCTCGACCCGGCCGCCGCCCACGACGCCTCGCTGCCCGCGCTGCTGATCGGGGCCCGCCGGCTCACCTACGGCGACCTCAACCGGCAGGTCACCTCCCTCGCGCAGCGGATGCGGGACGCCGGTGTGACGGCCGGTCAGCCGGTCGCCGCCGTACTGCCGCGCGGCGCCGACTCGGTGGTGACGCTGCTGGCCTGTCTGCGGACCGGAGCCGTGTACTGCCCGCTCTCACCGTCCGACCCGGTCTCCCGTCTGGAGCTGCTGCTCGAGCGGCTCGGCCCGGCGCTGGTGCTCACCTCCGCCGACGCGGGGGCGACGCTGCCCGCACACCTGCCGACGGCGCGTATCGACGCCGCCTCCTTCCCCGCCGCGCGACCGGCCGATGTGGTGGCCGGTGCGGCGTACATCATCCACACCTCGGGTTCCACCGGCATACCCAAGCCCGTCGCGGTGGGCCGGGCGGCCCTGGAAAACCATCTGACCGGCGCGGCCGACCGGTTCGGCCTGGCCGCCGGTGACCGGGTGCTGCTGTTCGCCCAGCCCTCGTTCGACGTGGCGCTGGAAGAGGTCCTTCCCTCGCTGTACGCCGGCGCCTGCCTCGTCGTACCGGAGCGGGAAGTGCCCACCGGAGCAGAACTCGCCGAGCTGCTGGCCGCCGCCCGGGTCACTGTCGCCAACCTCCCGACCAGTTACTTCCTCGCCACCCGCGAGGAGTTGCGGCCGGTGCTGCGCGAGCGCCGCTGGGCGCCGAGGCTGCTGGTGCTCGGCGGCGAGCGCATCCCGGCGGACGCGATGCGCGCGTTCCTCGCCGACACCGACGCCGCCGTGTTCAACGTCTACGGAGTGACCGAAGCGGCGATCAGCTCGACCGTGTACGAGATCACCCGCGAGAACCTCGCGGACGGGGCGGAAATCCCCTTGGGCACCGAGCTGCCCGGCGAGCGGATCCACGTCCTGGACGCGGCGCTGCGTCCACTGCCGCACGGTGCGGTCGGTGAACTGGCCATCGCCGGCGCCGGTCTGGCCGAGGGGTACATCGGCAACCCGGAGGCCACCGCGGCACGATTCGTACGGATCGAAGCACTGAACGGCGAGCGGGTCTATCTCACCGGCGACCTCGGCTACCGGGATCGCGAGGGGCTGTTGCACTTCTTGGGGCGCCGCGACAACCAGATCAAACTGCGGGGCTACCGCATCGAGCTGGAGGAGGTGGAGGCCGCGGCATCGGCCGTGCTCGGCGGACGTTCCTGTGCCGTCGTACTGGACCGGGAAGCGCCCGGCGGACCGCGCCTGGTCGGCTTCCTGGAGAACTCCGACGAACAGCAGCCGTGGGACGAGCAGGCGATGCACCTCGAACTGAGCCGACGTCTGCCGAGTGCCCTCGTACCCGGCCGATGGGCGCGGCTGGATGCCATGCCGACCCTGCCCGGGGGCAAGCCGAACCGAGTGGCTCTGGCCCGTCTGGCCGCCGAACTCGAGCCCACCGCACCGGCCGAGGAGAGCGCCACGGCCGCAACCGACCCCGCGGCATTCACCGATCCCTCTCTGGCGCTGCTCGCCGAGGGCTGGCGCGAGGTGCTTGGCCACAGCCGGTTCACCGATGCGTCCCACTTCTTCCGGACCGGCGGGCACTCGCTGCTCGCCGCGCAGCTGGCGGCCTGGCTGGAACCCCGCATCGGCGCACGGCCGCCGCTGCGGCTGCTCTTCCAGAACCCGGTCCTTTCCGACCAGGCGCGCGCCCTTGGCGCGCTCTCCGCGCCGACCGTTTCTGCCCACACCGCTACGACCACGCCGACGGAGTCGTGATGACCGAGATGCTGAGTGACACGCCGCCGGGGGCCATGCCGATGACCGGGCGTTCTGCCGAGCCGATGGCCGAGCGGACCTCCGAGCTGATGAACGACCGTCAGGCCCACCTGCCGAGCGTCGTACACGGCGCCCCCCTTTCCCAAGCCACCGCCGCCGGAGTGCTCTCCCGCTACGAGGAATGGGTACGCCGCAGTCCCGAGGCCCCCGCCGTGGTCGACGGGACCCGTACCTGGAGCTACCGGCAGCTGGACGAGGCGGCCGACGACGTCCTTCGCGCCCTGAGCGACCGGGTCCGCCCGGGCGACCTGGTCGGCGTCTGTCTCGACCGCTCGGCGGCGCTGGCCGTGACCGCGATCGCCCTCGCCCGGATCGGCGCGGTCTATCTCCCGCTGGGCCCCCGCCCCGGTGGGCGCCGCATCGACGCGGTCACCGAGGACGTCGCCGTGGTCTGTCTGATCGGGGACCCCACCGTGCTGCCCGCCCGCCATCAGGCCGCCGAACAGATCGCGCTGCCGCTGCCGGGAGAGGGGACGAACGCCGCCCCGCAGGCCGTCGCGGCCTTCGCCCCTCCCGCTGCGAGTGCGCGCCCGGCTCCGCAGGAAGCCTTCTACGCCGTGCTGACCTCCGGCTCCACCGGGCGGCCGAAGGCCGTCGCCGTCGCGGAACCCGCCCTGGCCGCACTGCTGGACTGGTACCGCACCGAGACCGGCCTGGCGCCCGGAGACCGGCAGTCACTGCTGATCGGCGTCGCGTTCGACCCGCATGTGATGGAGCTGTGGGCCGGTCTGACGTCCGGCGCGGCTCTGGTTCCCGCTCCGGACGCTGTTCGCTGGGACCCGGCCGAACTCACCGCATGGTGGCGCGACGCCGCCGTGACAGTGTGCGTCGTGGCCACTCCGATGGCCGAACCGGTGCTGGAACGGACCTGGCCCCAGGACCTGAAGCTGCGTCACCTCGTTGTCGGCGGCGACCGGATGCGCCGACGGCCCGGTGCGGATGTGACCGCCACGGTGCACAATGCGTACGGGCCGGCCGAGGCCACCGTCGTCACCACCACCCACGCCATGCGCGCCACGGACCACGACGCGGGCGACGAGACAGCGCCGTCGATCGGAACTCCGATCCCGGGCGCCACGGTCGTCGTCACCGCAGCGGACGGCCGTGTCGCCGCCCGCGGTGAAGCCGGCGAACTGTGCATCGGCGGAACGTGCCTGGCGCTCGGCTATCTGGACCCGGAGCTGACGGAACGGCGATTCACCGCCCCGCCCCCGGGAGTCGACGCGGGGCGGACAGACCGCGTGTACCGCACCGGGGACCGGGTGCGGATGCTGGACGACGGCAGACTGGAGTTCCTCGGCCGTCTCGACGATCAGGTGAAGATCAGCGGAGTACGGATCGAACCGGCCGAGGTGGAGGCCGCGCTCGAACAGAACCCGTCGGTGCGCAGCGCGGTTGTCACCGCGCCCCGTTCCGCCGACGGCAGCGCCCGCCTGGTGGCGTACGTCCTCGCACCCGACGGAGCGAGTGCTGAAGAGCTGCTGTCCGCGGTACGAGCCTGGCTGCCCGAGCAGGCCGTGCCCTCGGCCGTGCGGATCCTGGACGCCTTCCCACTCGACGCCAACGGCAAGGTCGACCGTGCCCACCTGCTGAAGCTGACTGCGGCCCCCACGCATCCGATCGCCACCGACAGCGCCACTGCCGACAACGGCGATTCGCACGACGGCGCGACGGAGAGCGAGCGACTGGTCCTGCGGGTGGTGCGCGACCTGCTGGACAGCCCCCGTACCGAACTGGGCGACAACTTCACCGAGGCCGGCGGAACCTCGCTCGTCGCCTCGCGCCTGCTGACCGCGATCGAGCAGGAGACCGGAGTACGGCTGCGCGCACCGGAGTTGCTCCGTCAGCCCGACCTTCGGGCAGTCGCGGCCGTACTCGACAAGCGCCGCGCCGCCGCGGCGGTGGCCTGAGATGGCGACCGTCCTGGCGAACACCCCCGACCACAGGAAGGAAAGCCCCGTGCCGGCTGACCGCACACCGTCCGCGTACGCCTCCGGCCTGCCCGCCCTGGTGGCGCGGCACGCCGAGCAGACCCCGCAGGCCCTGGCCGTGATGGACGGCGACACCACACTGACGTACGCGCAGCTGGTCACCTCCGCCCGCGCTCTGGCCGCACACCTGCACGACCATGGCGTCCGCCCAGGCGACCGGGTGGCGCTGCTGGTGCCGCGATCGGCCCGCACGCTCGTCGCGCAGCTCGCGTTGTGGTGGGCAGGCGCTGCGTGCGTGCCGCTCGATCCGGCACACCCGCGTCCGCGTACCGAAGCCATGCTCGCCACCGCCGGGGCGACACTGACGGTCGGAGACAGCAAGCTGCTCGAATCCGCGGCCCCCACGGGCGCCACCCTGGCGCTGCCCGACGATCCACTGCTGACCGGCGCCGAGCTGCCCGCGGTGGAGCCCGGCCCGAACGCGACGGCGCTCGTCCTGTTCACCTCGGGGTCCACCGGCCTTCCCAAGGGCGTGACGGTCACCCACGGCGGTATCGCCCAACTGGTCACCGCTCCGCAGTACGCCACCGTCACCGCCCGCGACCGGGTGCTGTTCCACTCGCCGACCACCTTCGACGCCTCGACCTTCGAGGTGTGGTCGGCCCTCGCCAACGGAGCCGCCGTGGTGGTGTGCACCGTCGAGCGGCCCTCCTTCGAGGATCTGGCCCAGCAGGTGGAGCGGCACGGCGTGACCGTGGCGTTCTTCACCACGGCGCTGTTCCACCAGCTGGCTGCCCGCCGCTCCCGGGTGTTCTCGGTGCTCCGCACGGTGGTGGTGGGAGGCGAGGCGATGGCCGCCCAGCATGCCCGCGCGGTGCTGCGCGCGTTTCCCTGGCTGGAGTTGGTCAATGGCTACGGGCCGACGGAGACGACGACGTTCGCGACGGCGCACAGGGTCACCGATGCGGACTGCGACGGCCCGGTGCCGATCGGCCGCCCGGTCGCCGGTGCCGTCACACACGTCCTGGACGGGACCGGGCAGCCGGTCGCGCCGGGCGAACACGGTGAACTGTGGATCGGCGGCAGCCGTCTGGCAGGCGGATACGCGGGACGGCCGGAGCTGACCGCCGAACGCTTCGTGGACCATGCGTCGCTGGGCCGCCTGTACCGCTCCGGCGACCTGGTCTCGGGGCGCCCGGACGGAGTTCTGGACTTCCACGGCCGCGTCGACGACCAGGTCAAGGTCCGCGGATTCCGCATCGAGCCGGGCGAGGTCGAGCACATCCTGCGCGAGCAGGCGGAGGTGGACGACGCCGCTGTGACCGTGCGCCGGCCCGCAGCGGACGACGCCCGCCTGGCCGCCTTCGTCGTAGCCGCTCCCGGCCCGGTACCTCGTGCCGAGACGCTGAGGGCGCGGCTCGCCGAACAGCTGCCCGCCCATCTGGTCCCCGACGAGCTGACCCTCGTGGAGCGGCTGCCCCTGACGGTCTCCGGCAAGGTGGACCGGCGCGCGCTCACCGCTCTTCACGGCACCGCCGACGCCGAAGGCGCCACCCAGGCGCTGACCCCGATCCAGCAGGCTGTCGCCGAGGTGTGGAGCCGCAGCCTGGGCTGCGAAGTGAACAGGCCGGACGCCGACTTCCTCGCCTACGGCGGCCACTCCCTGCTCGCTCTGGTCGTCACGGACGACCTGCGCGAGGAGCTCGGAGTGGAGCTGTCCCTGCCCGACTTCTTCGCCGCCCCCACGGTGGCCGGACAGGCCGCCCTCGTCGAGCGCGCCCTGCTGGCCAACCACAGCGATCTCCACCTCGACGCGCCGGAGGACACCGATGGCCACTGACAGCACCCCCGGCTCCGTCACACTGCAGGAGGAACTGCTGCGCAGGGCCCGGGCCCGCGCCGGCACCCGCCCGGCCGCCCCGGTCCCCACAGCCGTCCACGCCCAGGGGCCTGCCCCGCTCTCCCACGCCCAGCGCCGGATGTGGCTGATGGACCGCCTCGGCCAGGGAGGCTCCCTCTACAGCGTGCCCTTCGCCACCCGGCTGCACGGGCCGCTCGACGTGGACGCCTTCACCGTCGCACTCACCGCGCTCGTACGACGCCACGCCGTCTTGCGCACCCGTTACGGTCAGCGCGGCGACGAGCCGTACCAGGAGACGCTCCCCGCGCCCGGCACGATCGCCGTGCCGGTGGTGGAGGTCGACGGCGACGGCGCGCAGGCGCTCGCCGAGGAGGCGCGCCGTCCGTTCGACCTGGCTGCGGGTCCCCTGCCGCGCGCCCTGGTGCTGCGGCACGGCCCCCAGGACCACACCGTGCTGCTGACCTTCCACCACATCACCATCGACGGCGGGTCGCTGGAGACCGTCGCCGACGAACTGACCCAGCTGTACGCAGCCGCCGTGGACGGACGCCCTCACGAACAGCCGGAGCCGCCGCAGTACCCGGACTACGCGCGTCGAGAGCACGCGGCGGCCGGCCGCCTCGATGCGGGACTGGGGCACTGGACGCGCCGGCTCGCCGGAGCGGTACCACTGCGGCTGCCCCGGCCCGCGCACCCTTCCGCCGGCCTGGGCACGCGGCCGGCCGTCGCCCGCACCACGAAGCTGGACGCCTCGGTGCTGCCTGCACTGCGAGAGCTGGGCAGGCAGCACCGGGCCACCCTCTTCACGGTGTCCCTCGCCGCCGCCTTCGCCGCGCTGCAGCGGTTCACCGGCGAGGACGACCTGGTCATCGGCTGCGCCGGCACCCACCGCGAGGGGGCGGCCATGCGCGGTCTCGTCGGACTGTGCGTCAATACCCTTCCGATACGTGTGAACCTGTCCGGCAACCCGGAGTTCGGGATCCTTGTGGACCGGGTGCGGGACGCGTTGCTGGAGGCCCAGGAGCACCGGGACGTTCCCTTCGACCTGATCCTGGAGCGGCTCGGCGCCGCCGCGCGGGACGCCGACGGCACGCCGCTGGTGCGGGTCACCGCGGACGTGCTGCGGGAGCCCACGGCGCTCCCGCTGCCCGGCACGGTCGCCGAGCCCGTCGAAGTCGGCCTCGGTGAAGCCAAGTTCGACCTGTCGTTCGGCCTCATGGACATCGACGAGCCCGCCTGCCTGGTCCAGTACGGTCAGGCAGCGCTGGCGACGGAGGCGGGAGACCAGCTGGCAGACGCCTTCGCCGACCTGCTGGCCGCAGTCGCCGTCGACCCGGAACTGACACTGTCACGGCTGCCCGGCCGACCGTGGGCGGTCCCGGCCGACGACGACTGCCATCCTGCCGAGACCCGGCTTCGGACTCATCCGCAGGTGAGCGATGCGGCCGTGCCGCAGCCGACGACCGGACCGCTCATCGCCTATGCCGTCCTGCGGGAGACCGGGGGCCCCTCGCCCGCCGAGTTACGAGCCCATCTCCGGTCCGTCCTCGCCCGGGAACTCGTCCCGGCCGCGGTGACGCTGCTGGACGCGATGCCGCGGAGCGCCGACGGCGCACTGGATGCCGCCCGGCTGCCCGGCGCGGCATCAGCCTCCGCCCTGAACGGGGACCGTGCGCACGCGGTGACGGCGGCGTTCACCGCTTTGCTGGGCCGGACCCCGGCGCCGGACGACGACTTCTTTGTCCTTGGTGGCCATTCACTGATCGCCGTGCAGCTTGCGGAGCGCTTGCGCACCGGGCTCAGGCTGCCGCTGACCGGTCTCGATGTGATGCAGAACCGGACACCGCGCGCACTCGCCGCGCTGCTCGACGCGCGTGAGACGGAACGCGCGGCGGCGGCCTCGACGGCTCCGCCGGTGTCACGTACCCGGCGGGCACGCAAGGGCACCGTGCTGGTGACCGGCGGCACGGGCGGCGTGGGAGCGTTCCTCCTGCGCGAACTCGTCGCCCAGGGGAGGCCGGTGCTCGCGCTGGCCCGTCCCGAGTCGGCGCATCTGGTGGCCGGGGACGGTGTGGACGTCGTCGAGGGTGATCTGACCGACCTGGACGGCCTGCGCGCCGCCGTGGAGAGTGCGGACGCGGTGATCCACGCCGCCTGCACCTTCACCCGTCCCGAGGTGGACGTGGCGGCGATGGAAGCGATGGTCGACGCCTGGCACAGCGGCCCGTTCGTCTTCGTCAGCAGCGTGGACGCCTATGGACGTCCCACGGAGCCGTGGGTGGCCGAGGAGTCGGCTTCCCAACAGCCGTTGAGCGCGTACGGACAGGCGAAGCTCGACTGCGAACAGATGCTGATGCGGGCAGCCGGCACCGGGGGCCGGGGCGGGGCCAGCGTCGTGCGCTCGCCCATCGTGTGGGGTCCGCATGACCGGCTGCGCGATCAGTTGCGCTGGGGCGCGACCGGGTTGCTCTATCAGGCTGCCCTCGCCGGAGAGCCGATCACGCTCCCACGGCCCGGCACAGCCGGGCGCGACTGGTACGGCGCCCCGTGGGTCCACGCCGCTGCCCTGGCCCGTGCTGTGACCGCCTGCCTGGACACGCCCGTCCACGGCGTGGCCAACGCCCTGAGCGGTCACGTCGCGTGGCAGGACCTCGCCGCCGAGCTGCGTACGCTCCTCGCCGGCGACAGTGAGATCCAGCTCGCCGAGCGGGTGCATCCGGACCTCGACCACCCCTGGCAGTACCGCGCGGACCGGCTGGCCACCGCACTGCGCGAACAGCCCGGGGAGGACTGGCAGTCCGTACTAGCTGCGATGGTCGACACCTCCCAGGCCTGAGCGCCCGGGATAGCGGGCCACGCGATCAGCCCCCGGCGCGAGCCGGGGGCTGATCGCGTCCGTGCCAGGCGCACAGGGCACGGACCGGCAGGTATGCCTCCGCAGGGTCCACGAATGCACGGCGGCACAGCGATTCCTGGCCGGAACGTGCAATCGACGCCAGCGGCTCGCTTGTCCCTGCGCCCCTTCGGGCGCAGGTTTGACGCTGCCGCTCGCCAGCAAGGTCGTCAAAGAGCAGCCACTGGGCGGCACCGACGACGAATGGATCGTCATCGAGCCCGTCCACCGCGCCGTCGAACTCGCCGAAGACCTGCATGACGACCGACAGGACAGCGCCCTGCTCTTCGGAAGGTTCGCCTTCACCGTCCGTTACAAGTGGACCGCAACTGGATCAACTCCCCTGCGGGACACCGTCTCGGGCTGGCTGCCATCCCGGAGGGGCAGGTCAATCTGAGGCGGCTGCGTCGCACACTGGCCCTGGAAATGGCCTACCGACCGGGCGGCGTGCTGGCCTCCAAATACACCTAAGGCACATCGCAGTGGCCACGACAGAAGGGTACGCCTCCCGCCCCGGCGGGGCTCAGGCCGAGTTGCTGGCCGAGGTCAACAGGACGAAAGCGACCGGAACCTCGACTTGATCCTGGAAGAGTTCCGCAACTACCAGCAGGGCATCCTCCCGGCCGGCCCTGGTGCCCGGAACCTGACCGAGTTCTTCGCCAGCATCGACGAGAAGCTCGACCCGGCAACAGCAACGGCGACGGCACCCAAGACGCAGCGCAGTGACCGTGACGTCCTCAACCTGCTGACCAAACGCGCCAAGGTCCTTCACCTCGGGCCCGCGAACTACTGCTGGTTCACCGACCCGTCCCGGGCACTCTGCCTCAAGCTGGCCGGCACCCCGACAGCCGACCGTCCCCTGATCGGGATGTGTGACTCCGCCCGTTGCCCGCAGGCCACCCATCACCCCTGCCACCGGCCTGTCTGGGCCGAGCACGCCGACCGCACCGCGTTCTACGGCACCCGCCCCTACACTCACCTCCGCGTCGAGTTCGAACGACACCTGAACGCCATGCGCGAGGCCGGCGAGACAGGAGACCATCCGGCGCCGCGAAGCCGCCGCCGCCGCCGCAACAACTCGGGTCAGCCGCCTGCCGCCGCCCCGAACCACCGCCATCGGGACATGCAGTTGATACCGCAAGCCCGACAGGGTGCTCGCTCTCGCATGCTGAAAGTAGACCTCACCAGCGATCAGACCGGGTCCTCGTCAGTCAGCGAAGGCATCGCGCGTGGACGCAGGACCATGAGCGAGCCTTCCAAGGTCGCCACCATGGCAAAGGGGAACCGGTCGACCTCAAGACAGAGCGCAACGTCATCAGGATGGACTCCTTGGCGCACCCCGTCCGCCAGTTCGGCGGCGGCGCGCGACTCGGCAGCGCGGCGGAGGAACTCAGCAGCATCCGTCCCAGCCTCGGTGGCTCTCCGAGCGATGTATTGAGCACACGCCAGATCTTCATCGGCCTGCCCATCGTCGCCAGTGACCACGAACGTGACACTGTCACTCTTGCGCGTCCGCAAGAGCTGAGCCGTTGCCTCCGCCACCACGAAGCTGGCACACAGCACCAGCGGCGCCTCCTTGACCGCAAGGGCGCCGACTGTCCCTGCCGTGGTTTTCTGCACAACGGTCCGTCCGCCAAGGTCAATAGACCGCAGCAGGCCCGGCGAGTTGACCATGTCGAACCCGGGCGCGGGCGGACCGTCTTTGAGCGCCACCCAATCCGGATGGGAAGCCCTGAGCGCCAGGGCTTCGTCCAGCGACTCAGCAAGAACGATCTTTTCCGCCCCCTGGGCAAAGGCCCATGCAGCCACAGTGAAAGCACGCATGACGTCGACTACGACCGCCACGGACGGGGCTTCGACCAGATCAGCGATGCCAAGGAAACGAGTGTCCATTCCGGTCATGATCGCGCATGCCCGACCAGAGGCACCCGGAGAGTGATACGCGTCACATCGACGGTCTCGGAATGCAACACCACCGGCTGCCTGCGTCGCGAAAGTGGTCCGCAACGACACGCCTGCTCAATCGCCACACGGGGTCACCCGCACACGGCCTCCGCGGACACAAGGGATTCCATGGCCATGGCGACGATGGCGCGGCTGATGCGCGGCCGGTACGAACAGGCCGCCCGGCAGGTCCGCGACACCGATGACGATGCCGCCCTGGCGAGCTACCTGCGGACCCAGGAGCCGCTGCTGATTCTGCGCGATCTGCTCGGCCATTCCAGCTCACTGACCACGGAAGCGTACCTCCACCGTCTGGTCGTGCTCCGCCTGTTCACGTCCCTGTACCGGCGGGTCGGCAAGGAGTACGGCCCTGCTGGATGAGGAGGCCGAGCTGGAGCTCGAGACTGAGTTCGACGACGAACCGGCGGTGGTCCGATGCCGGCCAACGTCACGCTTGACCCGCTGGGCGTGCACTGCATCTTCAGTGACGGGTCGTACGGCTCGCACCAGCCATACAGCGAGGCCGAATGGGCCCGGCTCATCCGTACCTGCAGCAACGAGGTCGATAGTTCCGATCCCCGGCGCCACCGACCTCCTGGACTTCTTCGCGTTTGTGGATCCAGGAAGTGCTCGGCTTTGCGCTCGTAGCGCCTGTGCAGGCGGCGGCAGCCATTGAGCCAGGACATGGTGCGCTCGACCACCCAGCGGTGGCGGCCCGTCAAGGGCCTCCACGTCTGGATAGGCGTCCTCGGTCTGGAGCGTATCGCTTTGTCGGTCGGCGAACAGGGCCCACGGCCCACGCGGGACAACATCGCCGTCCTGGCCCTCGGCCGTCCATGTCGGCTCCGCAGCCCGCCCTTGACCGTCGGGCGGCAGCCTAGCTGTTCTGTCCACGGAGGTTGGTGACGAAGGCGTCCCCAACCTCACAGGGCAATACACCTAGCGCTTCGAGTCCGGCGTCCAGTCCTGGACGAGGAGCCCGAGCAGCACCTCGTCCAGGAACTCGCCCATCACCCAGGCCGAGGAGCGCAGCACGCCCTCGCGGACGAAGCCGTTGCGCTCGGCGGAGCGCAGCATCGCGGCGTTGTCCGACAGCGTCTCGATCTGCAGCCGCTGCAGGCCGCGCACGACGAAACCGTAGTGGCACAGCACCGCGACCACGTCGGTGCCGTATCCCTTGCCGCGGGAGGACGGCAGCAGCCCCAGCCCGATGTGCGCGGACCGGTTGTGGTTGTCGATGCTCCACAGCGACGCGGTGCCGACCAGCGTGTCGTCGTCCAGCTCTACCACGGAGAACGGGACGTGCCGCTGTTCCTTGTCGTCCACCACGAGCGGCGAGTCCTTCGAGCCGGGCGTGATCGGCCGCCACGGCCGGCCTTCGGCCCGCGAGGAGTTGACCACGTCGTCGTAGAGCTCGGCCTGCAGGATCGGGATGTCGTCCTCGTGCCGGGCCCTGAGCCCGACCTTGCTGCCCTTTAGCATGCAAGCTTCCTATCCGACCGGGCCGGCCGGCGGCAAACCAATAAAAGATCGCCTCAGTTGGTGTAGAGGCGGTAGCAGACGAGGGCGCTGGCGGGCGGAGCTGGTCCGTCCGCTCCAGCACGGTCGCGCCGAGGGCTGACCGCCATGCACGGTGACCTCCAGCTTGGAGGGGGCTGGTTGTCAGGGGTCGAGTTCGGCCGTGAGGGCACCGCGTAGGAGGTGGCGGGCGCGTTCCAGGGTGAGGGTGCCGCTGAGCCAGCGTTTGCTGAGTCCTTCGACGAGGGCGGTGAGCCGGTCGGCGGCGTCGTCGGGATTGATGTCGGGTGCGGCGTGGCCGGTCTGCTGGGCGCGGTGGATGAGGTCGCTGGCGTAGTCGTTCCAGCTGTCGGTGGTGGTGCGGAGTTGTTCGCGCAGTTCGGGCTGGAAGACGGCGGTGGAGCGGAGTTCTCCCCAGGCGGTGCTGTTCTCGATGACGGCTGGATTGTCCTGGAGCTCGAGGAGGAGCATTTCTTCCAGGTGGCCGCGGGGGTCGGCGTGGGGGTCGGCGGTGGGGTGGGTGTAGTGCTCGGCGCGGGTGTTGATGAACTCCAGGGTGCGGGCGAGGAGCCCGGCCCGGTCGCGGAAGTGGTAGTAGATCAGTGAGGTCGACACGCCGGCTTCCTCAGCGAGCTCTTCGACTCGCAGGCCCCTGATGCCGCGCTGGGCGATGACGCGGGCGGCTGCTTCCAGGATGGCGGTACGGCGGGCAGACACGGCTGCGGTCTCCTCCGGGTGTTCATGGGTGGTGACGTCTGCAATGCTAGCCTCATTCCTGACTGAAATTTCAGTCAGGATCGACAAGATGGAGTCGTGTCATGAGGAGACCGAACCGCCGAAGCGTGCTGCGGGGCAGCGTGACGGCCGCACTGGCCGGCGCGGGTCTGACGGCCTGCGCCGCGGAACGGGAGAAGAAGCCGACAGGCGGCCGGCCGACCGGGACCGGCGAGAAGAGGACGCCCGGCCAGCAGCACACCGAGCTGTTCATGCCTGCGGAGATACAGGAACACGTCCGGACCTTCATGTCGTGGCCGGCACTGGACTCGGTCTGGGAGGACATGGCGAAAGACGTCCAGGGCGACATCGCGGGCATCGCCCGGGCCCTGGCCGAATTCGAGCCGGTGGTCATGCTGGCCGCCAAGGAAGAGATCAAGACTGCCCGCCGGGCCTGCGGATCCGGCGTCGAGGTGATCGAGACGGCCACAGACGATTTGTGGATACGCGACAGCGGCCCCACCTTCATCGAAGGCCCCAAAGGCGTTCAGGGCATCGACCTGCACTTCAACGGCTGGGGCGGCAAGCAGGAGCACGAGCGTGACGCGCAGGTCGCTCGCGCCGTCCTGGAGTACGCCGGGGTGCCCCGCATCGATGCGCCCCTGGTGGGGGAAGGCGGCTCACTGGAGGTCGATGGACACGGCATCCTCCTGGTCACCGAGAGCTCCCTGGTCAACCCCAACCGCAACGCCGACCTGAGCCGCGACGAGATCGAGAACTCCCTCAAACACCTGGTCGGAGCCGACAAGGTGATCTGGCTCAAGGGCGTCAAGGGCCAGGACATCACCGACTACCACGTCGACTCCCTGGCCCGCTTCGGCGAGGACGGCGTCGTCCTGCTCAGCCGCGCCTGGGACGGCGACGGACCCGACGTGTGGACCCGCGCCTACGACCAGGCCCGCGGTGTCCTGGAGAAATCGACCGACGCCCGCGGCAAGAAGTTCGAGATCATCGACCTTCCCGAGCCCGACCCCGCCAAACTCGGCCGCCGCGGCGAGGCGTTCCTCGGCTCCTACGCCAACTACTACATCGCCAACGACGCCGTCCTCATGCCCCGCTTCGGCGACCGGAAGGCCGACAACCAGGCCGCCGCTCTCATCAGCGACCTCTACCCCGACCGCGAGGTCGTCCAGCTGGAGATCCACACCATCGCCGAAGGCGGCGGCGGCATCCACTGCGCCACCCAACAACAACCCACGGCTTGAAACTGCCGTTCAACACGCGCGCCGACGGCGTGAGGTCCGCATCCGACGTCAGTCGGAGTTCTGCGGAGCGAGCTGCTCGGCGATGTGCGCTTCGAGCGCGGCGATGCGCTTGTCGGCGAACCGTGCCTTGCCCCTGGCCGCACTGAGGCGCTTGTTGAGGCGTTCGTTCTCGTTCGTCAACGACCAGGTGAAGGCCACACATCTCTCCGATACGGAAACCGCCGTCGCTCAGTTCAGTCGCCATCCAGTGTCGGTTTCCGCGCCTGGGCGGTACGGCGGGCTGCTCGCCGCCCAGTGCCTCCTGAACCAGGGCGACACGAGGGGGCCTGACGATCACACCGCCGTGGCCCCCTCGCTGTCCCAGATCCATCTCACCGCTGCTGACTTTGCAGGCGTGGTGTCGTGCGGAACTGACAAGTGACGTGCGCCGCACGGCAATGGGCCTCGTCAGATGAGAACGACAGCGTCCCCGGAACTCACCGGGCCGGGCGCCACCACTATGGCCAGGGCATCCAGCCGGGCGTGATGTGCCTTCGCAATTGCTCGCAGTACCAGCGAGGAATGAGGCAGATCCTGCTGGGCCTCATTGGTCATGACACACCGCTCGCTGGAGCGCACGAACTCCACGCGCAGGGCACCGCCGATCCACGCTTTGCACCCGAACCACTCGTCCTCGACGAACGGACGGGTACCCGGTGGTGTCCGCACCAGGAGATTCGGCCGGAAGCGCCGCTCGTCAACCGGCACATCGGGTACGGCCGCGCGCACCCAGTCGAGGGTGGCTGTGGTCAGGATGCTGAGAGGAAGCTGGTCGAAGTGGGAGATGGCTTCCTCGCGGGCCAGTTCGACGTCGTGTCGGCCAAGATATCGGCGAAGGTAGGCAGTCGGCTCCGCAACGGTCACGCCGTCCGGATCCAGCAGTTCGGGCTGCTCCGTTCCGTCCGGGTAGCGGGAACGCAACTGCAGCAGGCCGGGCATGCGGCGGAATCGTCGGGTGTTCTTCCCCGAGCCGAACTTGCCCTTGCCGTCGCGCACCGCAAAGAGGCGGTCGCCGACGAGACCACGGGTGTCAACGTCCGCTCGCTGCAACTGTTCACCTCCCGTCGACTTGATCGGATACCGCCAGATGCACTCGACCGTTCCTATGGTGCACGTCATTCAGCGTACGTTACAAGAGTTCCCCTGCCCGATTCCGGGCAGAAAATGGGAAGTTGACGGCTCCGGCATTACAGTGGCCACTCATGATCACTGCCTCCGCACTGGGGTCCTTCGCACTGATCGTGGGACTCCTCACGCTCATACCCGGCCTCGACACCGCCCTCATACTGCGCACCGCTGCACTGGGTCACCGCAGGCGCGCCTGGGGCGTCGTCCTCGGCATCCAGACCGGAACCCTCGTCTGGGGTGTGCTCAGTTCGCTCGGCATCACCGCTGTACTGACCGCCTCCCACCTCGCCTACGCGATACTCCGATGGGCAGGGGCCGCGTATCTGGTGTGGATGGGATGCCGGATCCTGGCATCGACCCTGCGCCGACGGGCTCGGGCGGATCTGGCTCAGGCCGACGCTGCGCACGAGCCGGATACTGACGGCGGCTTCGGGAGCGGCTGGCGCCGGGGCACCCTGACGAACCTGCTCAACCCCAAGGTGGGCGCCTTCTACATGGCTGTCCTACCCCAATTCATTCCGACCGGCGCCCCGCACCTGACGACCGGCACCCTGCTGGCCGGCGTGCACATCCTGCTCGCCTCGCTCTGGTCGGGCGTACTGATCGCATTCGCCCGGGTGCTCCGTGGCAGCCTTCGGCGCCCCTCAGCACGCCGGATCCTCGACCGGATCAGCGGCACGGTCATAGCCGGCTTCGGCGTCCACCTCGCCCTCGGCGACTGAACGTACGTGGTCGGACTGCAGCCCAGCAGCGCGGCATCCCAGCCTGGGAGTAGTAGCTCGGCCGGCTTGTCGCAGGCGGTGAACTCCAGCACCGCCGCGGTGCGGGCGAGTTTGGCCCACACGTCCTCCTGGAAGGGCAACTACTCGCCGGTACCGCAGCAGGCACGGGCCATTGAGCAGCGGGATACCGATTGAGTGCGCCAGTGATGACCGTGACACTCACCGCGCAAGAAACGCAATGCTCGATAGGCCCAGGGGAGTTCCTCCTGGGCGACGGTACCGCCGTACGCGGCGCGCCGCCGCTTCCCGAGGAGGTTGTCCGTCCACAGCGGACGACAAAGGGCAAAGAGAGTACCCACTCTCCTTGCCACTCTTAACTTATAGCGCACCGGGGGGCTTGCGGCAAGACCCCGGTCGTGCCGCAGAATCTCCGGCCGAGGCCAGAATCTACGGAAACGAGAGTCACGAAATGCGCGTGTTGTTGTCGACGTACGGGTCGCGCGGGGACGTCGAACCGCTGGTGGGACTCGCGGTGCGGTTGCGGGAACTCGGCGCGGAGGTGCGGGTGTGCGCGCCGCCGGACGAGGAGTTCGCGAAGCTGCTGGCCGGTGTCGGCGTGGAGCTGGTGCCGTTCGGCCAGTCGGTGCGCGCGCTGGTGACCGGGGCGACGCCGCCGTCGGCGGCGGACGTGCCCCGGATCGCGGCCGCGCTGGTCGCCGAGCACTTCGACACGGTCGGCGCGGCGGCCGAGGGTTGTGATGCGCTGGTGGCGACCGGCCTGCTGCCGGCCGGCATGCGGTCGGTGGCCGAGAAGCTGGGCATCCACTACCTGTACGCGTGCTTCCAGCCGGTCACCCTGCCGTCGCCGCACTACCGGCCGTCGCAGCGGCCGGGCGAGCCGTTCCCACCGGACGAGACCGACAACCGGGTGCTGTGGGACCTGGACGCCCGGAACGTGAACGCGCTGTACGGCGAGGCCCTCAACAGGCACCGGGCGTCGATCGGCCTGCCACCGGTGGACAACGTCCGCGACCACGTCTTCACCGACCAGCCATGGCTGGCGGCAGACCCGACCCTTGGGCCGTGGCAGGAGCCGGCGGACCTCGACGTCGTGCAGACCGGCGCGTGGATCCTGCCGGACGAACGCCCGCTACCGGCCGAGCTGGTGGCGTTCCTGGACGCCGGCGCACCACCGGTGTACGTGGGCTTCGGCAGCATGCCCATGCGCGCCTCGAAGGACATCGCCCGGGTGGCCATCGAGGCGGTCCGCGCGCAGGGCCGCCGCGCACTCGTCTCCCGCGGCTGGGCGGACCTGGCCCTGATCGACGACCAGGACGACTGCTTCGTCGTCGGCGAGGCCAACCAGCAGGCACTGTTCGGCCGGGTGGCCGCCGTCGTGCACCACGGCGGCGCGGGCACCACGACGACGGCCACCCGGGCCGGCGCGCCCCAGGTGGTGGTACCCCAGATCGTGGACCAGCCGTACTGGGCCGGCCGGGTGGCCGAGTTGGGCATCGGCGCGGCACACGACGGTCCGACTCCGACCTTCGAGTCCCTGTCAGCCGCGCTCAAAACTGCCCTGACCCCCGAGACCCGCGCACGAGCGATCGCCGTGGCCGCCACGATCCGCACCGACGGGGCGACGGTGGCCGCGAAGCTGCTGCTCGACGCGGTCAGCCGAGAAAGGCCGCCCGTGTCCGCGTGAACCACGCGGGATCGTCGAGCCAGGACCCGGAACACGAGAACCTGCACACCCTGGCGACCTGAACCGACAACGGCAACGCGGTCCACCTCAGGCGGAGCGTTGCTCGTCATGGCCACCAGGTTCGTGACGCCGGTCCGGACGCCTTGCTGCACGCAATGGTCGCAAGTGACCTCAGATCGGAGCCAATGACGTGAACCCCCTGACCACCAGGGCGTTTGACCTTCCCTACCACCTCTCTCCCAAGGCCGACCCGACGCTGATCGCCGGCGATGAGCAGCACTTCGCGGCCATCGCGGAGTGCCTCGAGCACTCGATCGCCGAACTGTCCGACCGCCTCGATGCCGAGCTCAAGGCGCCCGGCGGCGTTGGCCGGCAGGCGATGGACCGGGATGCGGAGATCCACCGGCTGACCGCTCGCCTGCGCGCGCTGCGTCGCTTCGGTCTGGACCTGTGCCTCGGACACATGGTCGGCGCGGACGACCCCGAGCCCGTGTACGTCGGACGACTTGGCCTTACGGACAGCGCGGGTCGTCGGCTGGTGGTCGACTGGCGCTCCCCCGCGGCCGAGCCGTTCTTCGGAGCCACCCACGGCAACCCGATGGGTCTGGCAAGCCGCCGCAGGTACCGCTGGACCCGCGGCCGGATCAGCGACTACTGGGACGAGGTGTTCACCTCGGACGGGTTTGTCGGGCACGCCGCGCTCGACGACCAGTCCGCCTTCATCGCCAGCCTGGGCAGCAACCGGTCGCCACGCATGCGAGACGTGCTCGGCACCATCCAGGCCGACCAGGACGCCATCATCCGGGCGGGGTCCCGCGGCGCTCTCGTCGTCGACGGCGGTCCGGGTACGGGGAAGACCGTCGTCGCTCTGCACCGCTCCGCCTACCTCCTCTACTCCGACCCTCGCCTCGGTCACCGCCGGGGCGGCGTGCTGTTCGTCGGCCCGCACCGGCCCTACCTGGCCTATGTCGCCGACGTCCTCCCCAGCCTCGGAGAGGAGGGCGTGCAGACCTGCACCCTGCGGGACCTCGTCACCGAGGGTGCCGGAGCAGCGATCGAGGCCGACCCGAACGTGGCCCTCCTGAAGTCGTCCGCGGACCTGGTGAAGGCGATCGAGCCGGCCGTCAGGTTCTACGAGGAACCGCCCACCAAGGGAATGACGGTCACGACCCACTGGTCCGACATCTGGTTGAGCGCCGACGATTGGGCCGTGGCGTTCGAAGCAGCACCCGGTACTCCGCACAACGAGGCGCGCGACCAGATCTGGGAGGAGCTGCTCACGATCCTGGTGGACAAGCACGACGGTGATGTCTCGGCCGACCTGCTCCGCAAGTCGCTGGGGCAGAACAGGGAGCTGCGCACCACCTTCGACCGCGCGTGGCCGCTGATCGAAGCGGCCGACCTCGTAGGAGACCTGTGGTCGGTACCCGCCTACCTGCGAAAGTGCGCTCCCTGGCTCAGCCCCGATGACGTACGGCAGCTGCAGCGCGAGGACGCCCAGGCCTGGACGGTGTCCGACCTGCCGCTCCTGGATGCGGCTCGGCAGCGGCTCGGCGACCCGGAGGCGTCAGTACGCAAGCGTCGGCACGAGGCCTCCGTCACCGCCGAACGCGCGCGCCGGGCCGACGTCATCGACAGCCTGCTGCAGAACATCCTGATCGACGAGAGCGAAGGCGCGGTGGGGATGCTGCACGGACGGGACCTGCAGGACACCCTGGTCGACGAGACCGCACAGCCCGGCACCGAACCGGACCTGCTCGCCGGCCCGTTCGCGCACATCGTCGTGGACGAGGCCCAGGAACTGACCGACGCGGAGTGGCAGATGCTGCTGCTCCGGTGCCCGTCCCGGAGCTTCACTATCGTCGGGGACCGCGCCCAGGCCAGGCACGGGTTCACGGAGTCGTGGCAGGAACGGCTCGAGCGGATCGGGCTCGACCGGATCAACCTGGCCTCCCTGAGCATCAACTACCGGACGCCGGAAGAAATCATGGCGGAAGCCGAGCCGGTCATCCGGGCCGTGCTCCCGGACGCCAACGTGCCGACCTCCATCCGCAGCAGCGCCGTCCCCGTCGTCCACGGATCTGCTTCGGATCTGAGCTCGATCCTCGACACCTGGCTCGCCGCGCATGCCGACGGGATCGCCTGCGTCATCGGCGATCCCACATTCCGGACGACGTCCCGCGTCCGGTCGCTGACCCCGGAGCTGTCGAAGGGGCTCGAGTTCGACCTGGTCGTCCTCATCGACCCAGAGGCGTTCGGCATGGGCATCGAAGGAGCGGTCGACCGCTACGTCGCGATGACCCGAGCGACCCAGCAACTCGTCATCCTCACGAGCTCCTGACGTCGGCCGGACGAACGCCCCCTCCTGGCCGAGTTGGTGGCGTTCCTGGACGCCGGCACACCACCGGTGTACGTGGGCTTCGGCAGCATGCCCATGCGCGCCTCGAAGGACATCGCCCGGGTGGCCGTCAAGGCGGTCCGCGCGCAGGGCCGCCGCGCACTCGTCTCCCGCGGCTGGGCGGACCTGGCCCTGATCGACGACCAGGACGACTGCTTCGTCGTCGGCGAGGCCAACCAGCAGGCACTGTTCGGCCGGGTGGCCGCCTCGCCGCCGTGGGTGCCAGCGGTGCCCCAGAACAACCCGGTCGGCGCGTTCCTCGACGAGGAGACCGGCGACATCGTCGTCCGCGGGCACGCGATGGGCGCGACCCGGAAGTTCGCAACGTGCAGGCCAACGCCCAGGTCGTCCTGGTGATCGACGACACCGTGTCAACGGTGCGACCGCCACAGGCGAGGTGTGCCGGCGTCGACCGCTTCCACGTTGTTGGGTCGTCAACCCGGTCGCGGACCAGATCCGGCACTCAGTCCTGGAGGACCGTGCCTTCGCCATGCCGGTTTCGAAGGCCCTGCTGCCACGTTTTCGGGACAGGGTCCGGGTCCGGCTCGGGTGAGTTGGACCCCACGTGCGGTGTCGCGTGAGGCGCTGCCCGGGGGATAACCGTAGTGAGCACCGCCCCGGACGAGGATCCGCCAGGCCTCCTCCTGCGCCGAACAGTCGGGGAACACCCCATGTCCACGGCCCTTCCGACGGCGCGGACCACTGCCTGGTCCAGCATTCGCCGAATGCTTTCGGCTTCTTCGTCAGCCCCCACCGAAAATTCCCCTGCCCTTGGACCTTCAGTCCGTCGTTCGTTTCGATCCCAAGGAGTTCAAAGACTCTCTTCGCGAAGTGGAGCTGCCGAAGGTCGCCGATCGGGATGGCGAGGTTCAGGTCGCCCCGGAACCGGGGCGACGGTGCCGGAGGCATCCAGGTCGACACCAGCTGCATTGCGCACCGCTCACCAGGAGTCACGTCTCGGCCGATGCGGCGGCCCCGCACGACCGGGTCAGCAAGCGGGGCCATGACTACCATCGCGTCATCGAGGAGCTTCGTCCGACCAAGCCCGAGACCTGGGTGATGCGGACGCCGCGACGGCACGCGTCACCGACCGGCGCGGGCGCACCCGTGCACGGGGCTTCCCGGCCCGGACCCGGCCGCCCACTCGGTTGGCAGGCGAGCAGATTCCGGAACCGGGTCGCGTTGAGCACGGCGTACATCGCGCAGTGGCCGCGTCGAAGCTCTGCGGTGCGGGTCGACAGCGGGCAGTCGGCGAGTCACGCGACAGACCGGCGAGGCAACCAACAAACCGGGTACGCCTCGCGGCACGATCCGGCGAGGATCCATTCGTGGCCGACCGCCCCGCTTCCGTCAGCCTTGGGCGATCGTCTCCAGTAGTTCCTCGTTGTAGAACTCGTCGATGGTGCAGACCCCGGACAGCGTGGCGAAGTAGCGGTCCACCAGTTTCTGGTTGGTGGATATGGCTCGGAGGAGGGACACCCGTTCCTCCGGGACCCTGAGTTCGGCCACGTTCAAAGTGCCGCGATAGAACTCCACAAACTTCTCCTGCAGGTCCCGCGCGTAGCGGTGGCATGCCGCCGCGAGCGCCGTCGGGTCGTGCAGGTCCTCACCGATGTGATCGGTGAGCATCTGCGCTTGCAGGAAAGCGTCGGTGATCCCCCGCGCGGCAATCGAGTCCTTGTGGTGGGCAGCGTCGCCGACCAGGGCCCAGCCCGGTCCGGACGGCTGCCGCATGAAGTTGAGCTGTTCACCCGTGCCGTAGAGCCGTTCGACCTGGCGGGCGGAGGACATCCGCTCGCTCAGTTCTGGAGCCGTGGTGCGGATCGCGTCCAGGTAGGCGGACTGGGCGTCGGTGCGCACCTGTTGGAACTCCGACTGAGGGAAGTACGTCATTACGAGCGTGCGCCCGTCATTGGTCGGAACGACGCCGATCCATCGGCCGGGTCGTTCGTACAGCTCGAAATGCGCGGGCAGACCCTCCCAGTAGCTGTAGTACGTACAGGTCATGGGCGGATTCTCGATGATTTTCGGCGCCTCGACGAGCCGCGCGACCACCGACCGCATACCGTCCGCGCCGACGACCAGATGCGCGCGCTCGGTGAACTCATCTCCGTCGGCCGTCTTGTACTTCACACCGGCGACCCTGTCGCCCTCGCGGAGCAGTCCAGTGACCGTGCATCCCTCGCGGAACTCGGCGCCGGCTGCGACCGCGGCGTCGGCAAGAATCGGGTCGAGCACGAATCGCCTGGGCGCGTACGTCGTGCTGTACCCGTCTTCCGGCAGCAGAGAGCCCTCCAGCCGAACACCCGAGGTCTCGTAACTGACGCGATCGATGGGCGTGCAGTTGGTGTCTCGTATCTTCTCCAACAGGCCCCAGCGGCCGAGCAACGCGACCCCCGGTTGGTGGAGGTAATGGGAGGAGAGCTTGTCCTGCGGAAAATGCGCCTTCTCCAATAGCAGGACGCGGTATCCGGCACGGGCCATAAGCATTGCCGTCGGCGCCCCCGCACAGCGCGCTCCCACCACGATCACGTCGTACACGACGCCTCCATCATCCTCGGACCGAAAAAGTGAACACCCTCACCGGGGAATTCCGTCGTTTGCTGCTTTGTCACGCGCTTAAGCGGCTTCAGCGTTCTCGTCACCAACTTCTTCACCGGCGTTGTCCAACTCCCAGCCTCGGAAGGAGAAGAATACGATCAAGACAGCCCCGCAGACGATCGCCCAGTCGGCGAGGTTCATAACGCTGAAACCACGGACGGAGATGAAGTCGACAACCGCACCCTGCAAGTCGCCGGGAGAGCGGAAGAGACGGTCCGTCAGGTTACCGAGTGCACCGCCCAGCAGAAGACCCAACGCAATCGCCCATGGGACGCTGTAGAGCCTACGTGCCAGACGGACGATCACCAGGGCGACGGTCAGGGCGATGACGGTGAACAGGATGGTCGTCGCCCCACCGATACCGAACGCCGCGCCGGAATTGCGCATCACGCGCAGTTCAAGCCAGGTACCCATCACCCCAACAGGGGGGTGATTCTCCAACTCCGAGACCACAGCCAGCTTGCTGCACAGGTCGAGCAAATAAGCGAAGCCCGCTACCGCCAGAAGGAGTGGAATACGTCGTTTACCCCTAACCCCCTCTCCTCGGCCGTCAATGCGGACCCCCACGGCCCGCCCGAAATTCTTCACGTTCAGTCACCTCTAAGTCTGTTGTCCAGTCGTGTCCCGGCTCGCCTCAGGCGCCACTGGCCGCAGCAGGCCTCCGCCGACGGCGGCTGTGGAGCCACCTCCACAGCCGCCTCGAGTGTCCTCGGAGGCCCGAGGGCGCCGGACTGCGTCCGGTCAAACGGTCAGTTTCCTTCCATGGCCTCCACCAAGGACCGAGGACGCATGTCGACCCAGTGCTCGTCCACATAGTCCACACACGCTTGGCGACTGTCCTTCCCGTGAACCACGGACCAGCCGCCCGGGATGCTGATGGCCGCCGGCCACAGAGAGAACTGGCCTTCGCCGTTCACCAACACGAAGAACTCCGCGCTGTCGTCATCGAACGAGTTGTCCATAGCAATATCTCCTTCTCGTCACGCTTCGCGTGAATCCAGCAGCTTTCGCGCGACAACCGGACCGATCTCATCGACCGGGCCATGCTTCATCATGTCGTCGTGCGCGCAGTCGACGTCGTACACGTCGATCGTTCCGTCCACGTGGCGCGCCCACTGGTCCTCCCGCGCCAACGGTGCGGAATCCCCGCCGTTGGCGACAAAAAGAGTGAGATCCCCTGCGTACGACCCCAGGGAAACGTCAGTCGAGAGGCGCGCGAAGTTGTTCATCACCGCGGCCACCCTGGCCATTTCGAAGCCTTCCAACATGTGCAGAACACTGTCGTACCCATCGGGCGCGTCCTGTGCGGGTGCGACGGGATACGCATCCTCCGCGGAATCAGCCTGACCGTAACCGTAGTACTCGGTGAGCATGCGGACGATTTCGGACTCGTCCACCGCTTCGTCCGCATCACCCACAGGTACGGGCTCGGGCGAGGCGTCGAGCACGGCGAGGAAAGCGACCTTTTCTCCGTCTCGTTGGAGTTCTGTTGCAATCATGTGCGCGAGAACACCACCGAACGACCAGCCCAGAAGGTGGTAAGGACCACTTTGCTGGATTGTGCGTATCTGCTCGACGTAATCATGGGCGATCTCAGTCAGGCTCTTGGGGAGTTCCTTGTCCGGCCCGGTCAGCGCCCGTGCCTGGAGGGCATAGACGGGGCGGTCCGCGTTCACGTGCCTGAGCAGTCCGGAGTAGACCCAGCCAACTCCTGAGCCCGGGTGGACACAGAACAGCGGCGGCACTTCGCCGGTTGCGCGCAGCGGGAGAAGGACGTCGAGCGACTCGCCTCCGACAGAACCACCCAGGCCGGCTGCCAAAGCGGACACCGTCGGTGCGGCGAACAGGTCCCGGATCCCCAGCTCCACGCCAAGAACCGTGCGGACGCGGCTGACCAGGCGTGTTGCCAGGAGTGAGTGCCCACCCATGATGAAGAAGTCGTCATCAATGCCGACCGCGGGCAGCCCCAGCACCTCCGCGAACAGCCCCGCCAGCAACTCCTCCCGCACCGACCGGGGACCGCGCGCCGCTGCGCCGCTGAGGAACTCAGGTGCCGGCAGTGCCTTGCGGTCGAGCTTGCCGTTGGCCGTCACCGGCAGGGCATCCAGCACCACCACCGCCGACGGCACCATGTAATCCGGCAGGAACTGCCCGGCAAAGGCACGCAACTCACCGGGAAGACCCGAGTGATCGGGTGCTTCGGGAGTCGGGGTGATGTAGGCCACCAGGTGCGTTCCGCCCGGGCCGTCCGCACGGGGAACCACGGCGACCTGGCCGACAGAGGCGTGCTTGGCCAGGACCGCGTCGATCTCTCCGGGTTCGATACGGAACCCGCGGATCTTGACCTGGTCGTCCACGCGTCCCACGAAGACGAGCTGGCCGTCCTCGTTCCAGCGTACGAGGTCACCGGTCCGGTACATCCGCTCGCCCTGGGCACTGAAAGGGTCGGCGACGAACCGCGAAGCGGTCAGCCCGGGCCGGCCCAGATAGCCGCGCGCCAACTGAGCGCCCGCCACGTACAGCTCACCGACCACACCCGCCGGCACCACACGCAACGCACCATCCAACACATAGACCCGCGTATTCCACACCGGGGCCCCGATAGGAACCGGCCCGGTGGGATGAGCCGGAAGGGCGGTGGAAGCGGTGACGTCGACGGTGGCTTCGGTGGGACCGTAGAGGTTGTGCAGACTCGCGTCGAGGGTGGCGCCAAAGCGTGCCACGAGATCTGGTGGCAACGCTTCGCCGCTGGTGATGACCAGACGGATGCTCTCGCACCGCGCGGCACTGGCTTCGTCGATGAACACCCGCAGCATCGACGGGACGAAGTGCAGAACGGTGACGGAGGTGGCGATGATGAGTTCAGCCAGATACTCCGGATCCTTGTGCCCGTCGGGTCGGGCGACGACGAGCGTGGCGCCGACGGTCAAGGACCAGAAGAACTCCCAGACGGAGACGTCGAACGTCGCCGGAGTCTTCTGGAGTACACGGTCATGCTCGGCGAGCGTGTACTCACTCTGCATCCACAGCAAGCGGTTCACCAAGGAGGCGTGTTCGATGGTGGCGCCCTTGGGGGTGCCGGTGGAGCCGGATGTGTAGATGACGTACGCCGGGTGCTGGGGAAGAAGGGGACGGATTCGGTCAGTGTCGGTGATGGTGGTGGCCGGGAACTTGTCCAGGTCACCAACGACGGGAAGGAAGGCGGGCGTTGTGGTGTCCGGGAGGGCGGCGAGGGTGTCCGCGTCGGTCAGGATGCCGGCAGGCCGCGCGTCACTCAGCATGTGGGCGATCCGCGCCTGCGGGTAGGCAGGGTCGACCGGCAGATAGGCCGCACCCGACTTCAGCACAGCCAGCAGCGCCACGATGAGCTGCTCGGAACGCGGCAGAGCAACTGCCACCAGGTCCTCCGGACCGACACCCCTCCCGATCAGATAACGCGCCAAGCGGTTGGAACGTGCGTCGAGCTCGGCGTAAGAAATCTCCCGTCCTTCGAAGACGACCGCCACGTTCTGCGGAGTCCGCGCCACCTGCTCGGCGAACAGGCCGGGCAGCGACCCACCCGGCAGCTGCAGCTCCGTCGCATTGCGCTCCTCCAGCAGACCAGCCCGCTCCGCCGGCGAAACCACCTCGATACGCGTCACGGACGTTTCCGGGTCAGCCGTGACCGCCGCCAGTACCTGCAACAGGCCCTGGACCATGCGCTCGGCAGTTGCAGCATCGAACAGATCAACCGCATAGGACAGGTCAGCCGACATCCCCGTCCGGCCGTCGCTGTCCTCGCTGAAGGAGAAGTGCAGGTCGAACTTGGCTGTATCCACGTCTGTCAGGACTGTGCTGATGTCCAGCCCGGGCAGTTGGAGGTCAGGTTCGGTGTTGTTCTGCAGATCCAGCATCACCTGGAACAGCGGGTGATGGTTGGTGGAACGGGTCGGGTTGAGTGCTTCCACCACGGCCTCGAAGGGCACGTCCTGGTTCTCGTAGGCCGCGAGATCCGCTTCCCGAACCCGTTCCAGCACCTCACGGAAAGAGGGACTGTCGGAGAGGTCGGTGCGCAGGACGAGAGTGTTGACGAAGAAACCGACCAGATCATTGAGCGTGTCATCAGTCCGGCCCGCGACGGGAGTACCCAGGGGAATATCGTCCCCCGCACCGAATCCCTGCAACGTCACCGCCAAAGCCGCTTGCAACACCATGAATTCGGTGACGCCGTATTCGGCGGCAAGGTCTGTGACGGCCCGGTGCAAGTCCTCCTCGACACGGAAAGGTATGACGGCACCCCGGTGGGAGGCTTCGGCCGGACGCGGCCGGTCCCACGGGAGAGCCAGTTCGGTAGGCGTGCCGGCGAGCGCCTGACGCCAGAACTCCGTCTGCCGACTCAGCACACTCTCCGCGTCATCGGCGGAGCCCAGGAACTCACGCTGCCACAGCGTGTAATCCACATACTGGACCGGCAGTTCCTCCCATTCCGGCGCCCGTCCGGCGCAGCGCTCCGCATACGCCTGAGACAGGTCACGGGCCAACGGCGCCACAGACCATCCATCGCCCGCGATGTGATGAACCACAATCACAAGGACCGACTCGATATCCGACACCACACCCAGCGCCACGCGCGCAGGCATGTCCACCGAGACATCGAAACCGCGCGTTGCGACACCACGCACCCACTCACCGACATCACCACGGACCTGCTCCCCCGTCAGAACGTCGTCTGCGGCCTGGAGCACGACCTGGGTGGGCTCCCCGTCACGCTCGGAGAACACCGTCCGCAGCGATTCATGCCGTGCCAGAACGTCACCCCACGCGGCGCGCAGCGCATCACCGTCCAGCACACCCGACAACCGCAGCGCCAGGGGCAAGTTGTAGGTCGAGGAACGCCCCTCCCACTGGTTGAGGAACCACAGCCGTCGCTGCGCGAACGACACCGGGACGATCTCCGGCCGCACCTGCCGCGACACCGCAGGACGCACCACACCCGACACCTCGTCCAGCCGCACGGCCAGAGCCGACACCGTCGGCGCGGCGAACAGATCCCGGATCCCCAGCTCCACGCCAAGGACCGAGCGGACCCGGCTGATCAGGCGTGTTGCCAGGAGTGAGTGCCCGCCCATGGCGAAGAAGTCGTCGTCGATGCCGACGGCGGGCAGTTGCAGTACCTCCGCGAACAGTCCAGCCAGCAACTCCTCCCGCACCGACCGCGGACCACGCGCCACCGCGCCGCCGGGGAACTCAGGTGCCGGCAGTGCCCTGCGGTCGAGCTTGCCGTTGGCCGTCACCGGCAGGGCATCCAGCACCACCACCGCCGACGGCACCATGTACTCCGGCAGGAACTGCCCAGCAAAACCACGCAGTTCTCCAGGAAGTCCCGAGCGGTCGGGAACATCCGCAGCAGCGGTGACGTAAGCCACCAAGTGCGTCCCGCCGGGGCCGTCCTCACGGGGAACCACGGCGACCTGCCCGACAGAGGCGTGCTTGGCCAGGACCGCGTCGATCTCTCCAGGTTCGATACGGAACCCGCGGATCTTGACCTGGTCGTCCACGCGTCCTACAAAGACGAGCTGGCCGTCCTCGTTCCAGCGTACGAGGTCACCGGTCCGGTACATCCGCTCGCCGGACGCACCGAAGGGGTCCGCCACGAACCGCGAAGCGGTCAGCCCGGGCCGGCCCAGATAGCCGCGCGCCAACTGAGCGCCCGCCACGTACAGCTCACCGACCACACCCGCCGGCACCACACGCAACGCACCGTCCAGCACATACACCCGCGTGTTGGCCACAGGCCGCCCGATCGGCGCGTCCGTCGGCCACTGGGACTCGGATGCCGGCAGAGAGAAGGCGGTCACAACGTGCGTCTCGGCCGGACCGTAGTGGTTGTGCAGTCGTCGTGGTGTTTCACGGAAGAACCCACGCACCGGCTCGTTGAGCTGCAAGCGCTCGCCGGCCTGCATGACGTGAACCAGCGCGGAGAGATCGCGGCCGTACTCGGCTGCTGCCGAACTCACAGCCTCCACCATCAGGTTCGGGGCAAGCAGTTCATCGACCTCGTTTTTCTCCAGCCACTTGGCGAACTCCCGCGCATCCCTACGGGTTTCCTCGTCAGGGATGCACAGCGCCTTGCCCGACAGGAGGGCAGTCAGGATCTCCTGCACCGACACGTCGAAGCTGATGCCGGTGAACTGGGCGGTACGGCCGCCGTCGGCATGGTGGTGCTCCGCGTTGTGCCACTGGAGGAGGTTCACGAGTGCGGCAGCCGGCATCGTGATGCCCTTGGGGGTGCCGGTGGAGCCGGATGTGTAGATGACGTACGCCGGGTGCCGGGGAAGAAGGGGGCGGCATCGGTCGGTGTCGGTGATGGTGGTGGCCGGGAACTTGTCCAGGTCACTGGTGGTGGGCAGGAGCGCGGGCGTTGTGGTGTCCGGGAGGGCGGCGAGGGTGTCCGCGTCGGTCAGGATGCCGGCGGGCCGCGCGTCACTCAGCATGTGGGCGATCCGCGCCTGCGGGTAGGCAGGGTCGACCGGCAGATAGGCCGCACCCGACTTCAGGACAGCCAGCAGCGCCACGATGAGCTGCTCGGAACGCGGCAGAGCAACTGCCACCAAGTCCTCCGGACCGACACCCCTCCCGATCAGATAACGCGCCAGACGGTTGGAGCGAGCGTCGAGCTCGGCGTAGGAGGACTCCCGTCCTTCGAAGACGACCGCCACGTTCTGCGGAGTCCGCGCCACCTGCTCGGCGAACAGGCCGGGCAGCGACCCACCCGGCAGCTGCCGCTCCGTCGCATTGCGCTCCTCCAGCAGACCGGCCCGCTCCGCCGGCGAAACCACCTCGATACGCGTCACGGACGTTTCCGGGTCAGCCGTGACCGCCGCCAGTACCTGCAACAGCCCCTGGACCATGCGCTCGGCAGTTGCGGCATCGAACAGATCAACCGCGTAGTAGAGGTCACCAGCCAGCCATCCGCCCTGGTCACCGTCGCGTTCCGTCAGCGAGAACTGCAGGTCGAACTTTGCGACGTCGAGCTGGAAGGCTTCTTCCCTTATCTCCAGCCCCTCCAGTCGGAGGTCGGCCTCGGCATTGTTCTGCAGGTCCACCATGACCTGGAACAGCGGGTGGTGGTTGGTGGAGCGGGTCGGGTTCAGCGCCTCCACGACAACTTCGAAGGGCACGTCCTGGTTCTCGTAGGCCGCGAGATCCGCTTCCCGAACCCGTTCCAGCACCTCACGGAAAGAGGGACTGTCAGAGAGGTCGGTGCGCAGGACGAGAGTGTTGACGAAGAAACCGACCAGATCACTGAGCGTGTCATCGGTCCGGCCCGCGACGGGAGTGCCCAGGGGAATATCGTCCCCCGCGCCGAATCCCTGCAGGGTCACAGCGACGGCGGCCTGGAGGACCATGAATTCGGTGGCACCGTATTCGGCGGCAAGGTCTGTGACGGCCCGGTGCAGGTCTTCCTCGACACGGAAGGGTATGACGGCGCCCCGGTGGGAGGCTTCGGCCGGACGCGGCCGGTCCCAGGGCAGGGCCAGTTCCGTGGGTGTACCCGCGAGCGCCTGACGCCAGAACTCCGTCTGCCGACTCAGCACACTCTCCGCGTCGCCGGCGGAGCCCAGGAACTCACGCTGCCACAGCGTGTAATCCACATACTGGACCGGCAGCTCTTCCCATTCCGGCGTCCGTCCGGCGCAGCGCTCCGCATACGCCTGAGACAGGTCACGGGCCAGCGGCGCCACAGACCATCCGTCGCCCGCGATGTGGTGAACCACGATCACAAGGACCGACTCGGTTTCCGACACCACACCCAGCGCCACGCGGACGGGCTGGTCCACCGAGACGTCGAAGCCGCGCGCTACGACACCGTGGATCCAGTCGCCTGCATCGCCATGCACCGTTTCTTCCGTCAGTACATTCTCTGCGGACTCTGCGATCGGGAGTACGACCTGGGTGGGCTCCCCGTCACGCTCGGAGAACACCGTCCGCAGCGATTCATGCCGTGCCAGAACGTCACCCCACGCGGCGCGCAGCGCATCACCGTCCAGCACACCCGACAACCGCAGGGCCAGGGGCATGTTGTAGGTCGCGGAACGCCCCTCCCAGCGGTTGAGGAACCACAGCCGTCGCTGCGCGAACGACACCGGGACGATCTCCGGCCGCACCTGCCGCGACACCGCCGGACGCACCACACCCGACACCTCGTCCAGCCGCGCCGCCAGGGCGGAGACGCTCGGAGCGGCGAACAGATCCCGGATGGCCAGCTCCACGCCAAGGACCGAGCGGACCCGGCTGACCAGACGAGTCGCCAGGAGTGAGTGCCCGCCCATGGCGAAGAAGTCGTCGTCGATGCCGACGGCGGGCAGTTTCAGCACCTCCGCGAACAGCCCCGCCAGCAACTCCTCCCGCACCGACCGCGGACCACGCGCCACCGCGCCACCGGGGAACTCAGGTGCCGGCAGTGCCCTGCGGTCGAGCTTGCCGTTGGCCGTCACCGGCAGGGCATCCAGCACCACCACCACCGACGGCACCATGTACTCCGGCAGGAACTGACCGGCAAAACCACGCAACTCACCGGCAAGACCCGAGCGGTCGGGCACCTCCACAGCCGGTGTCACGTAAGCCACCAAGTGCGTCCCGCCCGGACCGTCCGCACGGGCGATCGCAGCGATCTGGCCGACCGAGGCGTGCCTGGCCAGGACCGCTTCGACCTCTCCCAGTTCGATACGGAACCCGCGGATCTTGACCTGGTCATCAGCACGCCCCACGAAGACGAGCTGGCCGTCCTCGTTCCAGCGTACGAGGTCACCGGTCCGGTACATCCGCTCGCCGGACGCACCGAAGGGGTCCGCCACGAACCGCGAAGCGGTCAAACCGGGCCGGCCCAGATACCCGCGCGCCAACTGCGCACCCGCCACGTACAGCTCACCGACCACACCCGCCGGCACCACACGCAACGCACCATCCAACACATACACCCGCGTGTTGGCCACAGGCCGCCCGATCGGCGGTGTCTTGTCAGCGGCTGGGGGGAGGCAGTGCATCAGGGTGACGGCGACGGCGGCCTCGGTGGGACCGTAGCCGTTCCAGAACTGCCGGTCAGCCGTAGCCCACTCGTCGACCAGGCGCCCGGCCGGTGCTTCACCGCCCACGGACACCAGCCTCAGCGCGGGGAGTTGGGCGGGTTCCAGGAGCGGCATGACAGCGGGGGGAAGTTCGGCGACGGTCACTTCCTCTTCGCGCAGAAGCCGCTGGAGCAGAAGCGCGTCGGTGCGCTGCTCGTCGCCGGCCAGGACCAGCGTGGCACCGGAGGTCAGGGCGGTGAAGATCTCGAACACCGACACGTCGAAGGTGACCGCGGCGAAGCCGAGCAGACGTGTGCCTTCGTCGATGCCATAAGCCGGGCTGATGGCGGCAACGAAGTTGCCGACTGCCCGGTGCTCGACGGTGGTGCCCTTGGGGGTTCCCGTGGAGCCGGACGTGTAGATCGTGTAGGCCGGGTGGCTGAGGTGAAGGGGACGGATTCGGTCAGTGTCGGTGATGGTGGTGGCCGGAAGCATGTCCAGGTCACCAACGGCGGGAAGGAACGGGGGCGTTGTGGTGTCCGGAAGGGCGGCGAGGGTGTCCGCGTCGGTCAGGATCCCGGCAGGCCGCGCGTCACTCAGCATGTGGGCGATCCGCGCCTGCGGGTAGGCAGGGTCGACCGGCAGATAGGCCGCACCCGACTTCAGCACAGCCAGCAGCGCCACGATGAGCTGCTCGGAACGCGGCAGAGCAACCGCCACCAGGTCCTCCGGACCGACACCCCTCCCGATCAGATAACGCGCCAGACGGTTGGAACGTGCGTCGAGCTCGGCGTAAGAAATCTCCCGTCCTTCGAAGACGACCGCCACGTTCTGCGGAGTCCGCGCCACCTGCTCGGCGAA
>NZ_JBHWWF010000008.1:0-225581 GCF_042736455.1 Streptomyces sp. NPDC060064
GCCCGCACCCCGAGCTCGGGGTGCGGGCCTCTCCGTATGCGTACGGCTCAGTCCTCGCCGAGGTACGTCTTGCGGACGTTCTCGTCGTGCAGCAGGTCCTGGCCGGTGCCCGTCAGCTTGATCTCGCCGACCTCCATCACATGGCCGTGGTCGGCCAGCGAGAGGGCGGCCTGGGCGTTCTGCTCGACGAGCAGGATGGTGGTGCCCTGGGACTTCAGCTCGACGATGGTCTCCATGATCTTCTGCATCATGATCGGGGAGAGACCCATCGACGGCTCGTCCAGCATCAGCAGCTTCGGCTGCGACATGAGCGCACGGCCCATCGCCAGCATCTGCTGCTCGCCGCCCGAGAGGGTGCCGGACGCCTGCTTCCTGCGCTCTCCCAGGATCGGGAAGAGGTCGTAGGCGCGCTGGATGTCCTTCTCGATGCCCGCCTTGTCGGTGCGCAGGAAGGCACCGAGCTGGAGGTTTTCGGCGATCGTCAGCCGCGGGAAGATGTGCCGTCCCTCGGGGGAGTGGGCCAGGCCCAGCGAGACGATCTTGTGGGCCGGAACGCCGCTGAGCGGCTTGCCGTCGAAGATGATCCGGCCGCCGGAGGGCTTGAGGAGCCCGGACAGCGTCCGCAGGGTGGTGGTCTTGCCCGCACCGTTGGTGCCGATGAGGGTGACGACCTGGCCGGCCTCGACGCTGAAGGAGATGCCCTTGACGGCTTCGATCTTGCCGTAGGCGACCCTGAGGTCTTCGACCTCGAGCAGAGCGGTCACTGGGTTTCCCCTTCCGTGCTGGTGGTGCTCTGTGCTTCAGCCGCCTCGACTTCGGCGACCTCAGCTGCGCCCGGTGCGCCTTCGAAGGGCGTACCGAGGTAGGCGGCGACGACGCGCTCGTCACCCTGGACGACCGCGGCCGTCCCCTCGACGAGCTTCTCGCCCTGGACCAGGCAGGCGACGCGGTCGCACAGATTGAAGATGAAGCGCATGTCGTGCTCGATGACGAGAACGGCGATGCCCTGGTCCCGGATGGCGAAGATGAGTTCTTCGGTGACCCGGGTCTCCTGCGGGTTCATTCCGGCGGTGGGCTCGTCGAGGAGCAGCAGGCCGGGCTCGCTGGCCAGGGCTCGTGCGATTTCGAGCTTGCGCTGCTCGCCGTAGGGGAGGTTGCGGGCGAGGTGATCGGCCTTGTGCGCCAGACC
Source organism: Streptomyces sp. NPDC060064 (assembly GCF_042736455.1). Lineage (NCBI taxonomy): Bacteria > Bacillati > Actinomycetota > Actinomycetes > Kitasatosporales > Streptomycetaceae > Streptomyces > Streptomyces sp. NPDC060064. The sequence goes on from NZ_JBHWWF010000008.1 coordinate 1,190, forward strand.
GATGAACTCCAGCAGCTCCATGGCCCGCTCGTGCGAGGCGGCTTCGGCCTTCTTGAAGCCGGGGCCGCGCAGCAGGGCGGACCAGAGGCCCTCCTTGGTCCGGGTGTGGCGTCCGACGAGGACGTTCTCCAGGACCGTCATGTTGGCGAAGAGCCGGATGTTCTGGAAGGTCCGGGCGACGCCTGCCTTGGTGACGAGGTGGGGCTTGGGCGGCAGGACGGTGCCCTTGTAGGTGACCTTGCCCTCGGTGGGGACGTACAGACCGGTGAGGCAGTTGAAGAAGGTGGTCTTGCCCGCGCCGTTGGGACCGATGAGGCCGACGATCTCGCCCGCCCGGACCGTGAGGTCGACCGAGCGCACGGCGGTGAGGCCGCCGAAGCGCATGGTGACTCCGCTGGCGTCCAGCACGGTCTCGGTCGTGGTGTTCGTGGTGGTGGTCGTCATGTCCTTCACGCCCCCGCCTTGGCGATGCCGACGCCGGAGTCCGGAAGGCCCTTGTCCGGGACGTCGAGTTGGTCGGTCTCGTGGAATTCGAGCTGGGCGCGGCGGTTGGCGATGAGGCCCTCAGGACGGAAGCGCATCAGCAGGATCAGCGCGATGCCGAAGCCGAGGAGCTGGTAGTCCTGGAGGAACTGCAGCTTCGCCGGGATCATGTAGAGCAGCGTGGCGCCGACCAGTGGTCCGCTGATGGTGCCCATGCCGCCGAGGATGACGGCCGCCAGCAGGAAGGCGGAGTTGGGCGGGACGGGGCCGGCGAACTGGTACATCTCGGGGACCACGGTGTGCTGGACGTGAGCCTGCACCGTGCCGGCGAGGCCGGCCAGAGTGGCACCGAGGGCGAAGGCGATGAGCTTGACCCTGAAGCCGTTGATGCCCATGGCGGTTGCGGCGGTCTCGTCCTCGCGGATGGCGACCCAGGCCCGGCCGATACGGGAGCTGCCCGCCCGGCTGAAGACCAGGATGACCAGGATCATCGCGAGCAGCATCAGCAGGTAGTAGTTGGCGTAGCTGCCGAGCTCGAAGCCCAGGACCGTGTGCGGCTCGCCGAAGTTGAACCCGAAGAACACGAGGTCCGGGATGTTCGGGATGCCGTTCGGGCCGTTGGTGATCTGCGGTCCCGATACGCCGTCGAGGTTGCCCACGGTGATACGGAAGATCTCACCGAAGCCGAGGGTGACGATGGCGAGGTAGTCGCCGCGCAGTCGCAGGGTCGGAGCGCCGATGACGACGCCGAAGATCAGCGAGACGGCGGCGCCGGTGAGGACGGCGGCCCAGAACGGGAACTGCACGTCGAACGCGGACGCCGTGGTCCCGGAGACGAGGGCCGCGGTGTACGCGCCGACGCCGAGGAAGGCGACGTATCCGAGGTCGAGGAGACCCGCGAGACCGACGACGATGTTCAGGCCCAGGGCGACGGTCGCGAAGATGAGGATGTTGACCGCGATGAGCGTGTACGTGTCGGTGTTCTGCGTGAACGGGAACGCCGCGGCCGCGACGAACGCGGCGATGAGCGTCACCTGGCGGTACTTGGCGGTGAGCGCCGAGAGCCGCCCGACGAGGCCGGCCTTGAAGAGCCCGGCGACGGCGAAGCCGGCGGCGATGAGGTAGCCGGTGAACAGCTCGGCGTACTCGGTGTCGATGCCGTAGGTGATCACGTACATGCCGACGCCGAAGGAGCCGACGATGATCAGGATCTCGGCCCAGGAGGGGAGGGCCTTGGGCCGGGAGACCTCGCGGCTGTCGTCCGGCAGCATGAACGCCGTGGCGACAGGGATCGCGGAGGCCACGGCGGCGACGTAGCCGCCGGGCTCGAGGTTGATCACACCGCCGAGCTCGACGGCGATGGCGATCACGGCGAACCAGGTGGTGCCGAAGGCGCCGAGGGCCAGCAGCTTCAGGGCCTTGGTGGTGCCGGCCGGCGCGAGCCAGCCCAGCCCCTTGATGCCCAGCGAAGCCAGCGCGTACAGGACGATGACCAGGCCCATCACCAGGGTGAGGACCTGCAGACCGCCGGGGTACCCGTAGACGGTGAGGTCTCCGGGGAACTTGCTGGTGTACGTCCAGGACAGGAAGGTGCTGACGATGGTGGCGAGGCCGCCGACCGCGGTGAGCCAGCGGAGCGCGGTGACGCGGGAGGCGCTGTCCGCCGGGATGGCGGCGTCGGCCGTCTTGGTGGTGTCGGTGGTCATGGTTCTCACGCCCGATCCGCGACGCGCTCACCGAGCAGACCCTGTGGCCTGACGAGAAGCACGACGATGAGGAGTACGAAAGCCCAGACGTTGGACCAGGCGCCGCCGCCGAGCTGCTGCATGCCGGGGATCTCTTCGATGTAGGCGATCGACAGGGATTCCGCGAGGCCCAGGACCACGCCGCCGACCATGGCGCCGTAGATGTTGCCGATGCCTCCGAGGACTGCGGCGGTGAACGCCTTCAGTCCGAGGATGAAGCCCATCTCGAAGTTGATCTGGCCCTTGTCGAGGCCGTAGGCGACCGCCGCGACCGCGGCGAACGCGGCGCCGATGGCGAAGGCCATCACGATGATGCGGTCGGTGTTGATGCCCATCAGCTTGGCGGTGTCCGGGTCCTGCGCGGTGGCCTGCATGGCGCGGCCGCTGCGGCTCTTCGAGACGAAGAAGCCGAGGCCGAGCATGCACAGCGGGGCGAGGACGAGGACGAAGGCGTCGGCGCGCTGGATCGACAGGTTGTCCAGGACGTTGAAGGACTCACCCGTGAACTCCGGGAAGCTCACGGCCTTCTTGGCGTCCGGGTAGAAGCCCCAGACAAGCTGCTGCAGGGCGATGGAAAGGCCGATCGCGGTGATCAGCGGGGCAAGCCGTGGCGCACTGCGCAGCGGCCGGTAGGCGAAGCGTTCCGCGGCGGTGGCGACGGCGACGGAGGCTATTGCGCCGCCGATGATCATGAGGGGTATCGCCACCAGAAGTGAGGTTCCGCTGGGGAGCCAGGTATAGGTGGTGAGGGCGCCGAAGCCCCCGATCATGAAGATCTCGCCGTGGGCGAAGTTGATGAGCTGGACGATGCCGTAGACCATGGTGTACCCGATGGCGATGAGGCCATAAAGGGCACCGAGGGCAAGGCCGTTGGCCAGCTGTTGCGGCAGTTCGTTCACCGCAGGGCCTCCGATGAGCGTGTCGGATATGACACCGCGCGAGGGCGCTTGTTGCGCCCTCGCGCGGTCTGGTTCATTTGGTGCGGGGCAATGCGGTGGATCAGTCCTTGAACGTGGCGCTCTTGACGTCCGCCCAGTCGCTGCCCTTGACGGAGTAGACAGTGAGCTGCTTGTTCGTGGTGTCACCGAACTCGTCGAAGGCGACCTTGCCGGTCACACCGTCGAAGGAGACCTTGGACATGGCCTCGGTGACCTTGGCGCGGGCGTCGGCCGGCACCTTGCCGTCGTTGGCGGCGACGACAGACTTGACGGCCTGGATGACGGCCCAGGCGGCGTCGTACGAGTAGCCGCCGTACGCCGCGTACGGGTCCTTGTAGCCGCCCGCCTTGTAGTCGTCGATGAACTTCTTGGCGGTCGGGAGCTTCTCGACCGGGTAGCCGACGGACGTCGCGAGGTCGCCGTCGTTCGCCACACCGGAGGCCTTGATGAAGGCGGGGTCGTAGATACCGTCGCCACCCATGGTGGGGATCTTCGCTCCGGCCTTCTTGACCTGGTCGGAGAGGAGACCGCCCTCGGGGTACTGGCCACCGAAGTAGACCGAGTCCGCACCGGAGGACTTGACCTTGTCGGCGGTGCTGGAGAAGTCGGTCTCCTTCACCGTGACGTGGTCGGTGCCGGCGATGGTGCCGCCGAGACGCTTGAACTCGTCGGAGAAGATCGCGGCGAGGCCGGCGCCGTAGGTCTGCTTGTCGTCGACGACGTAGACCTTCTTCTTCTTGGCGTCGTTGTACAGGTACTGGGCGGCGAACTTGCCCTGGACGACGTCCGTGGTGGCGGTGCGGAAGTACGTCTTGAACGTACGCTTCTTCTCGCCCTGGCCCCACTTGTCGCCCTGGGTCAGCGACGGGTTGGTGTTGGCCGGAGAGACCTGCGTGAGGTTCGCCGTGTTGAAGACGCCCTGCATCGACTGCGAGACGCCGGAGTTCAGCGGGCCGACTACACCCAGAACGTCCTTGTTGCCTACGAGCTTGGTGGCGTTGGCCTGACCGGAGGCAGGAACTGCCTGGTCGTCGTAGGATTCGACCTTGAATTCAATGCCGGGGACTTCGTTGTTCTTGTTCGCGGTCTTGACGGCGAGGTCCACGGAGTTCTTGATTCCCTGGCCCAGTGCGGACAGCGAGCCGGTCAGCGGTGCGTCGACGCCGATGACCACAGTGGTCTTGTTGCCGCTGTCGGTCCCCTTGCTGTCGTCGCGCGAACCGCAGGCGGAGAGTGTGAGTGCTCCCGTGGTGACCACGGTGGTGAGGATGAGCAAGGAACGCTTTCGCACGATAAATCCTTTCCCTGGCGCGGCACCTCTCCTGAGGTGCCGTTTGGTCGCCGGGCCGTACTGGGGGGTACACGGCCGTGCTGTGATGCGCCCGGCGGCGCGGTGACTGGCGGTGACTCTAAGCGGAGGTGGCGGGGTCAGGGAGGCAGGGCGGCAGGATGTGACGTTCTTGTTATGCCGAGGCCAAGGCTCCGTGGTGGGACTGTGGACAGATCGGGCTTTCGGCGTCCCGGAGTTTTGACCACATGGTGAGAACGTGCAGTTCCGCTAAGGGGATTGAGTTGATCTTGGTGTCGATGGCCGAGAGGGGGCGTGGAGAGCCCCGGCGAGATCGGCGGCGTGGGCCCGGTTGAGAACGGAGCCCGGAATCTTGATTACGTCATTGTTACGTAGCGTTACATCGCGGAAGGCCAGTTTCATGTCGCGGGGGGATCCCCGTGCGGCTTCGCGCCGTGGCCTGAACAGTGATGTTGCGGGTCGTACCAGGGCGTATGGCGAAGGGCGGGGCCGGTCGGACGCTGGTCCACGTCGTGGTGACATGGCCGGTGGATGCGTAATCGGTAATCGGTGATCGATGATCGGTGATCGGTGATCGGTGATCCGCAGGCGATGGCGAGCCGAAGGCGCGGTGTGAAGACGCGGGCGTGGACGTCCGGTTGGCCGATCGGCCCGTCGTACGCGATACGCGTGACGAGCCCGGGCGGGGGTCCGGGTGCGAGCCCGGGTTCGGCTCGGGCCGGTGCGGGACGAGCTGTGCCGTGGCGAGGACCGGAGCGGTGGCCGCAGCGGCGGCGAGCGCGGGACGAGGCCAACGAGCCGTCCGGTAATCGGTGTTGGCGTTGCAGGTGATCTCGGGGGACTCGGTGCGTGGACCTCCGGTGGACGGTTCTACCGGTCCGATGACGCCGCTGGTTTCGGCGGACGCCAGTTCTCCGAGCTGCCGGTCGCGCCGTTCTGGGCAGCGCACTTCTGCCGGGCCTGGACATCGATCAAGGCGAGGGCCGCGACACGGCCTTGGCGCTTTTCCTCGGCACGGGCCGCGGCGACGATCTCCTCATGGATGGCGTACTGCTCGTTGGACAGCCCCTTCTGCTCCCAGTCGATTCCTGACCACTTGCTGCCCTTGAGTGTCTCTTTCGCCCAGTAGGAAACGAGACTTGTGCATATATCGGCAGGTGAGGACTTCTGCGGTACAGGTGTTGACGTGGCGGGCTGCCCGGACGAGGAGGATTCCGTGCAGCCCGCGACAGCAAGCGTGACCAGAAGTGCGTAGGTGGCGTACCCGACCGAGATGTGCGGCTTGGTCCCCATGGGGGCACGCTAAGCCGTCACGATCGGTGACACAACAAGTCTGCGGAGGATCAGCTGCCGGCCCCGGCCGGCCCGCCGGTGTCGCGCAGCAGACAGGTCAGCCGGGCCGTGCAGACCCGCTTGTCCTGCTCGTCGGTGATGACGATCTCGTACGTGGCGGTGGAGCGGCCGCGATGCACCGGTGTCGCGACTCCGGTGACGAGGCCGGAGCGGACGCCGCGGTGGTGGGTGCAGTTGAGGTCCACACCGACGGCGATCTTGGAGGTCCCGCCGTGCAGCATCGAGCCGACCGAGCCGAGGGTCTCGGCCAGCACGGCGGACGCGCCGCCGTGCAGCAGTCCGTAGGGCTGGGTGTTGCCCTCGACGGGCATCGTCCCGACGACGCGCTCGGCCGAGGCCTCGACGATCTGCACGCCCATGCGCTCGCCCAGATGGCCGGCGGAGAAGAGCGCGGGCAGATCGACCCCGAGCGCGGCGTATTCGTCGATGACCTCTTGCGGGAATTTCACATTGGTCTGCTCGCCCATGGGGCCCGGCTCCGATCGTCAGTACGTTGCGTGCTGTGTGCACCGTCTTATCAGATGCCTGAGCGAACGCTTAGACGGGATGCCTCATTCCCCGCTCTTCAGTCGTCGTTCCCCGTCCCTCAGCCGTCGTGCCTCACGCCCCGCGCTCGAACCGGACCACCACGGACTTGCTCGCCGGGGTGTTGCTGGTGTCCGCCGTGGAGTCCAGCGGCACCAGCACATTGGTCTCCGGGTAGTACGCGGCCGCGCAGCCACGCGCGGTGGGGTAGTGCACCACCCGGAAACCGGGGGCACGGCGTTCGACGCCGTCCTTCCACTCGCTGACGAGATCGGTGTACGAGCCGTCCGCCAGGCCCAGTTCCCGCGCGTCCTCGGGGTTCACCATGACGACCCGGCGGCCGCCCTTGATGCCGCGGTAGCGGTCGTCGAGGCCGTAGATCGTGGTGTTGTACTGGTCGTGCGAGCGCAGCGTCTGCAGCAGCAGCCGACCCGCGGGCAGCTCGGGAAACTCAACGGGTGCGGCGGTGAAATTGGCCTTGCCGGTGGCCGTGGGGAAGCGGCGCTCGTCGCGCGGTGCGTGGGGGAGCGTGAAGCCGCCGGGGCGGGCGATCCTGGCGTTGAAGTCCTCGAAGCCGGGCACCACGCGCGCGATGCGGTCGCGGATGGAGCCGTAGTCCTTCTCGAAGTCCTCCCAGGGCGTGACCGAGCCGGGGCCGAGCACCGCACGCGCCATCCGGGCCACGATGGCCGGCTCGGACAGCAGATGGGGGCTCGCCGGGGGGAGATTGCCGCGGGAGGCGTGCACCATGCCCATCGAGTCCTCGACGGTCACGAACTGTTTGCCCCCCGCCTGTATGTCCTTGTCGGTACGGCCGAGGGTGGGCAGGATCAGCGCCCTGGTGCCGGTGACGGCGTGCGAGCGGTTCAGCTTCGTCGATACATGCACCGTGAGGCGGGCCTTGCGCATCGCGGCCTCGGTCACTTCGGTGTCCGGCGTCGCGCCGACGAAATTGCCGCCCATGGCGAAGAAGACCTTCGCCTCCCCGTCGCGCAGCGCCTGAATGGACCGTACGACGTCGAAGCCGTGGTGACGCGGCGGAGCGAAGCCGAACTCCTTCTCCAGGGCGTCCAGGAAGGCCGGGGCGGGCCGCTCGAAGATGCCCATGGTGCGGTCGCCCTGGACATTGGAGTGCCCGCGCACGGGGCAGACGCCGGCGCCCGGGCGGCCGATGTTGCCGCGCAGCAGAAGGAAGTTGACCACCTCACGGATGGTCGGCACGGCGTGCTTGTGCTGGGTCAGGCCCATCGCCCAGCAGACGATGGTGCGCTTCGACGCCAGGACCATCGCGAGCGTCTGCTCGATCACGGCGCGTTCGAGGCCGGTCGCGACGAGGGTCTCGTCCCAGTCGGCGGCACGGGCCGCGGCCGCGAACTCCTCGTAGCCATGGGTGTGTTCGCGTACGAACGCCTCGTCGACGGCCCCGTCCGTCTCGAGGATGAGCTTGTTCAGCAGCCGGAAGAGTGCCTGGTCGCCGCCGATGCGGATCTGCAGGAAGAGGTCGTTGACCGCGACGCCCTTGATCATGCCCCGCGGGGTCTGCGGGTTCTTGAACCGCCCGAGGCCGGCCTCGGGCAGCGGATTCACCGAAATGATCTTCGCGCCCGCCGCTTTGGCCTTCTCCAGGGCCGAGAGCATCCGGGGATGGTTGGTGCCGGGGTTCTGCCCGGCGACGATGATCAGGTCCGCCTCGTGGATGTCCTCCAGCGAGACGCTGCCCTTGCCGATGCCGATCGTCTCGGTGAGCGCCGAGCCGGAGGACTCGTGGCACATGTTCGAGCAGTCGGGAAGATTGTTGGTGCCGAATTCGCGGGCGAAGAGCTGGAACAGGAACGCCGCTTCGTTGCTGGTGCGGCCCGAGGTGTAGAAGAGCGCCTCGTCGGGCGATGCCAGCGCCGTGAGCTCCTCCGCGATGATCGCGAAGGCTCGCTCCCAGGTCACCGCCTCGTATTGGTCGGCGCCTTCCGGCAGGTACATCGGCTGCGTGATACGGCCCTGCTGCCCCAGCCAGTACCCACTGCGCGAGGCGAGGTCCGCGACGGGATGCGCGGCGAAGAAGTCCGGCGTGACCCGGCGCAGCGTCGCCTCCTCGGCGACCGCCTTCGCGCCGTTCTCGCAGAACTCCGCCATGTGCCGCTTGTCGCCCTCGGGCCAGGCGCAGCCCGGACAGTCGAAGCCGTCCTTCTGATTGACCTTGAGCAGGGTCTGCGCCGTGCGGCGCACTCCCATCTGCTGCTGGGCGATGCGCAGGGTGTGCCCGATGGCGGGAAGACCGGCCGCCGCCTGATGCGGGGCCGCGACCTGCGGCGCGTCCTGGACCGGGTCACCAATGGGAGGCTTGCTGGCCATCGCGCTCTCCTTCGAGCCTGCGGCGTGCTGTGTGCCCCGATCCTGCCACGGTCGGGAATGTCAGTGGTACGTGGCAGGATCGTGGCCGTGGCTGAGACGGCATCGAAGAAGACCCCAGACAACCGACCGCGCCTGCTCCTCATGGACGGGCACTCCTTGGCGTACCGGGCGTTCTTCGCGCTGCCCGCGGAGAATTTCACGACCGCGACCGGTCAGCCGACCAACGCCATCTACGGCTTCGCGTCGATGCTGGCGAACACGCTGCGCGACGAGTCGCCCACGCATTTCGCGGTGGCGTTCGACGTCTCGCGCAAGACGTGGCGCTCGCAGGACTTCCCCGAGTACAAGGCGAACCGCTCCAAGACCCCGGACGAGTTCAAGGGCCAGGTCGAGCTGATCGGCGAGCTCCTGGACACCATGAACGCCGTGCGCTTCGCGGTGGACGGCTTCGAGGCGGACGACATCATCGCCACCCTCGCCACCCAGGCCGAGGCCGCCGGCTTCGAAGTGCTGATCGTCACCGGTGACCGCGACTCCTTCCAGCTGGTCAGCGAGCACACCACCGTGCTCTACCCCACCAAGGGCGTCTCCGAGCTGACCCGCTTCACCCCGGAGAAGGTCGAGGAGAAGTACGGCCTCACGCCTCAGCAGTACCCGGACTTCGCCGCCCTGCGGGGCGACCCCTCGGACAACCTGCCGGGCATCCCGGGTGTCGGTGAGAAGACCGCCACGAAGTGGATCAGCCAGTTCGGTTCGTTCGCGGAGCTGATGGAGCGCGCCGACGAGGTCAAGGGCAAGGTCGGACAGGCCCTCCGCGACCACCTGGACTCCGTCAAGCTCAACCGCCACCTCACCGAGCTGGTGCGGGACGTGGAGCTGCCGAAGGCCGTCGACGACCTCAAGCGCGCGCCGTACGACAGGACCGCGCTGAAGGGGTTCCTGGAGGTCCTGGAGATCCGGAACCCGAGCCTGCGCGAGCGGCTCCTCGCGGTCGACCCGGGCGCCGAGGAAGAGGAGGCCCCGGCCCCCGCCGCCGCCGTCGAGCTGGACGGCACGGCGCTCTCCACCGGCGAGCTCGCCCCCTGGCTCGAGCAGCACGGCAGGCAGCCGCTCGGCGTGGCCACCGTCGACACCTGGGGGCTGGGCACCGGCAGCGTCGCCGAGATCGCGCTCGCCACGGCCGCGGGACCTGCCGCCTGGTTCGACACCACCCAGCTGAACGAGGCCGACGAGCGGGCCTTCGCCGACTGGATCGCGGATGCCGGCCGGCCGAAGGTCATGCACAACGCCAAGGGCGCGATGCGGGTCTTCCCCGAGCACGGCTGGAGCGTCGACGGCGTCACCATGGACACCGCGCTCGCCGCCTATCTGGTCAAGCCCGGCCGCCGCTCCTTCGCGCTGGACGCGCTCGCCGTCGAGTATCTGGGCCGTGAGCTCGCCCCGGCCGCCGCCGACGGCCAGCTCGCCTTCGGCTCGGACGAACAGGCCGAGGCCGACGCCCTGATGGCGCAGGCCCGCGCGGTCCTCGACCTCGGTGAGGCGTTCACCGCGCGGCTGATCGAGGTCGGTGCGGCCGACCTGCTGCACGACGTCGAGCTGCCCACTTCCGAGCTGCTGGCCCGCATGGAGCGGCACGGCATCGCCGCCGACCGCTCCCATCTGGAGGCCATGGAGCAGCAGTTCGCGGGTGCCGTGCAGCAGGCCGTGAAGGAGGCGCACGCCGCCGTCGGGCACGAGTTCAACCTCGGCTCGCCCAAGCAGCTGCAGGAGGTCTTCTTCGGTGAGCTGAATCTCCCCAAGACCAAGAAGACCAAGACCGGTTACACCACCGACGCGGACGCGCTGGCCTGGCTGGCCGGCCAGACCGAGCACGAGCTGCCGGTCATCATGCTGCGCCACCGTGAACAGGCCCGGCTGCGTTCCACCGTCGAGGGCCTGATCAAGACGATCGCGGCCGACGGCCGTATCCACACCAGCTTCAGCCAGATCGTGGCCGCGACCGGCCGGCTCTCCTCCACCGACCCGAATCTGCAGAATGTGCCGGTGCGTACGGACGAGGGCCGCGCCATCCGCCACGGCTTTGTCGTCGGCGAGGGCTTCGAGTCGCTGATGACCGCCGACTACAGCCAGATCGAGCTGCGCGTGATGGCGCATCTGTCGGAGGACGAAGGCCTGCTGGAGGCGTTCGCCTCCGGTGAGGATCTGCACACCACCGTCGCCTCCCAGGTGTTCGCCGTGGAGCGGTCCGCGGTCGACGCGGAGATGCGCCGCAAGATCAAGGCCATGTCCTACGGACTGGCGTACGGCCTCTCGGCGTTCGGCCTCTCCCAGCAGCTGAACATCGAGGCGGCCGAGGCGCGCGGCCTGATGGACACCTACTTCGAGCGGTTCGGCGGAGTCCGCGACTATCTGCGCCGCGTCGTCGACGAGGCACGCGCCACGGGATACACGGAGACGATGCTCGGCCGGCGCCGCTATCTCCCGGATCTCAACAGCGACAACCGCCAGCGCCGCGAGGCCGCCGAGCGTATGGCGCTCAATGCCCCGATCCAGGGCACGGCCGCGGACATCGTCAAGATCGCGATGCTGAACGTGGACCGGGCGCTGAGCGAGGCGAAGCTCTCCTCCCGGCTGCTGCTCCAGGTCCACGACGAAATCGTCCTGGAGGTCTCGCCGGGCGAGCGCGACCGGGTGGAAGAGCTGGTCCGCCGGGAGATGTCCTCGGCCGTGTCCCTGCGCGCACCGCTGGATGTCTCGGTCGGCGTCGGCCCCGACTGGGAGTCCGCCGCGCACTGACCCCGACCGTGTGCGTTCCGGCGCGGGATCAGCCTGATCCCCTGCCGGAACGCACCGGCGGCAGCACGGAACCGGGGGTGTCCGTGCGCGAGCGGTGCCGCAGCCGTACCCCCACGGCGTACAGCACCAGCCCCAGGGCGAGCCCTGCGCCCGCCCCGAAGCACGCCGTCGGGATGATGTCGAGCGGCGTGCGGATCTCCCCCCAGTACGCGTAAAAGCGCAGGCACCGGTGCACGACCCCGGCCGCCACGCACCCCGCCAGCAGCGCCCAGGCCCACCATCGCTCCCGCCCGTGCAGTACGGGGAGGGAGGCGGGCGCCTCCGAGCGGGACTGCCGGCGCAGGGCGGACCCGGTGAACCAGCCGAGGGCAAGCAGGGCGAGCGCGGAGCCGCCGTACTGGAAGTAGAGATACATCGGGAAGCCGGCGACGATCTCGCCGAGCAACGGGAAGACCTTCATGCCCCAGCGGTCCAGATGCGTGAAGCTGTCCCACACCACATGGGTGGTCGATCCGAGGACCGCCGAGACATAGAACAGGGCCGCGAGCGCCGGGAGTCCACGCCCACGCCAGTCCTCTCCCCGGACGAAGGCGTGGGCCCTGCCGCGCCACGCGTACGGCACCAGGGCAAGCAGCGGCTCGCGCAGCAGAAGCCACAGCCCCGCCAGCGCCGCGGCGATCAGCGCGTCCACCGTGAGGATTCCGGCCACCGAGTGCGTCACTTCGCCGAACTCCATGGCGCCCGGGATCGCGGTGTCCGCAAAGTAGGTCATGTCGGGGGCGAACGAGCCGGTGACGAGCGCGGACGCGACGAGCGGTCCGCGCGCGGTCCCGTCTCTCCTGATGCCCGGCAACACCGCCGCGGCATGGCTCAGCGTGAACGGCATGGTGTCCCCCTGGACCGTCGTCGATCAATGGCGCCCAGTATGCGTGAAGTTGCTGACCGGGAATCCCGGGCGACCGGGAGGTAGCGGAAGGGTGAAAAACGGTCAAGGTCCGGTGTTCCGGGGCCCGTAGGTGTCGTAGGGTCACGTGAGTGCGCGCTGGGGAGCGCGAACAGTCGCCGACGGGGAGGAAAAGACGTATGGCAGCGCAATTCGGCCGCCGACTGCGCAAGGGAGCGACGACGACCGCGGTTGCCGCGGTTGCCGTGGCCGCGCTCTCCGCCTCCGGGGCGCCCGGCGCCACGCACGCCACCGCGGGCGGCAGTCGGGAAGCGTCCGATGCGACCCCGCCCCCCGGCACTCCGGTCACCGGCAACTCCCCGTACTACACCGACCTTCCGCCGCTGAACACACCTGACAAACCGGCCACTTCGATCGATCTGCCCGCGACAGGTACAGCCGAAGCGGGCATTCCGGCCACCGTACTCGCGGCGTACAAGCAGGCCGAGCAGACCATCGCGGGCTCGGACCCCGGCTGCCACGTCCCGTGGCAGCTGCTCGCCGCGATCGGCAAGGTGGAGTCGGGACAGGCGCGCGGCGGCAAGGTCGACGCCAACGGCACCACGTTCTCCCCGATCCTCGGGCCGGTCCTCAACGGCGTCGGCTTCGCGAACATCTCGGACACCGACAAAGGCGCCTACGACGGCGACGCGACGCACGACCGCGCGGTCGGCCCGATGCAGTTCATCCCCTCCACCTGGGAAAAGTGGGGCGAGGATGCCAACAGTGACGGACGCAGGGACCCCAACAACATCTACGACGCCGCGCTCGCCGCGGGACGCTATCTCTGCGCCGACGGCCGCGACCTGGCGCTCAAGGCCGACCTCGACCGCGCGATCCTCGGCTACAACCACTCGCAGGAATATCTGAGTACGGTCCTGTCCTGGTTCGATTTCTACAAGCGCGGCACCCACGGGGTTCCGGACGGCACCGGTGTGCTGCCGGTCGGCGACCTTCCCGACAGCTCGGGCCCCATTCCGACCCCCACGCCGACTCCGTCCACTCCCGGCAGCACCCGCCCGACCCCGGCTCCCTCACCGTCGAAGCCGGGTGGCGGCACGGGCGGAAAGCCCAGCCCGAGCCCGACCCCGCCCCCCACGCCGAAGCCGACGCCGCCGCCGAGCCCGTCGCCCGTCACCCGTCTCGAGGACGCGGGCACCGCCGAGCTGGCCGCCATGGCCGGCCACGAGTTCACGGCGCGGCCCACGGTGCGGGTGAAGAACGCCGCAGGCCGGACCGTCCCGCTGCAGGCCGTGGGCTTCGAGATCGTCGGCGACACGGATGCCGTTTTCGCCGGCGGGAAGAAGAGCGTCGTCCTCCACACCGGCGCGGACGGAACGGTCGCGGCGCCGACCCTCCAGGCAGGTGAGAAGACCGGCACGTTCACGGTCCGGGCCAAGGTGGTGGGCCCGCGGGTGCCCGTCGTCGACTTCACCGCGACCGTCACCGCGCGGGCCGCGGACGCGATCGCCAGGACCGACGACAAGGTTCTGACCGCAGCCCCCGGAACCGAGTTCGCAGACGCCGTCGAGGTCAAGGCCACCTACAAGGGCGCCATCGCCTCGGGTGTGGCGGTGACCGCCACTATGATCACTGCCGCGGACAACCCGGCGGACAACCCGGCGGACAAGCCGGTGGTCAACGACAAGGGTCCGTACTTCAAGGACGCCGACGGCAAGACGGTCCGCACGCTCACCGAGCTGAAGACCGACGCCAACGGAGTCCTGAAGCTCCCGAAGATCTACGCGGACGACGCGACGGGCACCTTCCTGCTCCGCCTCACCACCGCCGGCGGCGCGACCGTGACCATCGAGCTCAAGGTCGCCGCACCGGCTGCCTGACCCGAGGGCCCGACCGGCCGTCCGACCAGCCATTCAGCACTTCCGCACCGCCCCTCTGCCGCCACAGGGCAGGGGGGCGGTGCCATGTGTCGGTGGTGCAACGTGTTCTCATCTCGCGGCTGGATTGCTACGGTGCCCCCGCCCTGACGCTCTATCAGATCCGGAATGGATCCGAGTTCCCCGGGAGGCCGAGCATGCGCGCCCTCGTCGCAGCCGCCATCGGACTGGCCGCCGCCTTCGCCCTCGTCCTCACCATCACGGCGATCGGCGCACCTCCCGGCGAGACCTCGCCCGAGCCGCTGCTGACCACCGTCCCCGGCCCCAAGAAGTAGGAGGGCCGGACCATGCGCCGCAGAGCCGGCCTCGTACTCCTCGCCTTCGCCGTCTTCTTCGCCACGCTCTCACCGCTGCTGCGCTGGTACGCCTTCCCGAGGCTGGTGAAGATTCCGCCCAGCCAGTACCAGGAGATGGTGCTGGAGGCGAAGCCCGCGACCCTGCTCGACTACGGCTCCCTGCAGGCGAAGCAGGTCGAGAAGGTCACCATCGTGCAGACCCTCAAGGGCAATGTGGAGGAGTCCGAGAAGATCGAGCGCAGCGCCGGCCGTGACGTCGTCGTCTGGGACTCGCTCTCCTACGTCCAGGGCCCCGACGGCAAGATGGTCTCCCAGATCCCCGAGCGCTACATCTTCGACGCGCACAGCCAGGCGCCCGTGCACGCCACCGGCGAAATGGTCGACGGCGACGCGGTGCGGCGCGAGGGCATCGAGTTCAAGTGGCCGTTCCTCGCCGAGAAGCGGGACTACCAGTATTTCGACGCCCAGGCGCGTACGTCCGCGCCCATTCATTACAAAGGGACGCAGAAGTTCCGCGGGCTCGACGTCTACTACTTCGAGCAGACCATCCCGTGGACCAAGGTGCCGTACCCGAAGAAGATGCCGATCCCCGGCATCGACGCGACCACGCTGGAGAAGCAGACCGGCACCACCCGCTGGTATACCACCAAGCGGATGTTCTGGGTCGACCCGGTCACCGGCGGTCCCGTGAACGGCGAGGAGATCCACCGTGAGGAGCTGCGCGGCGGCACGCTGCTGGGCGGCCGGGACAAGGTCACCGCATTCGCCGGGCATGTGAAGATGCGCCCGGACTATGTGGACTCCACCGTCGAACTGGTCAAGTCCCAGCGGCAGTTGGTGCTGCTGATGACCTCGTACCTGCCATGGGGCTTCCTGGTCCTGAGCGGTGGACTGCTGGCACTCGCGCTGGTCCTCGAGGCCCGCGGGCGCCGGCCGCAGGCCCCGGCCGTGGAGCGCGAGCCGGAGCCGGTCCCTGCCTGACGGCCCACTGCGCCCCGACCCGCCGGCATCCGAATCAGCTCAGGAATGCTCTTCGGAACAGCTCCGACTGAGCTCCGGGTCAGCTCCGGGTCAGCTCCGGGTCGGCTTCCGGGTCAGCTTCCGGCTTCCCTGCTGAGCCGCGCCTTGGTGTGCCGGGTCGGCTCGGCCGTCGACGGGTCCTCGGGCCAGGGATGCTTGGGATAGCGACCGCGCAACTCCGCCCGTACGGACCGGTATCCGTCCTTCCAGAAGGACGCCAGGTCCGCGGTGACCGCCGCCGGCCGCCCGGCGGGGGAGAGTAGATGCACCAGCACCGGCACGCCCGAGACCGTGGGCGTCTCGCGCAGCCCGAACAGCTCCTGGAGCTTCACGGCCAGGACCGGCTGGGCCCCGCCGTACTCCACCCGGATCCGGGAGCCGCTCGGCACCTCGATCCGCTCCGGCGCCAGCTCGTCGAGCCGGGCCGCGTCGCCGCTCGCCCAGGGCAGCAGTCGCTGCAGCGACTGGCCGGCCTGGATACGTCCGAGATCGGCCCGCCGCCGGGCCCTGGACAGCTCCGGCTCCAGCCACTCATCGGTGCGGTCCAGCAGCGCGGCGTCCGACACATCCGGCCAGGGCGCGTCCAGCTCCCGGTGCAGAAAGGCGAGCCGCTCGCGCAGCCCCTCCGCCTCCCGCGTCCAGCGCAGCAGCCGGAGCCCCTCGCGCCGTAGCCCCTCGAGCAGGGCTTCGCGTACGAGAGCGGGGTCCGGGTCCTTCAGTGCGCGCGCGGAGAGCTCGACGGCCCCGAGCCGCTCCACCTCGCGGGCGACGACATCGCCGTTCTCCCAGTGGACCTCCTCGCCTGCGACGAGCAGATGCGATGCGGCCGTACGCGCCGTGTCCTCGTCGATGACGGCGGCGAGCCGTACCCGCGCCGAGGCGGCATGCGCGGGCCGGTCCGCGACAGCGACGGCGAGCCAGGGCGCGCTGCGCAGCCGCGACCCGGCGACGAGCTCGCCCCCGGTCCCGGAGGCCATCAGGAACGCCCCTTCGCCCCGGGCCCGGGCCACCCGCTCGGGAAACGCGAGCGCCGCGACGAGCCCGGCGACGGCGTCGTCGGAACCAGGCCCCGCCGGGGATTGCGGCGCGGGGTGCGGGGCGGAGCCCCGGTTGCGGGACGACGCGGGGTGGCGAACGGACAGCGACGACTCCAGCCGCCCCGCCTCCGCCCTCCAGCGCCCCGCATACGCGTCGCCGCCACGGCGCGCCGTGCGCCAGGCCGTGGCCAGGTCGTCGCCGTACTCCCGCGGTGGCTCCTCGCTGAGCAGTGCGACCACCTCCGCGGCCCGGCGCGTGCCCACCTCTTGTGCGCCGTCCAGCAGCGCCCGCGCCAGCCGCGGATGCAGGCCAAGGCGGGCCATCCGTACGCCCCGTTCGGTCGCCCGGCCTGCCGTGTCCACCGCGCCGACCACGGCAAGAACCGAACGCGCCGCGGCCAGCGCACCGGCCGGAGGCGGGTCGAGCAGCGCCAGGCCGGAGGCCGTCGGATCGCCCCAGCACGCCGCCTGCAGCGCGAACGCAGCCAGGTCGGCGACCTTGATCTCGGGCGACGGGAACCGCGTCAGCCGGGCGTCCTCCGCCTCGGTCCAACAGCGGTACACCGTGCCCGGCGCCTCGCGGCCGGCCCGCCCCGCCCGCTGCCGCGCCGCCGCCTGCGAGGTCCGCACCGTGGTCAGCGCGCTCAGGCCCCGCGCGTGATCGGTACGCGGCTCGCGCGCCAGACCCGCGTCCACGACGACCCGCACGCCCGGCACCGTCAGGCTCGATTCCGCGACCGAGGTGGCCAGCACCACCCTCCGTACCCCTGAAGAGCCCGCGAGTACCGCGTCCTGCACCGCGGCCGGCGCCCGCCCGTGGACCTGGAGCACCTCCGCGCCCACATCCGCCAACTGGCTCGCGACCCGGCCGATTTCACCCACTCCGGGCAGAAAGCACAGCACATCGCCCGCGCGTTCGGCCAGCGCCCGCCGCACCACCGAGGCCACATGGGTCAGCAGCGCCGGATCGACCCGCATCCCGTGCGGCGGCCGTACGGGCCGCGCCGGCGGCGCCCAGACCACCTCCACCGGATGCGCGACCCCGGCCGCCTCCACCACCGGCGCATCGCCGAGCAGCCGCGCCCAGCCCTGTGCGTCCGTGGTCGCCGAGGCCGCGACCAGCCGCAGCTCCGGCCGCAACGCGGCCCGTACGTCCAGCAGGAACGCGGCCACCGTGTCCGCGTCCAGATGCCGCTCGTGGCACTCGTCGAGGATCACCGCATCGACCCCGGCCAGTTCCTGGTCGCGCTGCAGCCGCTGCAGCAGCACGCCGGTGGTCACGACCTCCACCACCGTCCCGCGCCCCACCACCCGCTCCCCGCGCACGGTGAAACCGACCTTCCCGCCGACCTGCTCGCCGAGCAGCCACGCCATCCGCCGCGCCGCGGCCCGCGCCGCGATCCGCCGCGGCTCGGCGACCACCACACGCCGCACAGGACCGCCACCCACCAGCCCGGACAGCACCAGCGGTACGAGCGTGGTCTTGCCGGTCCCGGGCGGCGCGCACAGCACCGCGCAGCCGTGCGTGTCGAGCGCATGCCTGAGCGCGGGCACGGCGCTCTGTACGGGCAGGCCGGCGAGGACGTCTTCGCGGATCACCGCCCCAGTCTCGCAAGATGCCGGGGGAGCTGATTCAGATGGTCCTGGCGCAGGCCCTGACGCAAGCCCGGTGCACAAGCTCATTCCGCGAGCTCGGTGCACAAGCTCATTCCGCGAGCTCGTTCCACAAGCTCATTGCCAGAGTTCGTTCCACAGGCTCGGCCGATGACCTCAGTCGCGCTCGCAGACGAAGATTGCAGTCCCCGGGATCAGATGTCCGCGCAGCGGGGACCAGCCACCCCACTCCTGGCTGTTCCAGGCCGGCCACTCCGGCTCGACCAGGTCCACCAGCCGGAAGCCTCCCGCCACCACGTCCCGGATCCGGTCGCCGAGCGTCCTGTGGTGCTCGACGTATACCGCGCGCCCCCGCTCGTCCTGTTCGACGTACGGAGTGCGGTCGAAGTACGAAGCGGCCACCGAGAGCCCCTCGGGCCCCGGCTCGTCGGGGAAGGCCCAGCGAATCGGGTGCGTCACCGAGAAGACCCACCGCCCGCCCGGCCGCAGTACACGCCGTACCTCCTGGAAGACCTTCACCGGCTCGGCCACGAACGGAACCGCGCCGTAGGCCGAGCACGCCAGGTCGAAGGAGCCGTCCCGGAACGGCAGCGCCCCCGCGTCCGCTTCCACCAGCGGTACGTGGCCGGCACTGTCGCCGATCCGAAGCGCGTGCTGGAGCTGCCGGTGGGAGAGGTCCAGGGCCACCGGGCGCGCGCCCTGTGCGGCCAGCCAGCGTGAGCACTGCGCCGCGCCCGCGCCGATCTCGAGAACGGAGAGTCCCTTCAGCGACCCTGCGGGCCCCAGCAGACCGGCCTCCGCCTCGTCGAGACCCTCCGGCCCCCACACGAAACGGTCGTCCCCCAGGAACGCTCCGTGTTCGGTCTGGTACTCGTCGGCGTTCCGGTCCCACCAGCCGCGGCTGGCGCGGCTGCTCTCCGAGTCCCCGGCGTTACGGCGGGTGGCTTCCGGCTCAAAATCTTGGAACATCGTCACCGTCGTTGTAGTTTGCGTTCAGCGCGACCAATGGCGGCCACGGTGGCCTCGGCAAACATTAGTTGTGCCGGGTATGGGGCGTTCCGCCCCGGGTGTGCGCCTTCGCGCATTGACCGTGCCCGGCTGCCCCCGTATGCTACAAGTTGCGCTGCGGGCCTGCGCGCCTCAGACAGAGCAGGCCGCGCTCGCATCTGTATGCATGTCCCCTCGGTTCACGAGGCGCCGCCCAGGTTTCTTGGGTCGGCGCTTCCCAGGCTGTCCGGCTTCTGCAGCTGCGATACGGGCTCTCGGCGTAGCAGTACCTACGACTCACCGTCCGTACCGGAGCCCTTACCCACATGACGAGCAGCACCGAGACCACCGCCACCACTCCGCAGGTAGCGGTCAACGACATCGGTAACGAGGAAGCCTTCCTCGCCGCGATCGACGAGACGATCAAGTACTTCAACGACGGCGACATCGTCGACGGCGTCATCGTGAAGGTCGACCGGGACGAGGTCCTGCTCGACATCGGTTACAAGACCGAAGGCGTCATCCCGAGCCGCGAGCTCTCGATCAAGCACGACGTCGACCCGAACGAGGTCGTCAAGGTCGGCGACGAGATCGAGGCCCTGGTTCTCCAGAAGGAGGACAAGGAAGGCCGCCTGATCCTCTCGAAGAAGCGCGCTCAGTACGAGCGTGCCTGGGGCACCATCGAGAAGATCAAGGAAGAGGACGGCATCGTCACCGGTACCGTCATCGAGGTCGTCAAGGGTGGTCTCATCCTCGACATCGGCCTCCGTGGCTTCCTGCCGGCTTCCCTCGTCGAGATGCGCCGCGTCCGCGACCTCCAGCCCTACGTGGGCAAGGAGCTCGAGGCGAAGATCATCGAGCTGGACAAGAACCGCAACAACGTGGTCCTGTCCCGCCGCGCCTGGCTCGAGCAGACCCAGTCCGAGGTTCGCCAGACGTTCCTCACCACCCTGCAGAAGGGTCAGGTCCGCTCCGGCGTCGTCTCCTCGATCGTCAACTTCGGTGCCTTCGTGGACCTGGGTGGCGTCGACGGTCTCGTCCACGTCTCCGAGCTCTCCTGGAAGCACATCGACCACCCCTCCGAGGTTGTCGAGGTCGGCCAGGAAGTCACCGTCGAGGTTCTCGACGTCGACATGGACCGCGAGCGCGTCTCCCTGTCGCTCAAGGCGACGCAGGAAGACCCGTGGCAGCAGTTCGCCCGGACCCACCAGATCGGTCAGGTCGTCCCGGGTAAGGTCACCAAGCTCGTTCCGTTCGGTGCGTTCGTCCGCGTCGACGAGGGCATCGAGGGCCTGGTCCACATCTCCGAGCTGGCCGAGCGCCACGTGGAGATCCCGGAGCAGGTCGTCCAGGTCAACGACGAGATCTTCGTCAAGGTCATCGACATCGACCTCGAGCGTCGTCGCATCAGCCTCTCGCTGAAGCAGGCCAACGAGTCCTTCGGTGCCGACCCGGCCTCGGTCGAGTTCGACCCGACGCTGTACGGCATGGCCGCGTCGTACGACGACCAGGGGAACTACATCTACCCCGAGGGCTTCGACCCGGAGACCAACGACTGGCTGGCGGGCTTCGAGACCCAGCGCGAGGCGTGGGAGACCCAGTACGCCGAGGCGCAGCAGCGCTTCGAGCAGCACCAGGCCCAGGTCATCAAGTCCCGCGAGGCCGACGAGGCCGCTGCCGCCGAGGGCGCTGCTGCCCCGGCCGGCGGTGCCCCGGCGGGTGTCTCGGGCGGTTCGTACTCCTCGGAGTCGGACGACAACTCCGGCGCCCTGGCGTCGGACGAGGCCCTGGCTGCCCTGCGCGAGAAGCTGGCCGGCGGCCAGAGCTGACGCTCTGCCCCAGCTGGTGACTAGCTGAAAGTAAGGCCCGCTCCCCCTGGGGAGCGGGCCTTACGTCATTCCGCACCTTCATTGCCTTCATTCCGCCGTATTTCTGGCTACGGCGTGACCGGGATGTTGGTCAGGCCCTTGCCGCCGGTGACGGTGTTGCTCGCATAGACGGTCGTCGGGCAGCTCGAGCTGTGGTTGGTGACATTGATGGCGAGCTGTTTGGAGCCGGTGGCCCCGCGCGGATCGGATGTGTTGCCGCGGAAGACGGTGCCGCAGCCCCAGCCGCTCTGCTGGCTGTGGGTCTCGTAGCCGTTGTTGGTGGTGTTCTTGCCGGTGTTGTTCTCGACGAGGACCTGGTTGCCCTTCACATCGATCCAGGAGTCGTCGAAGTTGGCGCCGGTCAGGCCGCGGCCGTCGAAGGAATTGCGGGTGATCTTCGCCCCGGTGGTGCCTTTCCTTGATGTCGACGGCCTCGCCGCCGACGTCCGGGCCGATGGTGTTGCCGAGGATCTGTATGTTGTCGCTCTTGTCGGAGAGCGTGCTCGCGGAGCCGACGTAGACGCCCTCGCCCATGCCGCTGCCGTTGTTGCCGGTGTCGTAGATCCGCGAGTTCCTGATCACGCCGTTGCGGCTGGACGTGCGGAAAGGGACGCCCTCCATGTCCAGGCCGGCCGTCGGCGAGCTGGATCGTGTCGCCCGGGCGGGCGGCGGACAGCGCGGACTTCAGCTGGGCGGCGGTGGTCACATCGATGACTGTGGCGGCTTGTGCCGGGACAGCCGGCAAGGACAGGCCGCCGGTCGCGAGCGCGGAGGACAGTAAGGCGGGGAGCAGTTTTCGGGTACGTATGTGGGGCGCCTTCCTGTTCTTGTATATGAACGACGGGCGAGTTTGTGAACTCTGACTGCCCGTGACCGTAGGGGCGGGCTATGGTCATGTCAAGATCTGGATCAGTTCGGTGTGAACCCGCTGCCGTGAACTGGGCTTCCCCTCAGAGGTGTTCATCGTGTGAGGCGGGAATGCCCGTACGTCACCGCGCGTTCTTCTCTACGAACACGAGGAGGAGCGGTAACCGTGCTTGATCCGCAGGATTTGTACGAATGGGAGCCGAAGGGCCTCGCGGTCGTCGACATGGCGCTCGCGCAGGACTCGGGCGGCCTGGTCATGCTGTACCACTTCGACGGATACATCGACGCGGGTGAGACCGGCGAGCAGATCGTCGACAACCTCCTCGACACGCTTCCCCACCAGGTCGTGGCCCGCTTCGACCACGACAGGCTCGTGGACTACCGGGCCCGGCGCCCGCTGCTGACCTTCCGGCGCGACCGCTGGAGCGGCTACGAGACCCCGACACTCGACGTCCGGCTCGTCCAGGACGCCACAGGCGCGCCGTTCCTGCTGTTGTCGGGACCCGAGCCGGATGTGGAGTGGGAGCGCTTCGCCGGCGCCGTCGCGCAGATCGTCGAGCGGCTCGGAGTGCGCCTCTCGGTCAACTTTCACGGCATCCCGATGGGCGTCCCGCACACCCGCCCCGTCGGGCTCACCCCGCACGGCAACCGCACGGACCTCATGCCGGGCCACCGCAGCCCCTTCGACGAGGCGCAGGTGCCGGGCAGCGCGGAGTCGCTGATCGAGTACCGCCTGATGGAGTCCGGACACGACGTTCTGGGCGTTGCCGCGCATGTGCCGCACTATGTCGCCCGCTCTTCGTACCCGGACGCCGCGCTGACCGCCCTGGAGGCGATCACGGCCGCGACGGGCCTGGTTCTGCCGGGCGTTGCCCATTCGCTGCGCACCGAGGCGCATCGCACCCAGACCGAGATAGAGCGGCAGATCGGTGAGGGCGACGAGGAGTTGGTGGCGCTGGTGCAGGGACTTGAGCATCAGTACGACGCCGTGGCGGGTGCCGAGACCAGGGGCAGTCTGGTCGCCGAGCCGGTGGACCTGCCGTCCGCCGACGAGATCGGCCTCGAATTCGAACGCTTCCTCGCGGAGCGGGAGGGCGACGCGTAGAGCGCTCGCGTAGGCTGCGGCTCATGCTGAAGGTGGGCCTGACCGGCGGAATCGGAGCCGGCAAGAGCGAAGTCTCCCGTCTGCTCGTCTCGTACGGAGCGGTGCTGATCGACGCCGACAAGATCGCTCGCGAGGTCGTCGAGCCCGGAACGCCCGGGCTCGCTGCCGTCGTCGAAGCCTTCGGCCCCGAGATCCTGGCTGCCGACGGCACCCTGGACCGGCCGAGGCTCGGCTCGATCGTCTTCTCCGACCCCGACCGTCTGGCGGCGCTGAACGCGATCGTCCATCCGCTGGTCGGAGCGCGCTCGATGGAGCTGGAGGGCACAGCGGGGCCGGACGCGGTCGTGATCCATGACGTACCGCTGCTCACCGAGAACAATCTGGCGCCGCTGTACGACCTGGTGATCGTGGTGGACGCGTCGCCCGAGACCCAGCTGGACCGGCTGGTACGGCTGCGCGGGATGGCCGAGTCCGAGGCGCGTGCGCGGATGGCCGCGCAGGCCACGCGGGAGCAGCGGCGGGCCATCGCGGATCTGGTCATCGACAACGACGGGCCGCTGGAACAGCTGGAGCCGCAGGTGCGGAAGGTCTGGGCGGAGCTGACCCGGCGGGCAGCCGCGGAGTCCGGCTCCCGTTAGACATCCGTCGATCGTGGGGCCCGCTCGTGCCGCTGGGTGTCTTGCCGGCTTCGGGGAGCAGCTTGCACTCGATTCGGCTGTCCGGCCGCCCGGCTGAGCTGTTGGTTTGTCTTCTGTTCGGAATATGGCTGCCCGACCCGGTGTTGGAACCGTCCAACTGAGGGAAGGATGCGACCGTGCCCAAGAGCAACCCGGATACGCACGTCATCGACTACCGCGCGGCCGAGCATCTGCTGGCCGCGAGGGATCCGCGCGGGGCCGTGAAGCTGCTGGACTCGGTGATCGCGGCCCACCCGGAGAACACCGCGGCGCGGCTGCTGAGGGCTCGCGCCTTCTTCGCCGCAGCCCAACTGCGTCCGGCCGAGCTCGAGTTCGAGCTGGTCCTGGAGCGCGAGCCGGACAATGCCTTCGCGCACTTCGCACTTGCCCGCACCTTCGAGCGGGCCGGCCGCCCGGAGCAGGCGAAGCGTCACTTCCGCCTGGCGGCGGCGCTGGACCCGAAGCCGGAGTATCTGAAGGCTGCGCGCTTCGACGCGGAGGCGTGAGGAAGCCCGGCGGAAGCCTGATGGAGGCCCGGCGAAGGCCCGACGGAGGCCTGGGGAAGGCTGTTTCGCTCCGTTGTCAGACCCACCCCGTAACGTCGTAGATCCACGGTGGAGACGGGGGAAGGGCACTGCCATGGGGATCACTTCCGCGTGGTCGATCACCGCGCACGAGGACGACGTCATCGCGAGCCTGATGCCGCGGGTCCAGCCGCTGATCGAGCGGCACCGGGAGTCGCCACAGGCGCAGCGGGCCTGGCAGGCATGGTGCGCCGATCCGCTGCCCGATCACCGGAGTTGGCGCGACCTGCCGTTGGGGAGCGAGCGGGGCGAGGCCGTCAATACCTTCCTGCGGCTGACGTCGGAGATCCCCCTGAACGAACTGCACTGCTGCGACGACTGCGGATTCCACCTCTACGACATATGGGAGGCGTTCGCCGAGGCAGTGCCTCCGTACATCGCCGTCTTCACCAAGGACTACGCCCTCAGCGCGCTGTTCCATGCGATAGGTCCCCGGCGGGCCGCGCAGCTGCCGGGGTGGTGCGGGGACTTCCTGCTGACCTCGGACGAGGTCCGGCGGACGCTGCCGGCGGTCGAGGAAGCCCTCACCTTCACCCCGCAGGAGCGGGTCGCGGCCGAGGACCAGGTCTGGCTCGACCACCACGAGGGCGAGGAGCTCGTCCTGGACGGGCCCTTGCGAGCCTGGCGGCAGGCCGCATCCACTGGGCTCGGGCTGTTCGGGGCCAACGTCCACATCTACTGACCGGGTCTGGGCCGACGGCCGCCGTGGTCCGGTTCGTACGGCGGTATGTCGCGACCCGGCTGGTAGTGCGGACCCTGGTGGATATGGCGCAGAACCATGGCGAGATCGACCGTGACGATCAGCAGCAGCGCTCCGCACGCCGCCGCCCAGCCAGGGCGTCCGGCCAGCGTGAAGGCCGCTGTGCCCGCAGCGGCCCAGATCAGGCCCCATACAGTCAGCCAGAAGCGCAACCGCAGGGGACTGCGTGCAGTTGTCGGTTCACTCCCAGTGCGCATGACATTCGCATCTCCTACTCCAGGATGCACCAGTATCAGGTCAGTGTTCGGTCCGTACCCGGTCCCTTTTCCATCCGGTCCCGTCTCCGAGTCCGACGTCGAGGAGCTGAGAAGTGGACAAGCAGCCCATGGCAGAGCACGGCAGTCCGCCGGGCCAGGATCCGCGGAAGTCCGGGGAGGGGCCACCGGTGCCGAACGTGCTGGTGGAGCTGCCGGACGCGGACGGCCTGGCCGAGGCACTGGTGGATCTGGCAGTACCGCACGAGGACATCAATGAACTCCTCGCCCTGCGGGACCGGATGATGTCGGACCCCGGGCTGCGCCGGCTCCTGAAGGCGGGCGTGCGGGAGCTGGTCCAGGACATGGGAAAGATCGGCGGTGGCGGGGAACTGCCGCGGCTGCCCGAGAAGTCCGGGGCGGTCGGCCGCTGGCTCCCGGTGTACGTCTTCGTCGCCGCGCTCCCGTACGTACGGGCCTACCACCGGGAACAGTCCGTCCCGGACGACGTCTCCCGCCGTACGCTCGCCGACCTCGGGCGCAATGTCGCCGTTCACCGACGGCGGCGCGGCACGGGCGGGCTGTTGATACCTGGCTGGATCGGGCTGCACTTCCGGGGCGAGATCTACCAGTTGGGGCGGCTGCAGTTCCAGCGTTCCCGGCTCGGCGGCCGTACCGGTGAGGCCGTGCGGGCGGCCGGGCTGCCGTTCGGGCCGGGCGACCTCGCCCTGAATGTGCATATCCCGGACTTCCTCGGGCCGATCACGCCCGAGGCGTGCGACCGGTCCCTCGCGAGAGCCCGGGAGTTCTTCGCCCGCCACTTCCCCGAAGAGCCCTACCGCGTGGCCACCTGTCACTCCTGGCTGCTCGACCCCCAGCTCGCCGAGTATCTGCCGAAGGACTCCAACATCGTCCGCTTCCAGGACCGCTTCCGGACCGCGTACGAGGAGAAGGAAGCCGACGACGGCGCTCCGGTCGCGTTCGTGTTCGGCGATCCAGAGCTGGCGAGGGACGCCCTGCCGCGCCGAACGGGCGTGGAGCGCGCCGTCGGCGACCATCTGCGAGCAGGCCGCCACTGGTACGGCGGGCACGGCTGGTTCGCGATATGAGCCCTCGAAGCCGGGTCCGGGCGCGGCCCAAGGCGCCGGACAGGCGCAGTTGAAGATTTTGAAGTTGGGCCCGGGGCGGCGATGAGTCCTGGGCCCCCTCCCGGTCTACCTCTCCGAAAGCACTACGGAACGCTTACCGGAGGAGACCATAATGTCCGCAGCAACCCCCGTCACCACCTCGAACACCGCCGCCGCCACCGCTACCGGAACGACGCTGAGCCGCCGCTCGCACCTCGCGGTGCGCACGCTCCAGATTGTGCTCGCGGTGTTCATGGCGATCCCGAGCGCCGGACCCAAGCTTGTCGCCCACTCCTCCGCGACGGAGGCTTTCGACAAGATCGGCTTCGGCGACTGGTTCATGTATCTGACGGGCGGTCTGGAGCTGGCCGGTGCGATCGCGCTGGTGATCCCGATCCTCTCCGGTCTTTCGGCGCTCGCCTTCATGGGGCTGATGATCGGCGCCTTCATCACGCAGATGACCGTGTTCGACGGCCAGTACGCGATCACGCCCGTCATCCTCTTCGTCATCTTCGGCGGGATCGCCTGGGTGCGGCGCAATCACACGGCCGAGCTCGTCGCCCTCGTGCGCAAGCGCCTCTAGAAGCCGCCCGTAGGCCGCACCCGCACCGGGGTGCGGCCTTCCTGCTGAGGTGGGGCGGTAGGGGCGGGTGAGAGCTCGACCGAGGGGGTATACCGGGCATACCGTGGTAATTAACATCCGGCTCGGACGGTAGGGGGTGCCCTGATGGTCGAGGAGCTGGTGGCTGCGGGCGCGGCGGCCGCGTCCGCTTGTGTGCTGTACGCGATGGCGGGCGCGAGGGTGGTCAAGCAGTACGAGCGGGGCGTGGTCTTCCGCCTCGGCCGGCTGCGTGACGACGTCAGGGGCCCGGGCTTCACCATGATCGTCCCCTTCATCGACCGGCTGCGTAAGGTCAATATGCAGATCGTGACGATGCCGGTGCCCGCGCAGGACGGCATCACGCGGGACAACGTGACCGTCAGGGTCGACGCCGTGATCTATTTCAAGGTCGTGGACGCCCCCGATGCCATCGTCCAGGTCGAGGACTACCGCTTCGCGGTCTCGCAGATGGCGCAGACATCACTGCGGTCGATCATCGGCAAGAGCGATCTGGACGATCTGCTCTCCAACCGCGAAAAGCTCAACCAGGGACTGGAGTTGATGATCGACAGTCCGGCGATCGGTTGGGGTGTGCAGATCGACCGGGTCGAGATCAAGGACGTGTCCCTGCCCGAGGCGATGAAGCGCTCGATGGCGCGCCAGGCCGAGGCGGACCGTGAGCGCCGGGCCCGGGTCATCAACGCCGACGCCGAACTCCAGGCCTCCAAGAAGCTCGCCGAGGCCGCCAAGGAGATGTCCCAGCAGCCGGCTGCCCTTCAGTTGAGGCTGCTGCAGACGGTCGTCGCCGTCGCGGCCGAGAAGAACTCCACCCTGGTGCTGCCGTTCCCGGTGGAGCTGCTGCGCTTCCTGGAACGGGCCCAGCAGCCCGCGCAGTCCCCGTCCGAGCCGCAGCAGGCCTTGCCGCCGCATCCCGC
Source organism: Streptomyces sp. NPDC060064 (assembly GCF_042736455.1). NCBI lineage: Bacteria > Bacillati > Actinomycetota > Actinomycetes > Kitasatosporales > Streptomycetaceae > Streptomyces > Streptomyces sp. NPDC060064. The sequence continues at coordinate 29,201 of NZ_JBHWWF010000008.1, forward strand.
GCAGCCGGAGTCGCAGCCCGAGTCACCGTCGCAGGAGAGTCGGCCGGTGGAGTCGTCGCCGGTCCAGCCCGTGCCGCCGTTGCCGCCCGCGGTGCCTCCCGCCGCGTAGGCCCCTGCGGCATAAGTCCTGCCGCGTAAGCTCCGCCGCCTGAACTCCGCCGCCTCGGCCGCGCTGCCGCCTGAGTTCCGCCGCCTCGGCCGCGCTGCCGGGTGAGCGCGGGCCCGGCCGGGTAGGAAACGTCCTGGCGTCCCTGACGACCGGACGCCTGCCTAGGCCGAGATCGGCGCTGTGGGGTGAGGCGGCGCTCAAGTTTATGCCCTTTGAGCCGGTGACCGACGGCCTGCGGCTGCCTGCGCCGGAGTGTGGTGTCGAGCTGCTCGTGGGCAGCAACCGCGAGGAGTGTCCGAGCGGAAGCTGCGGGCGACGGCGGCGTCCGCCGAGGCGCCTGCCGAGCCGTCCCTGCCGGCTGTCGGAGCCCGTTGTCAGACCTCACCCGTAAGGTCGTAGATCCAGTACTCCGGTACGTGATCGGCAGAGGGAGGTGACCCGATGACGTCCGACATGCGGCTGCTGCTGCACACCTGCGCTGCGGTCTTTGTGCCGGCCGCACTGCCGCGCGAGGGGCGGGTCGCCTTCTGGGACCCGGACGGCGACCGGCTCCGGGACGCGAGCGGCGAGCTCACGGTCGTACGCCGGCACGGCACCGGCGTCCGCAGCCGCACGGTCCCCGCCGTACTGCTGCCGGTCGCCGAAGCCGTACCGCTACTGACCCGAGCCCGTCGGAACCCGGCCGCGCACCCCGCCGCGGCCTGCTGGGGCGCTGCCGCGCTGCACGCGGTCCATCTGGTGGCGCGCGGCAGGCTGCTGCCCGGCTTGACCGCGACCGACCATGACGCATGGCGGGCGGGCCCGCTGGACGCCGACGACATCGCCCAGCTGCGGGCGATCGCAGCCGCCATGCCGTACGAGGCGCATGCCGTTCCCGTCGGTGAGCTGCGGCCGTTGCGGCTGCCGGAGCCCGAGGCGCTGGTCCGGTCGTTCTTCGACGCGGTGGCCGACACCCTGCCGCGTACGCCTGCCGCGCCGTATGCAGCGGGAGCGCCGTTCGCGGCCCTTTCCGCGCAGCATCTGCCCGCCGCGCGGGAGTGGGCGGCGGAGGCCGCGGCGGGCATGGACGCAGGAGTGCGGGTCTCGCTCCGCCTCGACCTGTCCGCGTTCGAGCTCTTCGACATCGCCGAGGAGGACGGCGCGGAGCGCAATGCCGGTGCGGCCCTCGTCCAGGTGCACAGCCTCGCCGACCCGACGCTCGTCATCGACGCGACCCGGCTGTGGGCGGGCGACGGCGACGAGGACTTCGGGCCGCGCGCCAGGATCGACGCGGTGCTGGCGCTGCGCCGCGCGGCCCGGGTCTGGCCGCCACTCGCCCGGCTGCTGGAACGGGACGTGCCCGATGTGCTCCCGCTGACCGAGGACGAGCTGTACGAGCTGCTGGGACCGGGCGCGGCACGCCTGGCCGCGGCCGGGGTAGCGGTGCACTGGCCGAAGGAGCTGGCGCGTACGCTCTCGGCCGCCGCGGTCGTACGGTCCGCGCCCGGCTCGGCGACGGACGGCACACCGTTCTTCGACAGCGCGGAACTGCTCAAATTCAACTGGCAGTTGGCGCTGGACGGCGATCCGTTGACCGAGCGGGAGATGGACGCGCTGGCCGAGTCGCACCGTCCGATCGTGCGGTTGCGGGACCAGTGGGTGGTCGTCGACCCCGGTCTCGTACGGAAGGCGCGCAAACGGGAGTTGGGGCTGCTCGAGCCGGTCGACGCGCTGGCCGTGGCGCTGACCGGCACGGCGGAGGTGGACGGCGAGACGGTGGAGGCGGTGCCGACGGGCACGCTGGCGGCACTGCGCGACCGGCTCATCACGGCCTCCGCACCTGTCGCGCCTCCGGCGGGCCTTGCCGCCACGCTCCGCGACTACCAGCTGCGGGGCCTGGCCTGGCTGGACCTGATGACCTCGCTCGGGCTCGGCGGCTGCCTCGCGGACGACATGGGCCTCGGCAAGACGGTCACGTTGATCGCCCTCCACCTCCACCGTGCCCGGACGGCCCCGACGCTGGTCGTCTGCCCTGCCTCACTGCTCGGCAACTGGCAGCGGGAGATCACCCGCTTCGCACCCGGCGTACCGGTGCGCCGCTTCCACGGCGCCGACCGCGCACTGCCCGAGCTCGACGGCGGCTTCGTCCTCACCACGTACGGCACGATGCGGACGAGCGCGGACCGGCTGGCCGCGCACACCTGGGGGATGGTCGTCGCCGACGAGGCGCAGCACGTCAAGAATCCGTTCTCGGCGACGGCCAAAGCCCTGCGCACCATCCCGGCCCCGGCCCGCGTCGCTCTGACCGGCACCCCCGTCGAGAACAACCTCTCCGAGCTGTGGGCGCTGCTGGACTGGACGACTCCCGGACTGCTCGGCCCGCTGAAGGCCTTCCGCTCCCGGCACGCGCGCCTCGTCGAGAACGGTGAGGACGACGACGCGGTCGAGCGGCTGGCCCGGCTCGTGCGCCCCTTCCTCCTGCGCCGCAAGAAGTCCGATCCGGGCATCGTGCCCGAACTGCCGCCGAAGACGGAGTCCGACCATCCCGTCGCGCTCACTCGCGAGCAGGCGTCCCTCTACGAAGCCGTCGTACGGGAGACGATGGCGGCGATCGAGGGCGCGGAGGGCATCGCGCGCCGTGGTCTGGTGATGAAGCTGCTCACCGGGCTCAAGCAGATCTGCAACCATCCCGCGCAGTTTTTGAAAGAGCACAGCGTGAAGGAGCGCGGCGCTGCGACAGGCGTCGGCACCGTCCGGCTGGCGGGCCGCTCCGGCAAACTGGCTCTCCTCGACGAACTGGTGGAGACGATCCTCTCCGAGGACGGCTCGGTCCTGATCTTCACCCAGTACGTCTCCATGGCCCGCATCCTCGCGGCGCACCTCACGTCCCTGGCGATCCCGTCCCAGCTCCTGCACGGCGGCACCCCCGTAGCCGAGCGCGAGCGCATGGTGGACCGCTTCCAGTCGGGAGAGATCCCGGTCTTCATCCTCTCCCTCAAGGCCGCCGGCACCGGTCTGAATCTGACCCGGGCCGGCCATGTCATCCACTTCGACCGCTGGTGGAACCCTGCCGTGGAGGAGCAGGCGACCGACCGGGCGTACCGCATCGGCCAGACACAGCCGGTGCAGGTCCACCGACTGATCGCGGAGGGCACGGTGGAGGACCGCATCGCCGAAATGCTGGCGTCCAAGCGGGCGTTGGCGGACGCGGTCCTCGGCTCCGGAGAGGCGGCCCTGACCGAACTGACCGACCGTGAGCTGGCCGACCTCGTCTCCCTGCGGAGGCCCTCATGACCCCGCGCTCCCAACCCGCCCGCCCCCGCCACGACGACCGCCGCCGGACGTTCCCCGCCCTGGAGCCCCTCACCGGCGAGGAGTTCGCGTCCAGCTGGTGGGGCAACACCTGGGTGGAGGCGCTGGAGGACTCGGCCCTGGACCGGGCCCGCCTCGTCCGGGGCCGTGCGTACGCGGGCCGCGGCCATGTCGACGCGATCACGGTCACGCCGGGCCGGGTCGTGGCGTACGTCCACGGCAGCAGACCGCGCCCGTACCGTACGGAGATCCGCCTGCGTACCCTCTCCGACGGCGACTGGGACGACTTCCTGGCCGCCGCGGCGGCCCGACCCGACCACATCGCGGCCCTGCTCGACAAGGACGTGCCGCACGCGCTGGCGACCGTGGCGGACCTCCTGCCCACGCCGGGCGACCTGATCCCCGACTGCTCCTGCCCGGACGACGGTTACCCCTGCAAGCACGCGGCGGCGCTCTGCTACCAGACGGCCCGGCTGCTGGACGAGGACCCGTTCGTGCTGTTCCTGATGCGCGGCATGGGCGAACGGGAAATCCTCGCCTCACTCGCTCATCGCAACGCGGCCCGCTCGGCCGCCGAGCGCACCACCGCGGCCGCCGCCACTGCCGTTCCGACGGTCCCGGCCCGCGAGGCTCTCGCCCCTCGCTCGCTACCGGCCCTTCCGCCCCCGTTCCCGGCTCCGGCCCATCCGGGCCGTCCACCGTCCTACCCCCACTCGCCCGGCGCGCCCGACCCGCTCGCCCTGGATCTCCTTGCCACCGAGGCGGCCGCCCGCGCCCACACCCTCCTCACCACCGGCACGGACCCCACCGCGGAGCTGACGGAATGGCAGGACGCGGTCCGCCTGGCCGCCGCCCACCCCGGCTCGGGCCTGACCGCCTCCACCCGCGCCCTCTACCGCGATCTGGCAGCCGCCACCGATCACACTCCCACCGACCTGGCCCGCGCGGTGGCGGCCTGGCGCCAGGGAGGGCTCGAAGCCCTCGCCGTACTCGAAGAACCCTGGGACCCGCCCGCCGGTCCCTTCGACCGCGCCCGCCCGGCTCTGATCGCCGCCGACTTCCCGCACTTCCGGCCCTGGCGCAACCATCTCTCCACCCGCACGCTGCAGCTCCGCTTCGGCCGCAACGGCCTCTGGTACGGCTATGAATCGGACGCGGACCGCGAGGACTGGTGGCCCCGCGGCACTCCGGACACCGACCCGGTCGGCGCGCTCGCCGCGCTGCTCGGCAGATGACGGACTGAGCGACCGTGCTGCCTGCTCAGGACCACGGATGTGTCGCCGGCTCGCCGGAAGAGACGGTCGAGAGCCTCCGCGTCGACGGCAAGACGGCCGCTTCCTGACGCTGACGGGATCCTGGCCCAGTGATGCGGCCAGTGATGCGGCCGAGACACCTCGGCCTCAGCGCCGCAATGCGCCAGTGCACGGTCGACCTGGCCAACACGAGTTGATGTGTCAATCAATGCGGCGCTAACCTCGGTCAGTGACTGAACCTCAGTGGCTCGACGACGTGGAAAAACGCGCTTGGCAGGGCTTCATCGCCATGAGCCAGCTGCTTGAAGAGCAGGTCACCCAGGGACTGCGCCGGGCCGGCGGGCTGTCCATGGCCGACTACCGGGTTCTCGCCCCGCTGTCCGAGGCCAAGGGCCGGCGGCTGCGGATGCAGGAGCTAGCAGCGCAGGCACGGTGGGAGAAGAGCAGGCTGTCGCACCAGGTGCGCCGGATGGAAAATCGAGGACTGGTACGCCGCGAAGAGTGCCCCACTGACGCCCGCGGCGCCATCGCCGAGCTGACTCCCGAGGGGCTGCGGGCCATTCGCGAGGTGGCCCCCCTGCATGCGGACAACGTCCGCCGTATTTTCGTCGATGCGCTCTCCCGCGATCAGCTGGAAGCCCTCGCCGACATCTCGGAAACCGTGGTCCACCGCTTGGGCAGTCGTACCGGAGCCGAGTAGCCGTACGAGCCGTACGAGCCGCCGTACGGATCACAGGGGCAGCGGCGGCAATGCGGTCGGACGCCGGGTTCCAGCCCTGCGCGGCGGGGCGGCCGTCACCACTCGAGCCAGGCGCCCCATGATCCGACAGGCTCGCCCCCTGCCCATCGGACACGACAACCCTCCTGGCTCATCACACAGCCATTGCGTCGAGGCAGCGCCATTTGGTTGACACGTCAACTTCACGCTCTTACGTTAGGGGTTCAGTTGACGCATCAACCATGGTCGTCATAAGTCGTCATTAAGGAGACAGAGCCATGTCGACGACGAAGGACCAACCCGAGCCGACCCAGCCCCCGAACCGGCGGTCGATCCTGAAGTACTCGGCCCTGGCTGCCTCGGTGCCTGCTGCGGGCGTGCTGCTCGAACCGCTTCTGCGGCCCGGCGTCGCCGCGGCGGCCGAGGCCACCTACGCCCCTGTTCCACCCGCGGCTCGAGGACCGAAGATTCCTGAGAAGGGGTACCTGGTCGAAGAGATCCGGGACCGGCTGTACTGGCTCACCGACGGCACCTACCAGATGATCTTCCTGGTGACTGGGGCCGGCGTCATCGTGGTGGACGCCCCGCCGACGATCGGCCACAACATCCTGCGCGCGATCGCGGAGGTGACCTCGCAGCCGATCACGCACGTTGTCTACACGCACCACCACGCCGACCACATCGGCGCCGCCGGCATCTACCCGAGCAAGGCGGTGCGCATCGCCCACGAGCGCACACGCCACCTCCTGGCCGAGGTGCGCGATCCGAACCGGCCGCTGCCGACCCGCGTCTTCTCCGACTCCCTACGGCTCGAGGTCGGCGACCAGCTGCTGAAGCTCTCCTACAAGGGTCCGAACCACAGCCCGGACAACATCTTCATCTACGCCCCGAGGCAGCGCGTGCTGATGCTCGCCGACGTCGTCTTCCCCGGCTGGGTCCCGTTCATGAACCTTGCCATGTCCACTGACATCCCCGGCTGGATCGAGGCGCATGAGCATGCCCTCGAGTTTCCCTTCCAGACCTACGTCGGCGGGCACCTCACGCGACTCGGAACCCGTGAGGACGTTGAGATCCAGCGTGAGTACATGCATGACCTCGACCGCAACGCGCGGGCGGCCATCGCCTCGGTGGACCCGACGCCGATGTTCGCCCAGTACCCGGACAATCCGTGGGCAGTGTTCAAGGCGTACCTTGACGCCGTCACTCAGGAGGCCACCGACAGGACTGTGCCGGCATGGAAGGGCCGGCTCGGCGCGGCCGACGTCTTCACCTTCGACAACGCCTACGCGATGTTCGAGTCGCTGAGGATCGACTATGGCGTTCTCGGGCCCTTCGGCCTCCGCCCCTGACCGTCGCGAGGCAGGTCTGTCAAAAAAGTTGATACATCAACCACAAGTGCTATCGTAGTGGACATATCAACCGCTATGTCCCACGATCTCTGATCGGCATGACCATGAACGCGACGCGTGTGTGCACCCGGACGGCGGATCAGCGCAAGGCTCTCTTCCAGCTCCCACCGGCGCCCACGGCGCCGCGCTCCGCCCGTCGGCTCGTCGAGGACGTCCTGGCCGATTGGGGCACCCCCGTGGGGATGGCGCAGAGCCTGCGGCTACTCGCGAGTGAACTGGTCACCAACGCTGTGGCCCACGGTGACGGCCAGGTCGGCCTCGCGCTCTTCGTCACGCCGGCAACGGATGTCAGCCCCTGCGCCGTCCTCCGGATGGAGGTCGCCGACGCCTCCGCTGAGCCCGCCCGCCAGGGAGGGCTCAGGGGAGACGACGAGCACGGCCGGGGGCTCCTGCTCGTGGATGCGCTCTCCGACCAGTGGGGTCAGGATCTTTTCGCGGAGGGAAAGCGCGTCTGGTGCGAGTTCGCTCTGGCTGGGGGCCCCGACGAGTGCGCCCTGGTTCCTGAACGAGACCGCGAGGCCGCAAACAGAAAGTCACGATCATGACGAATGTGCCCCACGCGCCGGAAGGTGACCGAGCCATGTCCGTCCATGCCCCCCGAGAGGCGCTGCGCGTGCTCGTGCTGTGCGGCTCGTTTCGGACCGGCTCAATGAACTCCCGGCTGGCGGCGCTGGTCGCCACGCTCGTGCAACGCAACGGCGCCACGGCCGAACTCGCCTACCTCCGTGACTTCGACACGCCCTCGTACGACGGAGATGTCGAGGCGGCCCAGGGGCTGCCCGAGGGCGCCGCCGCACTGCGCGACCGCATCCAGGAGGTCCATGCGCTCGTCATCGCCTCCCCCGAGTACAACGCCTCGGTACCGGGCGCGGTGAAGAACGCCATCGACTGGGTGTCACGGTTCCGGCCCCAGCCGTTCAAGGACAAACAGGCGCTGCTCGTCTCGGCTTCCCCGTCCATGCTGGGCGGCAACCGGGGTCTGTGGTCGCTGCGCGTTCCGCTGGAGCACCTCGGCGCCCGTGTCTACCCCGACATGTTCAGTCTCGCGCAGGCCCATCAGGCCTTCGCCGAAGACGGCGAACTGGTCGACGACGCGCTGCAGGAGCGGTTGACGGCGACAGTCGACTCCTTCCTCGACCTCGTCGAAGCGGACACTCTCTACCCCTGCCTGCAGCGGCGCTGGTACGAGTTCCTGGGCGACCGTACGAGTGCCCCCGTGACACAACGCACCGAGTAGTGACCGACGTTCGACCGAAGGGCCCGGAGATGACGACCGACTTCCCCCGCGGAGCGGAGTTGACCCATCTGCTGGTGGTCAGCGACCTCGCCCGGTCCCGCGACTTCTACCGCGACGTCGTGGGCGCCGAAATCGTCCGCGAGTACGGTGGAACCAGCGCCGTCCTGCGCCTCTGCGGAACCTGGATGCTGCTGGTCACTGGCGGCGAGCCCACAGAGGACAAGCCCACCGTGACGTTCACCCCGCCCGCTGACGCCGACCGGGTCAGCCATGAGATGACCTTCCGCGTGGTTGACTGCCGCGCGGCCTACGCCGCGCTGCGCGCCCGGGGCGCGCAATTCCTGACCCCACCCGTGGACCACGATGCGGAGGTCCGCTGCTTCTTCCGCGATCCCGACGGCCATCTGCTCGAACTGAGCGAAGCGCGCTGACACTTCACGGTCTGCTCCTGGCCGACCGCTGGAAGCCGGAGCATGGCCTTCTGGGGCATCGACGTCAGTGACGCCGTCTTGAAGACCGTCTGGTGCTCGCTCGCCCGGGCCCCAGCGACACTGGGGCCCGGCAGGTCACAAGCCCTCCGCCCACCTGACCAGCGTGGCGAAGTCCTCCTCCCGCAGCCCCCGCCGCGGATGGATCCGCAGCAGCAGCGCGGGTGCGTCGTGGTGGGCCGCGACATGCGCCGTGTCCAGGTCCGTGATCATGTCGTCCACCCAGGCGAACGGGCGCCCCACCGCCCACTCCAGCAGCGGCCGGGTCTTCCAGTACAGCCCGTCCGGGTCCTTCGCGAAGAGTTCCGGCCACTCGATCACCGGGAGGTCGGCGGGCAGGCCGATGCCCGGGGCGATCATGGTGTTGGCCTCGTGCATCCAGGTGGTGGCCCAGGCCAGTTCGAAGGGAAGGCCCGTCAGCCGTGGGCCGTGGGCCGGGTTGAGATGGATGCGCAGGCCCCGGCGGTGGCGGCGGGAGCCCGGGGGCTGGTGGGAGAGCCAGTAGGAGGGGTGCAGGCGGTGTGTCGCGTAGCCGCGCAGGCGGGGCAGACGCGCCGCGTACGGATTCAGGGGGCCGTCGACGTCGAGGAGGAGCAGCGGGCGGTCCGTCATGAAGGACAACTGCCCACTGCCGGGCCGGAATACGGCAGGCAGCCGTCGAAAGCTCCGGAATGCGGCGCCTCTAGGGTGGAGCCATGGCACTCCAAGATCCGACGAGCGAGCTGATGGCCGACCCCTACGCCGTGTACGCGCGGCTCCGCGAGGCCGGGCCCGTGCACCGGATCGCCGGGACGGACGGGCTGCCCGCCTGGCTGGTCACCCGCTACGACGACGTACGTCAGGCACTCGCCGATCCCCGGCTCTCCCTGGACAAGCGCAACGCGGCACCCGGCGGCTACCGGGGGCTCGCGCTGCCGCCGGCGCTGGACGCGAATCTGCTCAACATGGACCCGCCGGACCACACCCGCATCCGGCGTCTGGTGTCCCGGGCGTTCACCCCGCGTCGCATCGCGCAGCTGCGCGAGCCGATCCGGAAGACAGCCGACCAGCTGCTGGACGCCATCGCCCCGCACGGCCGCGCCGATCTGATCGCCTCGTACGCCGCGCCGCTGCCGATCAACGTCATCTGCGACCTGCTCGGCGTGGCCTCGGAAGACCGGCGCGATTTCCGGGCGTGGACCGACGCCCTGGTTGCCCCTGATCCTGCGCAGCCGTCACGGGCGAAGGAAGCGGTCGGGGGCATGCTGGCGTTCTTCACCCAGCTCATCGCCCGCAAGCGCGCCGAGCCGGCCGACGACCTGCTCTCCGCCCTGATCGCGGTACGCGACGAGGAAGACCGGCTGAACGAGGACGAGCTGATGTCCCTGGCCTTCCTCATCCTGTTCGCCGGATACGAGAACACCGTCCACCTCATAGGCAACGCCACCCTGGCCCTGCTCGGCCACCCCGACCAACTGGTCGCGCTGCGCGCCGACCCTGGCCGACTGGGCGGCGCCGTCGAGGAGTTGGCGCGTTTCGACGGACCCGCACCGCTGGCCATCCGCCGCTTCCCCACCGAGGACATCACCATCGGCGGCGTCACGATCCCGGCGGGCGAGACCGTCCTGCTCTCGCTCGCGGCCGCCCACCGCGACCCGCACCGTTTCACCGACCCCGACCGCCTCGACATCGGCCGCGACGCCACCGGCCACCTCGCGCTCGGCCATGGCATCCACTACTGCCTGGGCGCCCCCCTGGCCCGGATGGAGACCGAGATCGCTCTTGCCGCGCTGCTTGAGCGGTTTCCGCGGCTGGAGCTCGACGTCCCGCACAGCGAAGTGCGATGGCGGCCTTCGATGCGTGCCCGAGGGCTGCTCTCCCTGCCCGTGCGCTACTGAGCCGTGCGCTCGCAGAAAGACCGCTCGCAGAAAGCCGCTCTCAGAAAGGCCGCTCTCAGAAGTCGGCGAGCGTTGGCTCGTCCAGCCGGGCCACCGAGTCCTGTGCGTACGCCGCGGCGTAGGCCTCGCGGATCCGCTCGATCTGCGGGTCGCGTACGTGCGCCTCCGCGGCCGGGTAGAGCAGGATCAGCTCGTACGAACGCTCCCGCTCGATGGTGCCGTTGGAGTCCCGCCACTGTCCGCGGCCGTCCTGGACTGTCAGCCCGGACGGGAAGCTCGGCGTGACACTCCGGTCGATGAACGCGAAGAACTGCCGGTCGGTCACATCGGGGCCGCCGTCCGGACGCTCCGTACCGAAGAACAGCCGCGTCTCGATGTAGGGCGCACCACGCGCCGCCGTGGACGAGGCCCTGGGTGCCTTCGCCTGTTCACTGCCGAGCGCGGCGGGGGAGGCGGGTGCACCCACGGTCAGTAGGGCGACGGTGGCACCGGCGACGGCGAGGAGAGTGCGCTGCTTCGAAGTGGGCACGAGGAGTCGGTCCTTCCATCGGGGGCCGCGGGCGGCGTGTGTTGCGGCTACGGCAATCGGGCCACGAAGCAGTACGCCGGGACGCCGAATTCGTCCGGAAACCACCCGCACGGGCGCATCCCTCGATGTGTCCGCGGACAGACCCGGACCGACAGACTGGGAGCCCGAGGACGTCAGAAGGAGGACCACATGGTTGCTGCGGACGCCGAGCGGCCCGCGGATCTGATCATTGACGGGTGTATCGCCCTCGTGCACGACGAAGAGAAGGGGATCGGCTTCTTCCAGGACGCCGCCGTCGTCGTATGCGGCCGGCTCATCGAGGCCGTCACCTCCGCGCGTGCCGTGTCCGGCCTCCCGGCCGTCCAGCGCATCGACGGGCGCGGGCAGCTCGCCATGCCCGGCCTGATCAACTGCCACACCCACACACCGATGGTCGCCCTGCGCGGAATCGCCGAGGACATGCCCGTGGAGGAGTGGTTCAACGACTGGATCTGGCCCATCGAGTCCAATCTCACCGACCGCGTCGTCGAACTCGGCGCGCAGCTCGCCTGTGCCGAAATGATCCGTGGCGGGGTGACCACCTTCGCCGACCACTACTTCTCGATGGACAAGGTGGCCGCCGCAGTGACCGAGAGCGGGCTGCGCGCCAACCTCGGCGCGGCCTACTTCTCCAGTCAGGGGGCCGAAGGGCGCGAGCGCTCGGTCGACTTCGCACTGCGGATGCGCGGCGCGGCGGAGGGCCGGATCACCACCTCGCTCGCTCCGCACGCCCCGTACACCGTCGACGACGCCGACCTGGCAGCCACCGCCGAACTCGCGGGCCGGCACGGGCTCCTCGTACACATCCACGCCGCCGAGAACAAGGCGCAGACGGAGAACAGCCTTGCCCGGTGCGGGCGTACGCCCATCGAGGTGCTGGAACGGGCCGGGCTGCTGGACGTCGATCTGCTCATCGCGCACGGCACCGGGATCACCGAAAAGGATCTGTCCGTACTGCAGAGGGGCACGGGACGGATCGCGGTCGCCAGCGCGCCCAGGGGATACCTCAAGTTCGCCTGGGACACCACACCCATCAGGGCACTGGCCACGGCCGGCATTCCCGTCGGGCTGGCCACCGACGGTGCCGCGTCCAACAACACTCTGGACGTGTGGGAGAGCATGGCGCTCACCGCGCTCGTCCAGAAGTCCGTGGAGAACGATCCGGCCTGGTTCACCGCCCGCCAGGCACTCGGCCACGCAACCACCCAGAGCGCACGGGCGGTTGGGCTCGGAGACCAGGTCGGTGCGCTCGCGCCCGGACGCCGGGCCGATCTGATCCTGGTGGATCTCACCGGTCCGCACACCCAGCCTCTGCATGACATCGCCGCCACGCTCGTCCACAGCGCGCGCTCCGGCGACGTACGCACCACCGTCGTCGACGGGCGGATTCTGATGCGGGACCGGCAGCTGCTGACCCTCGACGTGCCCGGCATCACCGCCGAACTCACCGAGCAGCTCCCGGAACTGACCGAACGGCGGCAGGGGCGCCGCATCCAGGACTACGACGGGTGAGGCAGGTAAGCCGGGTCGGTCGAGAAGGTCGGTCACGAGAGAAATTCGATAAGACGCACACTCGATGGAGTGAAAGACGTATTTTGCCACAACTCGAATGGCGTCATCGGCGTTGGTTCCGGTGCGGGCGAGGGCCCGCGAACTTCTCCTGAAGGCAGGGAACCCATGAGGCAGGTTCACCGAAAGGGTCTGGCCACCGTGATGCTCACGGGTGGCGCGCTCGCCATGGCGGGGAACGCGCACGCCGACTCGAACGCGGACGGCGGTGCGGCTCATTCGCCCGGACTGCTGGCCGGCAACACGGTGCAGCTTCCGGTGAACGTCCCGGTCAACGTGTGCGGCAACACCGTCAATGTCGTTGGACTGCTCAACCCGGCAGCAGGCAACTCCTGCGCCAACACCTCGCACGGAGGGCAGCCGAAGCCGGGCGCCCACACGACAGGCAGCGGCGGTGCCACCACCGAAAGCGGTGAAATGGATTCGCCCGGTGTCCTCTCCGGCAATGACGTACAGCTTCCGATCGACGTGCCGATCAATGTCACCGGGAACTCTGTGAACATCGTCGGCATCGGCAATGCCGCCGTCGGCAATTCCTCGTCCAACACCTCCGGCAAGCCGCCCGTACGGCCGAGGCCCGCCACTCCGCCGAAAGCCGCAGCGCCGCACAGGCCGACGCTGCACCAAGCGACGCCCGGGTCCTCCGCCGCACTCGCGCACACCGGTTCCGGACAGGTTGCCTTCGCCGTGCCCGCGAGCGCCGCGCTGCTGCTCGGCGGCATCGTCCTCTACCGCCGTACCCGGCCTGCCCACGAGCGCGGCGGCGCGGCCTAGGTGTATCGCCCTGTGAGGTGGGTGTTCACCTCAGCGGGGAATCTGCTCCCAGCTTTCATCGGGCTTGCCGTTGCACGTGTACTGGATCAACTGCGTGCCCTTCGTGGCGGTGGCACCAATGGCGAGGCACTTACCGGAGTAGACGTTCCGCAGCGTCTTGCTGCCGCTGTCGTACCACCACTTCTCATCGACGGCCCCGTTGCAGGTGTACTGGATCACCCCGGCGCCGTCATTGAGGTGTGAGGCGGATCCCATGCACTTGCCCGAGTACTCGTTACGCACGAAGTAGGCGGTCTTGCCGTTCGAGTCCGTGGTGTTCTCGAACACCCAGCGCTCGTCCCGGGCGTTGTTGCAGCCCCATTGGATGACCGGGGCGCCGTTCCCGGTCTTGCCGCCGCCGCCCGCGCACAGGGCGCTGTAGGAGTTGCTCAGGTAGACGCTGTGGTCGGCGGCCCTGGGCTTGAGGGAGAACACGGAGCGTTGGCCGCTGACCTCGTTGAGGCCCCACAGGCGGCCGGACGAGGGCGCGTAGGACAGGTTCTGGGTGTACTTCGGCGATCGGGTCAGCACCGTTCCGACGGTTCCGGGCTTCGCCTGGTAGATGCACGAGTAGCCGTTGGCCGGATCGTTGTCACCCATGTACCCCTTGGGGCACTCGGCGGCCAGGTAGTAGTAGGTGCCGTCCGTGGCGACGCCCTGCAACTGCTGGACCGGTGCCTTGAAGCCGCCGCTCGCGGTGCTCGTGCCCACGGTGTCGCCGTTGTCCGCGGCCGGCAGGGCGGTGGTCGAGTTCAGGGGCCAGCGCGCCAGATGGGCCACCGGGCCGTGTTTGTCCTGGTAGTACTCGCCCGACACGAGATGGTCCACCGGTCCGCTCCGGTCCAGGCTCAGCGAGCCGAGACACGCGCGCCCCGCTTGGTGGGGCGCAGGGCAGGCCCCCGGTTCGGCGCCGGTGTCTCCGATGGTGTAGCGGCCCACCATGGGCAGGGCCCATTGGTGGTAACGCGCCGACGACACACCGTTGTTGATGCCGACTGTCTTGGAGCTCTGCTGCATCTTCCACAGGTGCTGGAAGTCGTAGACCTGCAGCTGGTTGCCGTTGGCGATGAACAGCTTGTTGCCGTACCAGACCGCGCCGTCGGCGTGGGTCTTGGTGACCGGCTTGAAGTTCGCGTTGCTCTCGTCGCCCGTCGGCTCGACCAGCAGGACGTGGCCGTAGGACCATTCCTTGCCGGTGGAGTTGACGATGGAGATCCGTGCGAACTCATTGTTGTCGTAGTGCCAGGACGCCACGTACAGGTGGTGGCCGGCGACGGTCCCGCCGGGCTGGGCGTCGTGCGACGCGGTGAGGCCCTGCGGGGTCCAGCCGCCCGCGGACGTGTCGTCGTCCTTGTCCCAGCAGAAGCCGTTGTACAGGAACGTGCCGTTGATCCCGGTGGTGTGGCACAAGGGTCGTCCGGCGTGCTGGCCCGACAGTGCCACGCCGAGCACCCCGTTCGTGGTGACGGCGCCGCTCTTCTCGACGCCGCGTATCGCGGCACCGAAGGCGTCGTACTGCTTCGCACGGTCGATGGTGAGCCGGTACTGGCTGTACTCGCTCGCCGGGACGGGAGCCAACGGCCCCGCCATGGTGTCGGATTGGGCCGCAGCCGACTGCGCGGTGGTGAGTGCAAGCGCGACCGTGGCCAGCGAGACGAGTGCCGCCACCAGGGAGCGCAGGAATCTTGGACGTCTGATTTTTGTCACGCAGAAACTCCCTGCTTCATCTGCCAATTACCGCCGTACACGGGCCCGGGGCTGTAGCCGGACCGGCTGCCGCTGGAGTGGCGGACACAGCGGACGTGAACCTCTCCCAGTTGGCGGATGCCGACGAGGGGCAGGTCCGTCTCAACGACCGGTGTTTACCAGCGTCCCTGAGTCCTACGGGGACGTCATTAGCACTGAGTCCACAGATCTGTTGGATTTGCGTGAACTCGCGTGTGCAGGATCCGCCGGGTCCAGCGGCCCCCGAACCTCGCGCGGCCGGCGCGGGGGAGGGCGAAGGAGGTGCCCTGGGTCCCGGTGTCACCCGTCGGCGTTCCGCCTAGGCGCGCCAGGACGCCAGTACCGCATCGATCACCGACGCCACCCCGGCCCGCGCTTCATGGCGGGCGACTCCGGCCATCAGCAGGGTGTCGTACTCCGTGTCGAGATGCCGTACGGAAGCCCGCACCGCGGCCGTGACCGCTCCCTCCTCCAAGGAACGGCCCGCCGCGGTGCGGCCGACCCGGCCGCTGCCCCGCACCGAGGCGTGCGCGGCGACATCCCGGGCACGCGCCGGCGGGCAGCCCGGGAACAGCCGCTGGATCTCCGCGGCGAACGAGGCGGTGAAACGTACATCCTCGGCCGCGCGGCGGACCGCGTCCCGCTCGCGGCGGCGGGCCCGCGCGTCCGCGTCCGCCAGGCACGACGACTCCGCCCTGGCCAGCGCCGCTTCCTCGACCAGCAGCCCCTGGCGTTCGTACCGCTTACGGCGGCGATTGAAGCGGATCACCACCGCGCACAGCGAACTCGCCTCGCGGGCCCGGCGGGTGAGAGCAGCGGAACCGCGCGGCAGATACACCAGATGGGCAAGGTCAGCACAGTCCAGACAGATGGGCGCGTTGAACTCGAGGAGGTGCAGCGGAAGAGGGCCCTGACGGCACTCCGCGCAGTGCCGGAGCTTCAGTGGTTCGATCACCACCAGGTCCATGTCCGCAGCCTACTCACCAGGTACGCTCCGCTCCCATGACGCTGCGCTGTGCCGTACTCGACGACTACCAGGATGTCGCGCTGTCCACGGCGGACTGGTCCGCCCTCGCACCGGATGTCGAAGTACGGTCGCTGCAGAGCCATTTCACGTCCGAGCAAGAGGTTGCGGAAGCCGTCGGCGACTGCGAGATCCTCGTCGCGATGCGTGAACGCACCCCCTTCCCCGCAGCACTCTTCGCCCGCCTGCCGCGCCTCAAGCTGCTCATCACCTCCGGTATGCGCAACGCTTCCATCGACCTCGAAGCCGCCGCCCGCCACGGCGTCACTGTCTGCGGCACCGCCAGCAGCTCCGAACCGCCCGCCGAGCTGACCTGGGCGCTCATCCTGGGCCTGGCGCGGAACGTGGTTCAGGAGGGCTCGGCCCTGCAGCAGAACGGCCCCTGGCAGAGCACCATCGGCGCCGATCTGCACGGACGCCGGCTCGCGCTGCTCGGCCTCGGCAAGATCGGCGCGAAAGTCGCCCGCGTCGGCCGGGCCTTCGGCATGGACGTCATGGCGTGGAGCCAGAACCTCACCGAGGAGCGGGCCGCCGAGGTCGGCGTCGTACGAGCGCGCACCCTGGGGGAGTTGCTCGAGGCCGGGGACTTCGTCTCCGTACATCTGCAGCTCAGCGACCGCACGCGCGGTCTGATCGGCGCGAGCGAGCTCAAGCGCATGCGGCGCACGGCCTATCTGGTCAACACCTCGCGAGCGGCGATCGTCGATCAGGCGGCGCTGGTGCGGGCACTGCGCGACGGCTGGATCGCCGGAGCGGGCTCCGACGTCTTCGAGACCGAGCCGCTGCCGGCCGACGATCCGCTGCGCTCCGCGCCGAACTTCCTCGGCCTGCCGCACCTCGGCTATGTCACCCGGCGCAATTACGAGGGGTATTTCCAGGGAGCCGTCGAGGACATCGCCCGCTATCTCGAAGGCCGCCCCCTGCGCACTCTCAGCGCACGCCCGGCGCCGCCGCCCCGATGAACTCGGACAGCGTCTCGCGGGCCTGCTCCGAACGCTGCGAGCGGTCCGCCTCGTCCGGCGCCTCATGCATACAGTTCGTGACCTCGAAGGCATACGCGGCCAGCTCCAGCGCCGCCGCGTCGTCGCAGACCAACTGGACGCGGATCAGCGCCTGATGGGCGGAGGAACGCAGCCGGTACGAGTCGATACGCGCCTCCTCGGCCAGCGCGCTGCCCGGTCTCTCCTTCGCCCGGTGCCAGCGGTCGTTCTGACCGCGCCGGTAGTCGACGAGCGCGCCCGCGAAGGCGCTGTACGCGGAGATCCGTTCCTGACGGAGCTGTTCGGCACGGGTGAGAGCAGCGGCGCGCTCGGCGGTCTGGCGCTGGAAGTAGTGAGTGGCCACTGAGCCCAGCAGAGTGCCTATGACCGCGATGACGGCTGTCTCCATGGTGCGTACTCCCGAGGGATCTGAATAATCGTTCGAGCGTGGTGACAGGTCTTGCTAGCTTGATCGACGTGGCGAAACTCAATCAGATCATCGCAGTCGAGAAAGGCGTCAAGTCCAAGGCGCACCAGGACCTGACGGCGGCCCATCACGGGCTGCAGAAGCCTGCGCTGCTGGCCGGCATCTCACGTACGTACCAGCCCAAGGACGAGGAGGGCGAGCAGCTTCCGCCCGAGTCCACACGGGTCCAGGTCAAGGCCGAGGACGTGCTGCGCGAGACCGCGAAGACGCTGACCCGGCTGTTCGACGTCACAGCCACCAAGGACTGGGCCAACTGCGCCGCGCGCGCCGATGTGACGGTGGACGGACGCGTTCTGGTGAGCGAGGTTCCGGTGGCGTATCTCCTCTTCCTCGAGAAGCAGTTGACGGACATCAATACTTTTGTGCGCAAGCTGCCGGTGCTTGACGCTTCGGAGTCGTGGACGCAGGACCCGTCGACCGACGCCTGGAAGACCGAGTCGGTAAGGACTCTGCGTACGAAGAAGGTCCCCCGCAACCATGTGAAGGCCGAGGCGACCGAAAAGCACCCGGCGCAGGTCGAGGTGTACTACGAGGACATTCCGGTGGGTTACTGGACGACCGTGAAGTTCTCCGGTGCGCTGCCGGCCCGGCGGGTGAACGAACTGCTCGAGCGGGTGGAGAAGCTCCAGCAGGCCGTGAAGTTCGCCCGCGAGGAGGCGAATGGCGCGGACGTCACCGACCAGCGGGTGGGCGACGCTGTATTTGGCTATCTGTTCGGGTAGCCTCAATGACTCCCCGTCCGCCTGTGTGCGGACGGGGTGCGCGAGGAGCGCAAGCTGAAACTGAAGCTTGTCGTGACTGAGCGGTTCCAGTGGAGGTTCGATTCCTCCCCGCGGCATTTTCCGTACGTACGGGCCGCGGTAGCCCAATTCGGCAGAGGCAGACCGCGATCAATCTCAGACTATTGCTCCAGACTCAGCATTCGCCGCCGATCGCCGGATCGACCGGGCCCGGGCCCTGGTGCGTCGAGATGCCGGTTCAAGTCCGGCCCGCGTAGCTCGATACGCGGTGGTCCAAAGGCAGGACGCGGCGACATAACGACTGACCCGGGTTCTCAAGCGTGCCGGCGTGCGACATGGGTGGCATCACAGGGCTCGGGGGCCGGCTACGCCCCCGGGCCCGCTCCCATTCCCGGCCCTTTTCCCGGCCATTTCCCGGCCCGCTGTTTCCTGCCCCCTTTGCCGGTGCCGGTGCCGGTGCCGGTGCCGGTCCCGTTTCCGGTCCCTGGTCCGGTGTCATTCCGGGCGCGAAGGAGACCCCCCGACCCGCGAAGAAGCGGGCGAAGCCGGCCAGCGGGAGGTCGGCCGCTCGCGTCTCCGGCGTCGTCCCGGACGGATTGTGGAAGTGCACGAGGTCCTCCGTACGCCCCGTGAGCAGCACCAGATGGCCGCCTCTGCCGGGCGCCGGGCGGTCCGGGTTGCGGATCTCGTAGTGCACCGAGGCCATCACCGTCCTGCCCTCGTCGAGAAGCGCGAGGATCTCCTCCGGAGCCAGTTGGCGGTGGACGGTGGCCGTCAGCGCGTGTACTTCCTGCGCGTACGTGGCGAGCGGCGCGTAGATCAGGCCGTGGACGGCACCGTTGGAGTCCTCCGTGTAGGCGCCGTACTTCAGCGCTCCGTCGCGCAGTTCGAAGAGCGAGGGGGACCCTGGACCGAGGGCCATGCGCAGACAGGTCATACCGCACAGATGGCCGCACCAGCGCCCGTACTCCTCCCGGGTCGCCGCGCCCGAGGACTCCCAGGCCGGGTCGGTGGCCGGATCCAGGCCGCCGTACACGATCTGCTCGATCAGGTCCGGGGAGGCGAACTGGGTGTGGACGGGGACGGAGCAGGTGGAGCACTGGGTCACTGGAGGTATCCACTCAGGAAGCGGCCGATTCGACAGGGACGGCCCGGTTCCTGCCGATTCGGCCGATGGGGCTGATCGCGGCGTCGAGATCGTCAGAGTACGCGTTCGGCCGGGCGCCCATCGGATACCTTGGGGCAGTTTGGCGACAGTGCGGGCGGGTGTTCGCCAGGGAACGCCGGGGCCGCGCCGAGGAGTTGGAGGGTTCCATGGGTTTCAGAGGGCTGATGCCGCAGAGCAGACGGCAGGGGCGCGCCCGCACCGCGATGGTCCTGGTCGGCTGTCTGGGGGCGCTCGCGACCGTGCCGTCCGCCGCCAACGCCACGCCCGGCAGCGGCGTCTCTGCGACGCTGCTCGCGCAGGGCGTGTCCCAGGGGACCTTGAAGCTGAAGGCCAAGGGCCGCACCGATGTGGTCGTACGGACGATCACGGTGGCGCCGGGCGGGTACACCGGCTGGCACACCCACGCCGGACAGCTCCTCGCCGTCGTCAAGTCCGGGACGCTGACCCGGACTCTGGACGACTGCTCCGTCGAGGTGAGCCCGGCCGGCACGGCCTTCATCGAGCCGTCCGGCAAGAACCACCGGCACATCGGACGCAACCTCGGCAGCGAGCCGGTCGTGCTGTACGTCACGTATCTGCTGCCCGCGGGCAGCCCGCTGTCGGACGACGCGGACGCCCCGCCCTGCGCCGGCAAGTAGCGGGGTGGCCGGGCCGGCGGACGGCTCCGATGTGCCGCGCAGGCACCCGTCCGGGCGATGATGAGCGCGTGCGACTCGAAGCGATCACCTGGGAGCGGCTGGCCGATGCGCTCGTCGGCCGGGTCGTGGAGACCGAGGCCGAGGACGGCAGTCCCTGGCTGCGCATCGGTGTCGACGGCGCTCCCGCCGCGCCGACCGGTGCGCTCGCGGAGCGGGTCGCCGAGGCGTTGCGGCTGCGCGGGCGCAGCGTGCTCGTGGTCGGGACGGGCGGGTTTCTCCGGCCCTCCTCGCTGCGGTACGAGTACGGGCGCGAGGATCCGGACTCGTACTACAGCGGCTGGTTCGACACCGGGGCCCTGTGGCGGGAGGTCTTCGGTCCGCTGGAGGCGGGTGGCAGCGGGCGTGTGCTGCCCGATCTGTGGGATCCGGTGACCGACCGGGCGACCCGCAGCCCGCATGTTGAACTGCCGCCCGGCGGCGTGCTGTTGCTGCACGGGCCGTTCCTTCTCGGGCACTGGTTCCCGTTCGATCTCAGCGTGCATCTGCGGCTGTCGTCCGCTGCGCTCCGACGGCGTACGGAGGAGAGCGAGCGCTGGACGCTGCCCGCGTTCGAACGGTACGAGGACGAGGTGGGCCCGGGAGAGGCGGCCGGTGTGCTCGTACGGGCCGACGACGCGAGCCGTCCGGCGTGGGGCGGACTGGGCTGAGGCGCTACGGCCTGCCGCCGATCACCCTCACCGCCTCCGCGCCCGCCCGGCAGCCTTGCGCGGCGGCCTCCCGGGCATCCGCCCCTGCCAGCCGGGCGGCGAGGAAGGCGCCGGTGAAGGCGTCGCCGGCGCCCGTGGTGTCCACCGCATCGGCGGGGACCGGCGGGACGCGGGCCGTGACCCTGCCGGACTCCGCGACCAGCGCTCCTTCGGCGCCCAGGGTGACGACGGTGAGCGGGACCTGGCGGCTCAGTACGGCGGCGGCGCCTGCCGGGTCGGACAGGCCGGTGAGCAGGCGCGCCTCGTCGGCGTTGGGGATGAGGACGTCCGCGCCGTCGAGCGCTGCCAGCACGCGGTCCACGCCGAGCTCGGCGATGAAGCCCGCCGAGGCGGGGTCCACACTCACCGGGACACCGCGGGCCCGCGCCGACTCAAGGGCGAGCAGGGCCAGTTGGCGACTGCTGTCGGCGAAGAGCAGATAGCCGGAGAGATGCAGATGGGCGACGCCGTCCAGCAGCGACGGCGACCAGTCTGCCGGGGATATCCGCAGCACCGCGCCACTGTCGGTGAGGAACGTCCGCTCGGCGGTCGCGTCGACGAGGGCGATGACGGTGGCGGTCGGGGCCTCCGGGTCCGGGATCAGGAGAGGGCGGACGCCCGCGTTCCGCAGCCGCTTCTCGTGCCAGCCCGCCTCGCCGTCGCCGACCCTCCCCAGCAAGCGGACGTCTCCGCAGCCCCAATGCGCCGCCCAGCAAGCCGCGTTGGCGCCCGCCCCGCCCGGCAGAACACGGATCCGGGCCGCCGTGTCCGTCCCCCGGGCGAGCGGGGAGCGGTGGCGGGCCACGACATCGGTGACGACATCCCCGATGACGAGCAGCGCCCCGGCCGTCACCGGGGCCTCGGTCACCGAGGCCCCGGTCATCGCGTCCTCGGTCGGCGTGCTCTCCGTCACTGCGTCCTCGGTCGGTGTGCGCTCGGTCGCTGCGTCCTCGGTCACAGGGCCGCCGCGATCCGCGCCGCCAGCCGCACATTGCCGCGCACCGCCGCCAGGTTGGCCTCCACCGAAGCCCCCTCGGTCTGCCGCATCAGATAGTCGAGGAGGAACGGGGTCACGGCCTGGCCGCGGATGCCCCGCTCCCGGCATTCGTCCAGCGCCTCGCCGAGCACCCGGTCGTGCAGCGCCGGATCCAGCTGCTCCCCTTCCGCCACCGGATTGGCGACGATCAGCGCCGACTCGGGGCCGCCGAGAGCCTCCTTCGCCCGGATCACCTCCGCCGCCTCCTCCGGCGTACGGACCGTCCAGTCGACGGGCTCGCCGGACGAGGTCAGATAGAAGCCGGGGAAGCGGTCGGTGCCGTATCCGAGGATGCCGACGCCCAACGTCTCCAGCCGCTGCAGCGTCGCCGGCACATCAAGGATCGACTTCACGCCCGCGCACACCACCGCGATCCGCGTCTGCGCCAGCAGCCGCAGGTCCGCCGACTCGTCCTGCGTCTCGGTCCACTCGCGATGTACACCGCCGAGCCCGCCGGTCGCGAAGACCCGGATACCGGCCCGCGCCGCCAGGAATGCCGTCGCCGACACGGTTGTCGCCCCGCTGGCCCCGGCCGCCAGCGCGGGCGCGAGATCCCGATGGCCGAACTTTCGCACGTCGTCATCCCGTGCGATCCGCTCCAACTGACCCTTGTCCAGTCCGATATGGGCCCGGCCGTCCAGCACGGCGACGGTGGCCGGAACGGCGCCCCCGAGCCGTACGAGCTCCTCCAGCTCCTCGGCGACGGCCAGATTGCGCGGACGCGGCAGTCCGTGCGCGATGATCGTCGACTCCAGGGCGACGACGGGGCGGCGCGCGGCGAGCGCCTCCCCCACTTCTTCGGACAGCGCAAGCTCGTGTGATGGCATGTCACCATCTCTGACACAGCGGCGGGTTGCGCAAACGTCAGCCGCACTCCGGCAGTTTCGGCAGCCGGTCCGCCCGTATCACCTGGATCACCGAGCGCGAGCCTGCCGCCTTCGCATCCCCCTCGCTGTGAGCGATGGCCAGCGCACCGCCTCTGGCCTGGGCATAGCCGTACTGCGGGGTGATACGGGAGTACGCCGCCGAGCGGAGGTCGAGGGCGTACGCGGCCTCCGGCGTACGCCAGGTGACCAACTCGCCGCTGATGTCCACCTGGTCGATGCCCTCCGCCGCGGGCGAACCGGTCACTTCCGCGACCGGCGCGGGCTGCCCCTCACGCCACACCATCAGCTTCGGCTCCTGCTCGCCGGTGATCCACGCCCAGGTGGAGCGGTCCGAGCGGTCCGAGCGGTCCGAGCCGTCCGAGCCGTCCGAGGTGCTCGAGCCGTCCGAGGTGCTCGAGCCGTCGGAGGCTGCCGAGCGGAAGTCGCGCAGCTTCGCGAGCGGCGCGGGCAGCGGCGCGGCGCGCATCGTCGCGAACGACACCGCCGACAGACGGGTGGCCGTGCCGGACGCGTCGGCCTCGCGCCAGGCGAGCAGCCCGCCCGCGGCGAAGGGCGTGTCGAGGACGCCGGTGTGCAGGGCGTGCGGCGCGCCTCCCGACGCGGGCGCGACGTAGACGGTGGCCTTGCCGCCGCCCGTCCCCTGGGCCCAGAAGACCCTCCCGCCGCGTACGACGGGTTGCGGCAGCGGGCCGGGCCGCCCGCCGGAGCGGGCCAGTACGCGGGTACGGCCGGTGCGCTCGTCCCAGCTGCGCAGGGTCCAGGGGCTGGCGAGTGTACGGCCCTCGAGCACCACGAAGGCCGCCCACCGGCCGTCGACGTCGGCGCTGAGCAGCTGGTGTTCGACGGGGTCGGCGAAGTCGAGGAGCGTGCGCGGAGACCTGCCGTCCCGGACGAGGGCCGCGCGTCGCCGCCGGTCGTCCGAGAGCTGTACGACGGTCCAGCGGGCCGCGGGCCCCACCTCGGTGAGGACGGCCCGCTCGCCTGCCGGGACCCTGAGCTCGCCGGCGGCGAAGGCGGTGCGCCAGGCTGCGGGCAGCGGGACCTCGCAGGCGGTCCGCGTGGTCCCACTGGCGGAAGGCGCCGACCGTGCGGTGTGATTCGGCGCCGGGGTGGGGGCGGGGGCGGGGGCCGGCGAGCATCCGGTGAGAACGATGCCCGCCAGCAGTGCCGCACCGACTGCCGGGCGCCGGGGCCGGGATCTACCAGACGTACCCACGGCCACCCATGATCGTGGTGATGGTGTCGGAGGAGATCCGCGCCGACTTCGGCACGCTGCCCGCCCAGGAGATGACGCTGGTGCTCACCCCGCCCACGGGATCGAGGTAGCTGACCTGTCCGGCCGAGGTGTCGCTGTTGTATCCGTCGATCGCGACCCAGTGGAAGATCTCGATATTGGGGTGGCCGACGAGATGGGGCCCGCCGGGCACCTCCCAGGTGTTGCCCGCGATCGCGTAGTCGTTGTCGGTGTTGTGGACGATGTGCTGCTTGAAGTTCGCCTTGTCGGTGGCGGTGGGGGAGTACGGCAGCGCCTTCGGCACGTAACCCGCGCCCGGAAGGCGGTTGTTGAGCGCGTCCGCGATCGGATAGCCGGTCGGATTCGGGACGTTGATGTTGACGCCGTACCAGGCGGTGCCGCTGGTTGTGGTCTTGAGGAGGGTCGCGGCGGTCTGCTGGGAGCGGCCGGCCACCTCGTCATGGGCGGACTGGGCGATCACGAGCGTGGCGGGGCCGCACCAGTACGAGGTCTTCTGCGACTGGTGCAGCCCGCCGGAGACCACGTATCCGGCCTGCGCCGAGCGCGTGGAGACACCGTCGTACGATCTTGCCGCCTCCACCTGCTTCCTGACGGTGAGTCTGCGCTGTTCGGCGGTGAGCTTCTGCGGGCCGAGAGTGTCGTGGGCCGCCTTGTACGAAGCTCCTGGCGCCGCGGGGGCGGGCGGTTCGGCCGCGGCGGCGGGTCCTGCGGCCGCCAGGGCCGTGACGAGGCTGGTGACGGCGGCTGAAGCGAGACAACGTCCTGGGCGCACTGCTGACATCGGTCTCTCCTGTCCGAGGCGGGGGAACTCGGGGAAATGCCGTGCGTGGGGGGTGTGCTGCATCGCGAGTTTGGCGCGTTCACGCCATGTTGGACAGGGGCTGAGGCCCCGCCCCGGCGAGCAACATTGGGTGCACCAAAGACGGAGTCGCCGACCAGCGAAGACGCTGGTCGGCGAAAGATTTCCGGGCGGTGAATTTCCTGGATCCGGGCTTCCTGCCGGCCCCGGCCGTGTGGTGCCCGATGCCTCCTCACCGGCTCCCCTCGGCTGAGCGAACCGGTCGGCTGAGCGCTCTGCGCACGGCGAGCGCCGCCATCGGCAGCAGCAGGCAGGCGCCCACCAGGTTCAGCCAGCCGTAACTCGCCCGCGCGACGATCAGGCCGGCGGCCGCGCCTCCGATGCCCGCCGTAGTGCTCATGGCCAGGTCGGACAGGCCCTGCACAGCGGCGCGGGCAGGCTGCGGCACGGAGTCGGTGAGCAGCGTCGACCCGGACACCACGCCCGCCGACCAGCCGAGACCGAGCAGAAAGAGACCGGCCGCGGTCTGCCCGTGGCTCGTTCCCGCCGTACCGGCCAGCAGCGCGGCCGCGGAGAGGAGTCCAACGGCCAGCCCGATCACCGCGAGCCTGCCGATACGGTCGGCCAGCCAGCCCATCAGCGGCGAGAGGGCGTACATGCCCGCGATATGACCGCTGATCACCAGGCCGATCAGCTGGATCCCCGCACCGTGGTGGCTGAGGGCGACCGGCGTCATCGACATGATCGACACCATCGCGGTGTGCGATACGGCCACGGTGACCAGCGCGAGCCGGGCCATCGGAGACGCGCGTACGGCCCGCATCCCGGCCCGCAGCGAGCGCCCTTCGGGGGAGCGGTCGGCCGGGGACAGAGCGCGGGCGGTCAGCAGCGGATCGGGGCGGAGCAGGACGAGGACCAGCACGGCGCAGACGAGGAACACCCCGGCAGCCCAGACGAACGGGCCCGCGGCGGCCGGAATGCCGATCCCGGAGACGCTGCGGCCCGCGGGGGCCGCGATATTGGGGCCGAGCACCGCACCGATCGTGGTCGCCCAGACGACATTGGAGATGGCACGGCCGCGCCGCTCGGGCTCGGCCAGATCGGCGGCCGCGAAACGCGCCTGCAGATTCGCCGACGAACCGGCGCCGAACGCGGCCATGCCGAGGAGCAGCAGTGGAAAGTTCTCGATGACCGCGCCCAGCACGACCACGCCCGCGCCCAACGCCCCGATCGCATAGGCGAGGACGAGCCCGGGCCGCCGTCCACGGGCTGTCATCAGCGCGGCCAGCGGCATGGAGAGCAGCGCGGTCCCGGCCACGGTGGCGGTCGGGGCGAGCCCGGACAGCGCCTCGGTCCCGCTCACCTGCTGCGCCAGGACGGCGGCCAGCGCGATACCGGTCGCGACGCCGAGCCCGCCGAGGATCTGGCTGGCGACGAGTACGGCGGTGATACGCCGCCGCAGCGCGGGCAGTTCGTCCGCCGATACGGGGGCGAGAGCCGCGGCTTTGTCGATCGAGGTCACCGCGCGTACGCCGTTCCACCGCCGGCCGCGAGGGAGGCCGCGATCCTGATGCGGGCGGCGCGCCGCTCCGCGCCGGGCACCTGAGGCAGCAGCTCCTCCGCGCGCTCCGCCGACAGGTCGGTGAAGGTGTGGTGGCTGTGCGGCCGCAGCATGACGACCGCCGACAGCCGGTCCTGGTCCCCGACCGCGTCCAGCCGCCAGTGATCGTCCGCCCGGAGCGACTCCTCCACCGGCGAGGCGCAGGTACGGCACTCCCCGGGCCCGCCCTCGCCGCTGCGCGGGGGCTCGGGCAGCGCCGGGGCCGTCAGCGGCTTGACCCGCAGCTCGCCCGTGAACGGGAACGTCTCCCAGCGGGTGAGCGAGTGGTCGGCGAGCGGCAGCGGCTCGCCGATCGGCAGCCGGGCGACGTAGCTTCCGGGCTCGGAAGCGTGCGCCGCGTCAGGGGCGACGGATATGTCAGGTGTGTCTGGGCTGGTAGTCACTGGCGCAGTGTGCCAGCCCGCACGCGCGTACGAAACCGTGTCCGGGGTGCGCGGCCCCAGGAGCTGCCGGAGCAGTCGGAGCGGCTCTCGGGGCATCCCTCTGGGCGGTCGGCACAAGGCCCTTGGGGCAGCCGTCGGCGAGCGATGCCGGAGGGGAGCCTGGAGCCGCAGGAGGGAAAGCCGCTCAGAACAGTGGCTCGGGCAGCACTCCCTCCAGCGCCAGCAGCTTCCGCTTGGTCTCCAGGCCGCCACCGAAACCGCCCAGCCCGCCGTCCGTCTCCACCACCCGGTGGCAGGGCACCACCACCGGCAGTGGATTGGACCCCATCGCCGCGCCCACAGCCTGCGCCGCGCCGGGCTGCCCCACGCGCGCCGCCAGATCGCCGTACCCGACGACCGTGCCGTACGGCACCCCGTCCGCCAGCTCCCGCAGCACCTGCCGGTTGAACCCGCCGGACAGCGTCCAGTCCAGCGGCAGGTCGAACTCGCGCAGGCCGCCCGCGAAATACGCCGCCAGCTGACGTATCGGCTCGGCCAGCAACCCCGCCCCGTCCTCCACCGGCTCGGCGCCGAGCCGCCCGGCCAGCCGCCCGAGCGCCTTGTCCCGCACCGCCGCCTCGGCATGGAAAACCACGCTCACCAGGCCCTCGTCGGTCGCGGCGAGCAACAGCGGTCCGATGTCCGTGCCCACGACGGCCCACTCGAAGCTCTTCATGCGGACCACCGTACGACCGGGCACTGACAACGGCGGATCGGCCGGGCTGAGCCCACCGCGTCCCGTACGACATCGGGGTTGTCGGTGGTGATGCCGTCCACTCCGAACCATCCACCAGGGCCGGGCCGGCCGAGGGTGGCAGCAGTCGGCCAACGAGGAGCAGGCGAAGTGTGGACACAACGTGAACGGAACCGCCCAGAACGCTTCACGTGACAATTTCCGTGTCGATAAGTCTCCGCTCACATGTTTGCTTACGCTGGCGCCAGCCATACTCTCGCCCCCGGACCAGACGTTCCGTCAGGGATCACGGGGATCACCCAAGGAGCGGAGGGCATACGGGCATGCAGGGCACTGTGGATGGGTTCAGTTACGGCCTCGTCACACCCGTGGCGGCGTACTTCATGGCGTGCCTCGGCGGGGCCCTGGGTCTCCGCTGCACCACCAGGTCGGTCCGCAACCGACGCTCCTTCAAACCGGGGTGGCTCGCACTCGGCGCGACCGCTATCGGCTCGGGCATCTGGACCATGCACTTTGTCGCGATGATGGGCTTCACCGTCGCCGAGGCACCGATCGGCTACGACAAGCCGACCACCTTCGCCAGTCTCGCCGTCGCGATCGTCATGGTCGGCATCGGGATCTTTATCGTCGGCTACCGCGGCGCGGGCCCGATGGCCCTGGTCACCGGCGGCACGATCACCGGCCTCGGAGTGGCCAGCATGCACTACCTCGGCATGGCCGGCATGCGACTCCAGGGACGCCTCGAGTACGACACCCTGACCGTCTCCCTCTCCGTGGTGATCGCCGTCGTGGCCGCCACCTCCGCCCTCTGGGCAGCCGTATCGATCCACGGCTTCATGGCGAGCCTGGGCGCCAGCCTGGTCATGGGCGTCGCGGTGAGCGGTATGCACTACACAGGGATGGCGGCGGTCAGCGTCCATCTGCACGGGCCGGCCGGCCCCACAGGCCAGAGCGGGTCGCCCGCCACTCTGCTGGCGCCCCTGCTGATCGGCCCGGCGGTCTTCCTGCTGCTCGCCGCAGTAGTGGTGATGTTCGACCCACTGCTGGTGATGGGCGAGCCGCACCGGCTGCGCCCCGAGGCGGGGCAAGCCGTGCGTCCCGGCGTGCCCTCCCAGCGGAAGCCGTCGTACGGACAGCCCGCCGCCTGGGCTGCCGAGAGGGCCCCGCGCCGCACGGCCCAGCGCCAGGAATCCCCGCGCGCCACCGACTGGTGACCGTTTGATCCACTGTGCATCACCCACCGGCTGTCAGTGGTGCGTCGTACGGTGGATCCATGCGGCCCGTTTCCAAGATCGAACGTACGGTGGCGCCTTTCGAGGTCGTCAGCAGCTACCAGCCGAGCGGCGACCAGCCGACGGCCATCACCGACCTGGAGCGGCGTATCCGCGCAGGTGAGAAGGATGTCGTCCTGCTCGGCGCGACCGGCACCGGAAAGTCGGCGACGACCGCCTGGATGATCGAGAAGCTTCAGCGCCCCACGCTGGTGATGGCGCCGAACAAAACCCTGGCCGCCCAGCTGGCGAACGAGTTCCGCGAGCTCCTGCCGAACAACGCCGTCGAGTACTTCGTCTCGTACTACGACTACTACCAGCCCGAGGCGTACGTCCCGCAGTCGGACACCTACATCGAGAAGGACTCCTCGATCAACGAGGAGGTCGAGCGGCTGCGCCACTCCGCGACGAACTCCCTGCTCACCCGGCGTGATGTGGTCGTGGTCGCCTCCGTCTCCTGCATCTACGGCCTCGGCACCCCACAGGAGTACGTCGACCGGATGGTGCCGCTCAAGGTCGGCGAGGAGATCGACCGCGACCAGCTGCTGCGCCGCTTCGTCGACATTCAGTACACGCGCAACGACGTGGCGTTCGCGCGCGGCACCTTCCGGGTCCGCGGCGACACCATCGAGATCTTCCCGGTCTACGAGGAGCTCGCCGTCCGCATCGAGATGTTCGGTGACGAGATCGAGGCGCTCTCCACCCTGCACCCGCTCACCGGCGAGATCATCAGCGAGGACCAGTCGCTCCACGTCTTCCCGGCCAGCCATTATGTGGCGGGACCTGAGCGCATGGAGAAGGCGGTCAACGGCATCGAGAAGGAGCTCGAGCAGCGCCTGGCCGAGCTGGACAAGCAGGGCAAGCTGCTGGAGTCCCAGCGGCTGCGCATGCGCACCACGTACGACATCGAGATGCTGCGCCAGATCGGCTCCTGCTCCGGCGTGGAGAACTACTCCATGCACTTCGACGGCCGCGACCCCGGCACCGCGCCCAACACCCTTCTCGACTACTTCCCCGAGGACTTCCTGCTCGTCATCGACGAGTCGCATGTGACCGTTCCGCAGATCGGCGCGATGTACGAGGGTGACGCCTCCCGCAAGCGGACCCTGGTCGACCACGGCTTCCGGCTGCCGTCCGCGCTCGACAACCGTCCGCTGAAGTGGGAGGAGTTCCAGCAGCGGGTCGGCCAGACCGTCTACCTCTCCGCGACTCCCGGCAAGTACGAGCTCTCGCGCGGCGACGGCTTCGTGGAGCAGATCATCCGTCCCACCGGCCTCGTCGACCCGCAGGTCGTCGTCAAGCCCACCGAGGGCCAGATCGACGACCTGGTGCACGAGATCCGCGAGCGCACCGAGAAGGACGAGCGTGTGCTGGTCACCACGCTCACCAAGAAGATGGCGGAGGACCTCACCGACTACTTCCTCGAACTGGGCATCCAGGTCCGGTATCTGCACAGCGATGTCGACACCCTGCGCCGGGTCGAGCTGCTGCGCGAACTGCGCGCCGGTGAGTACGACGTTCTGGTCGGCATCAACCTCCTGCGTGAGGGGCTCGACCTGCCCGAGGTGTCGCTGGTGGCGATCCTCGACGCCGACAAGGAGGGCTTCCTGCGCTCCGGCACCTCGCTGATCCAGACCATCGGCCGCGCGGCGCGCAATGTCTCCGGTGAGGTCCATATGTACGCGGACAAGATCACCGCGGCGATGGAGAAGGCCATCGAGGAGACCAATCGACGCCGGGAGAAGCAGATCGCGTACAACACCGAGCGCGGCATCGACCCACAACCGCTCCGGAAGAAGATCAACGACATCGTCGCGACCATTGCGCGCGAGGAGGTCGACACCGAGGAGCTGCTCGGCACCGGCTACCGGCAGGCGAAGGCCGACAAGCCCGGCAAGGGAGCAAAGGCCCCGGTCCCGGCCCTCGGCGGCAAGGCAGGCAAGGCCGGCAAGAAGGGCGAGGTGCTCACCGACCGTCCCGCGGCCGAACTGGCAGGGATCATCGAGGAGATGACCGACCGGATGCGGGCCGCGGCAGCCGACCTGCAGTTCGAGGTCGCCGCGCGGTTGCGTGACGAGGTGAGCGAGTTGAAGAAGGAACTGCGGCAGATGAAGGAGGCGGGACTCGCCTGAGCCCCGCACACCTGTGTGTTGCAAGACCGACACAAAAACGAGCCAAGTGTGCTGTGTGTTCGGCGCCACTGCGTAGGGTGCAGGACAACCGCACATATGGGCGGCAGTTATTCGGGAGAAGGGGACAGCGCGTGACGGTCAACATGACCAAGGGTCAGGCCATCAGCCTGCAGAAGAGCGACGGGGGAACCCTCACTGCGGTGAGGATGGGGCTCGGCTGGCAGGCGGCGCCGCGCCGCGGTCTGTTCGGCTCGCGCACCCGTGAGATCGACCTGGACGCCTCGGCGGTGCTGTTCGCCGACAAGCAGCCGGTGGACGTGGTCTTCTTCCGCCACCTCGTCAGCGACGACGGCTCGGTCAAGCACACCGGCGACAACCTGGTCGGCGGAGCGGGCTCGGGCGGCGACGACGAGGCGATCCTCGTCGACCTGCAGCGGGTGCCGGTCCACATCGACCAGATCGTCTTCACGGTGAACTCCTTCACCGGCCAGACGTTCCAGGAAGTGCAGAACGCCTTCTGCCGTATCGTCGACGAGACCAACGGCCAGGAGCTCGCCCGCTACACGCTCGACGGCGGCGGCCAGTACACCGCGCAGATCATGGCGAAGGTGCACCGGGCGGGCGGCGGCTGGCAGATGACGGCCCTCGGCAACCCGGCCAACGGCCGGACCTTCCAGGACCTCATGCCGTCGATCCTGCCGCACCTGTAGGCACGGCTCGTACGGACGACGCAGCTCCCGGAGGCACCAGGCCGCCGGGAGCTGCACCCATTACCACCACCGAACACCGCACAGCACTGAGGGGACAGAGGCGATGACGGCCGAGCTGGTCCGGGGGCAGAACCACCCCTTGCCCCACGCCCGCCTGGAGATACGGGTGTCCGCCGGTCATCCGGTCGTGGCCTGCACCACCTGCGCCGACGAGCGGGGGACAGTACGCGACGAGTGGATCGCGCACCCCGGAGCGCCCACACTGCCCGGGGTCGAGGTGTCCCCGCAGGCCACCGAGGCACCCCGGTTCACCATCGACCTGGAGGCAGTGCCAGAGGCGGTGCACCAGGTGAACGTGCTGCTCGCGCTCCCCGAAGGCAGCGGCGGTCCGGCCCACTTCGGCGCCACCGCGGCTCCCTTCGTGGCGATCGCCGACCGGGACGGCGCCGAGCTGGCCAGCTTCACCATCACCGGCCTCGACGCCGAGACCGCGCTCGTCGCGGTTGAGCTGTACCGCCGCCAAGGCGCCTGGAAGGTGCGGGCCGTTGGCCAGGGATACGCGGGCGGGCTCGCGGAGCTGCTGGAGGACCAGGGGCTGACGACGGCCCGCGAGACAGCCACAGGCATCCAGCAAACGGCGGCTCCGCGCACACCCCGGGCCGAACCGGCGCAACTGCGTATGCGCGGTGCCGACGGCGCGTTCACCACTCCGTCCACGCCGTCCACACCGTCGATGCCGCGGCCGAACTCGAGCCCCGCGCCCGGCCCGGACGCGACGGTTCCCGACGGCCCCTCCGGTCCCGGTCGGCAGCCCGGAGCACCGGGCGGGCCCACGGGCCCCCAGCAGACGCCCACGCCCGACGCCGCGCCGGGCCCCGGCGGGCCCATCGACTATGCGCACCCGCGCCGGCAGTCCGCCGCACCTCCGCCGCCGCCCCCGGCCGCACCGCCCGCCCAGCCGGGTCAGTCGGCTCAGCCCGTCGCGGGCGACGCCACCGGCTGGTCCATGGAGGAGCGGCTCTACAACCAGATCTGGGGCATGTTCGAGGATCTGGCCCGCAGCGCAGCCGCGTACCGCAGCGCCGTCGACTTCGCCGAGTCCCGGATGGACAAGGAGCTCGACACGGTCCTGTCCGACCCGCGCAGCCGGATCGGCGGCGTGGGTGACGCCGCCCGCGAGGCGGCTCGCGCCAAGTGCGAGCAGCTGACAGACCAGGCCCGCCAGGTCCTCGACCGGGACCTGGCCCAGCTCGCCGCCGAGTCCGACGTCGTCGAGCCGGCCCTGCCGCCCGCCTTCGCGCGCTGGGACAACCCCACCTGGCACGCGTACCGCGTCCCCATGGAGATCCCGATGGCGCTGCGCGTCGGCGATCTCCATCTGCCCGAGAGCCCGGACCTGCGCATTCCGTTCCTGGTACGGCTGCCGCTGGAGCGCGGGCTGTGGGTGGACAGCGGTCGCTCCGGCTCCGAGGCCGCGATGGTGCTGGACGAGGCGCAGCTGCGCAAGCTCGCCCTGGACTCCGCGGTAGCGCACGCAGCCCGTCTGCTCGCGGTCTATCCGCCGGGCGAGTTCACGGTCCATGTCATCGACCCGGCGGGCACGGCGGCTTCCTCGCTCGCCCCGCTGGTCGACTCCGGAGCCCTCGCCGGGCCGCCGGCGGCCGGCGCCCAGGGCGTGAGCGCCGTACTCGCCAAGCTCACCCAGCGCGTGGACCTGGTGACGATGGCGGTGCGCGGCGGCGCGGCCGACTCGCTTCCGCCCGATCTGGACACCGCGGAACAGCTGCTGATCGTCAATGACTTCCCGCACGGCTTCGACGACCGCGCGGTCACCCAGCTGCGCTACCTCGCCGACGAGGGCCCGGCGGTCGGCGTCCATCTGCTGATGGTCGCGGACCGCGAGGACGCGAGCGCGTACGGCCCGGTGCTCGATCCGCTCTGGCGCTCGCTGCTGCGCATCACGCCGGTCCCCGACGACCACCTGGCCGATCCCTGGGTCGGGCACGCCTGGACCTACCAGCCGCTGCTGGTGCCGCCGGGCAGCGGGGTGCTGCGGCAGGTACTGGATCAGGTGACCGAAGCCCGTCGCTCCTGGCGTCGCTGACCTGCACACTTGGCATCCGCTTTACCAACTCCTTTACCTACCTTTGGTCTTTCCTGTACTCTTCTTTACGCGGAGGGGAGTACTCCCGACTCGCGGCGTTCCCGTCAGTACGGACCGGCATCGGTCCCGGGGCGTCGGCCCGTGGTGCGGCAGCGGCCGCTCGGGTGGAGGAGACCTCCGGCAGCGACGACGCTGATCAGTAGCCGTACGACGCCGGAGGCGCAGTGGACGTTTCATGGACCCTTTGGGTGCTCACCATTCTTGGTCTGAGCGCTCTGATCGCCATCGACTTCTTCATCGGGCGCAAGCCCCATGACGTGTCGATCAAGGAAGCCGGAATCTGGACCGTCGTCTGGATCGTCCTTGCCGCGCTCTTCGGGCTCGGCCTGCTGGTATTCGGCGAAAGCCAGGCGTCGGGCGAGTTCTTTGCGGGCTTCATCACCGAGAAGTCGCTCAGTGTCGACAACCTCTTCGTCTTCGTCCTGATCATGGCGAAGTTCTCGGTGCCGTCCCACCTCCAACAGCGGGTGCTGCTCGTAGGCGTGCTGATCGCGCTCGTCCTGCGCGCGATATTCATCGCCGCCGGCGCCGCGATCATCGCCAGCTTCTCCTGGGTCTTCTACATCTTCGGCGCGTTCCTGATCTACACCGCCTGGAAGCTCATCCAGGAGGCGCGCTCCGACGAGGAGGAGGACGAGTTCGAGGAGAACCGGCTCCTCAAGTCCATCGAGAACCGCTTCGGCGTCGCCGACAGGTACCACGGCACCAAGCTCTTCATCCGGAGCAACGGCAAGCGCGTCCTGACCCCGCTGATGGTGGTCATGCTCGCCATCGGCACCACCGATGTGCTCTTCGCGCTGGACTCCATCCCCGCGATCTTCGGTCTGACCCAGGACCCGTACATCGTCTTCACCGCCAACGCCTTCGCCCTCATGGGTCTGCGGCAGCTGTACTTCCTCATCGGCGGACTGCTCAGGAAGCTGGTCCATCTCAGCTACGGCCTGTCGGTCATCCTCGGCTTCATCGGCGTCAAGCTGGTCCTCCACGCCCTGCATGAGAGCGGCGTGCATGTCCCGGAGATCTCGATCCCCCTCTCGCTGGCGGTCATCTGCGGCGTGCTGGTCATCACCACGATCACCAGCCTGATCGCCTCCAGGAACAAGGCCGAGCGGGAAGCGGCCGAGAAGGAGGCTCGGAAGGACAGCGTCGAGGCCTGACGGGCGTACGTGAATGCGCTCAGTACGTCACGGTGATCCGGCGGGCCGGACCGTCGACGCGGACCGATCCGCCGTAGGGATGACCAGCTGAGGGTCGGTGTGCCCGAGGTCGACGTCGAAGACCGCCATGGTCTCCGGGGCGTACGCCGCCAGCGCGCGCTGGACCACCTCCCGCTGCTCACCGGCGTAACGTGCCGCCGAGGCCAGGTCGTTGGGCTGTCCCAGCGACCAGGTCTTGGGGCGTTCCATCAGGAGCGCGGCGAAGCGCCGCAGCGGACGTGGACGCGAAGGACGACGAAGGACGCTCGGCCCTTTGGGGGCGGTGTGCCACGGCCAGCAGGAGAATGCCGCGGCGCTGCTCGTCGTCGGGGCGGTCCCCTGGACCCGACCCCACCTGTACTTCAACCCCAAGGGCGGCACCTTCGGCACGCTCTCCCGCGGCGGCGTCGAGGTGCACCACGAGGAGGTGGGCCTTGACGCGTACGAGAAGTCTCCCGACTCCCACTGGCTGTACCGCTTCTGGGACTGGGACAAGTCCACGGAGATGTGGGACGCCCATACGCTCGCGTACGCAGCCGACATGGCGGGGCTATGGGCGACGGACCGCCGCGCCGCTGGGTGGAGATACCCGAAGGCAGCTCGCTGCTGACGTGATCTGCCCGGCTACCAGCCGCGCTCGCGCCACTCCGGCAGATGCGGCCGCTCGTCGCCGAGCGTCGTGTCCTTGCCGTGGCCCGGGTAGACCCAGGTCTCGTCCGGGAGTTGGTCGAAGAGCTTCTTCTCGACGTCGTTGATCAGGCTTGCGAAGGCCTCGGGGTCCTTCCAGGTGTTGCCGACCCCACCGGGGAAGAGGCAGTCGCCGGTGAAGACGTGCGGCGGGCCGTGCGGGTCGTCGTAGACCAGGGCGATGGAGCCCGGGGTGTGGCCCACGAGATGGCGGGCGGTCAGCTCGACGCGGCCGACGCGGATCGTGTCCCCGTCCTCGACCGGTACGTCGGTCGGGACGGGAATGCCCTCGGCGTCGTAACGGCCGGCGAAGGTGCGTGCGCCGGTTGCCCGGACGACCTCGGCCAGCGCCTGCCAGTGGTCCCCGTGGCGGTGGGTGGTGACCACGGACGCAATGGAGTCGTCACCGATCAGATGGAGCAGGGTCTCGGGCTCGTTGGCCGCGTCGATCAGCAGCTGTTCGCCGGTGGTCCGGCAGCGCAGCAGATAGGAGTTGTTGTCCATCGGGCCGACCGCGACCTTGGAGATCATCAGGTCCGTCAACTCGTGCACATCGGCCCGGCCGCCGACCTTCACCACTCCGCTGTACGTCATGGGCCAAGCCTATAGCGGGGGCAGTGCGGGAAGCAGGGCTCCCGCGGTGTCCAGGTCCGCTCCGTCGCGACGGCCGGCGAGCCAGCCGAGCAGCGCGGGGGCGGCCCCGGAGACTGTGACCGGGGCGCCGTCCTCACCGCCGGTCTGCCACTCGCCGGTGTCCGCGACGATCCGGGTCGGCGGGACGTCCGCGTGGCCGGAGAAGCGCTGCGCGAGGAAGGCGATCTCCCGCCCGGTGAACTCCTCCGGCAGGTCCTCCAGCGCGTAGCCGATGCCCAGATCCACGTGGTGCAGCTCGACCTCGATGAGCCGGCGGAACGGGACGCGGGCCGCGACATCCGTCACACCGTTGCGGAGCTCGACGGTGCGGCTCCAGTCGGCGGGGACGGCGCCCACGGCCTGGAAGCGGGCGGCGGTGTCACGCACATCGGCGAGCTGGGCTGCCAGGGGGCGGGGGGCGTCCCGCTCGATGTCGGCCTCGCGCGCCTCGGCGCTCACATACATCGGGCGGCCCTCGAGAACATTTACGAGTGCTTCGGCGTTACGGGAGAGATGGGCCAGGACATGACCGCGGCTCCAGCCCGGAAGCTGCGACGGTTCCGCGGTGCCGACGTCGCCCAGTCCGGCGGCTGCGCTGAGGAGCCGGTCGGTCGCTTCACGTACAGAGGCCAGGTCGCGCAGTGGATCGATCATGGGGCTGACGATAGTCGCGCCACACGATCGGGTGAAGGTGGTGGAGCGCAGCCGTAATTCGAATGCGCGTGCTATAGGCTCGTCAGAGGTATCCGGCATCCTGGATGACAGCAGCCGATCCACAGCTTGGATTCAATCGATCCGGCGGCCCCCCTAGTCTGGGACGGGGGCTGTGCCCCCGCTTATCTCAAGAAAGGTGCGCACCGGCGTGGCCGACCGTCTCATCGTTCGTGGCGCTCGCGAGCACAATCTCAAGAACGTCTCGCTCGACCTCCCGCGTGACTCTCTCATCGTCTTCACCGGGCTCTCGGGGTCGGGCAAGTCGTCCCTCGCGTTCGACACGATCTTCGCCGAAGGGCAGCGCCGGTACGTAGAGTCGCTCTCCTCATACGCCCGGCAGTTCCTCGGACAGATGGACAAGCCGGACGTCGACTTCATCGAGGGCCTCTCCCCGGCCGTCTCCATCGACCAGAAGTCGACCTCGCGCAACCCGCGCTCGACGGTCGGCACCATCACCGAGGTCTACGACTACCTCCGGCTGCTGTTCGCCCGTATCGGCAAGCCGCACTGCCCCGAGTGCGGCCGGCCCATCACGCGCCAGTCGCCGCAGGCCATCGTGGACAGGGTCCTCGAGCTGCCCGAGGGCAGCCGCTTCCAGGTGCTCTCGCCGCTGGTGCGCGAGCGCAAGGGAGAGTTCGTCGACCTCTTCGCCGATCTGCAGACCAAGGGGTACAGCCGGGCGCGGGTCGACGGGCAGACCATTCAGCTCTCCGAGCCGCCCACATTGAAGAAGCAGGAGAAGCACACCATTGAGGTGGTCGTCGACCGTCTCACCGTCAAGGACAGCGCCAAGCGCCGGCTGACCGACTCGGTCGAGACCGCGCTCGGCCTCTCCGGCGGCATGGTCGTGCTCGACTTCGTCGACCTCGCCGAGGACGACCCCGAGCGTGAGCGGATGTACTCCGAGCACCTCTACTGCCCGTACGACGATCTCTCCTTCGAGGAGCTGGAGCCCCGCTCCTTCTCCTTCAACTCGCCCTTCGGCGCCTGCCCCGACTGCACCGGCATCGGCACCCGCATGGAGGTCGACCCCGAGCTGATCGTCCCGGACGAGGAGAAGTCCCTCGACGAAGGGGCGATCCACCCCTGGTCGCACGGCCACACCAAGGAGTACTTCGGGCGGCTGATCGGCGGCCTCGCCCAGGCACTCGGCTTCTCCACCGACATGCCCTGGGCCGGACTGCCGCAGCGTGCCAAGAAGGCCCTGTTGTACGGGCACAAGACCCAGGTCGAGGTCCGCTACCGCAACAGATACGGACGAGAGCGCGCCTACACCACCCCCGCCTTCGAAGGGGCCGTGCAGTTCGTCAAGCGGCGGCACAGCGAGGCCGAGAGCGACTCCAGCAGGGAGCGCTTCGAGGGCTATATGCGCGAGGTGCCCTGCCCGACCTGTCAGGGCACCAGGCTGAAGCCGATCGTCCTCGCGGTCACGGTGATGGAGAAGTCCATCGCCGACATCGCCGCGATGTCGATCAGCGAGTGCGCGGACTTCCTCGGCGAGCTGAAGCTGAACGCCCGCGACAAGAAGATCGCCGAGCGGGTTCTCAAGGAGGTCAACGAACGGCTGAAGTTCCTGGTCGACGTCGGCCTCGACTACCTCTCGCTGAACCGCGCGGCCGGCACCCTCTCCGGCGGCGAGGCACAGCGCATCCGGCTCGCCACTCAGATCGGCTCCGGCCTGGTCGGCGTGCTCTACGTCCTGGACGAGCCGTCCATCGGCCTGCACCAGCGCGACAACCACCGGCTCATCGAGACCCTGGTCAGGCTGCGCGACATGGGCAATACGCTCATCGTCGTCGAGCACGACGAGGACACCATCAAGGTGGCCGACTGGGTCGTCGACATCGGACCGGGCGCCGGTGAGCACGGCGGCAAGGTCGTGCACTCCGGCTCGTTGAAGGAGCTGCTGACCAACACGGGTTCGATCACTGGTCAGTATCTGTCCGGGAAGCGGTCCATCCCGACGCCGGACATCCGCCGGCCGGTGGACCCGGGACGCCGGCTCACCGTCCACGGCGCCCGTGAGAACAATCTGCGCGACATCGACGTCTCCTTCCCGCTCGGGGTGCTGACGGCCGTCACCGGCGTCTCAGGATCCGGCAAGTCGACGCTGGTCAACGACATCCTCTACACCCACCTGGCCCGCGAGCTGAACGGCGCCAAGTCGGTGCCGGGACGCCACACCCGTGTCGACGGCGACGACCTCGTCGACAAGGTGGTGCACGTCGACCAGTCGCCCATCGGCCGTACGCCCCGGTCCAACCCGGCGACGTACACCGGTGTCTTCGACCATGTCCGCAAGCTCTTCGCGGAGACGATGGAGGCCAAGGTCCGGGGTTACCTCCCCGGCCGGTTCTCCTTCAACGTCAAGGGCGGCCGCTGTGAGAACTGCTCCGGCGACGGCACCATCAAGATCGAGATGAACTTCCTGCCGGATGTGTATGTCCCGTGCGAGGTCTGCCACGGAGCGCGTTACAACCGGGAGACCCTGGAGGTCCACTACAAGGGCAAGTCCATCGCCGAGGTGCTGGACATGCCGATCGAGGAGGCGCTGGAGTTCTTCGAGGCCGTCCCGACGATCTCCCGCCATCTGCGGACACTCAACGAGGTGGGCCTCGGCTATGTCCGGCTGGGGCAGTCGGCGCCGACGCTCTCGGGCGGTGAGGCGCAGCGGGTGAAGCTGGCGTCGGAGCTCCAGAAGCGCTCCACCGGCAGTACGGTCTACGTCCTGGACGAGCCGACGACCGGCCTCCACTTCGAGGACATCAGCAAGCTGATCCATGTGCTGTCCGGGCTGGTCGACAAGGGCAACACGGTCATCGTCATCGAGCACAACCTGGATGTCATCAAGACCGCCGACTGGGTCGTCGACATGGGTCCGGAAGGGGGCAACGGCGGCGGCCTGGTCATCGCCGAAGGCAGCCCGGAACAGGTCGCAGGAGTCCCGACCAGCCACACCGGCAAGTTCCTGCGGGACATCCTGGACGCCGACCGGATCAGCGACGCGGTGGTGCCCGCGCCCCGCAGGGCCACGAAGAAGGCGCCGGCGAAGAAGGCGTCGGTGAACGAGACGGCGGTGAACAAGTCGGCGGTGAACAAGACAGCGGTGAACAAGACGGCGGCCAAGAAGACCGCTGCGGCGAAGAACGCGGTCGCCGCGAAGGCGGCCCCGGCGAAGAAGACGGCGACGGCGCGGACCAGCCGGGCCCGCAAGGCCTGACGCCGGTCACCGTCGTGTCCTCAAGCGACGCGGGACGGGCTGGATTTTCCAGCCCGTCCCCGCGCTTGAGGACGAACCGGCTGCCGGACGGCCCCGGCTCCTCCCGCCGCCGTCAGCCGTCCAGCTCCGACGCGTACGGCGGCTCCGCACCCGTGCGGGAGCATGTCACCGCCGCCGCCCGTGACGCGAAGCGCAGCACGTCACGCCAGCCGTCCGCGTCCAGCGCGTCCAGCACGGCCGACGCGTCCGCCGACAGGGCGTCCCGGGCCGCGATGCTGTGCAGCAGCGCCGCGTTCACCGTGTCGCCCGCGCCGATCGTGTCGGCGACCGACACCGGCGTGGCCGGAACCGAGACCTCCAGCCCGCCCCGCGTCCGTACTGTCATCCCCGCCGCACCTCGCGTCAGTACCACTGCCGCGGGCCCCTCGGGCACGCCGCCGAGCCACTCCGCGTCATCCTCCGAGAGCTTCAGCAGCGACACATACGGCAGCCACCCGGCGAGCCGCGCCCGATAGGCGTCCGCGTCAGGGATCAGACCGCCCCTGATGTTCGGGTCGAGCAAAGTGAAGACCCCGCGCCCCGCCTCCCGCCGCAGCAGCGCCTCGTACGCGGTCGCGCCCGGCTCCAGCACCAGCGAGCAGGTTCCGAGCGCCAGGGCACGTACTGAATCCGGCAGCGGCGGCGGCAGCTCGAAGAGCCGGTCCGCGCTGCCCTGCGCGTAGAAGCCGTACCCGGCGGAGCCGTCCGCGCCTATGGCCGCGACCGCGAGCGTCGTCGGCTCGGGGCCGCGCTGTACCAGGGACGTCCCGACACCCGCCGAATGCAGCCCGGCCAGCAGCGCCTCGCCGAAACCGTCCGTCGAGACACGCGAGCAGAAGGTGACCGGTGCGCCGAGCCGTCCCAGGGCGACAGCCGTGTTGTACGGACCGCCGCCGAGCCGCGGCAGCAGCATCGGCAACGGCTCGCCGCCCCCCTGCGGGACCAGGTCGATCAAGGACTCTCCGGCGACGACGATCACGGCCCAGAACGTAACCCATCGCCCCAGGACGTAACAGGTGGCCCGCACGCAGGGCCGCCGTTCTCCGCCGGTATCGTCGGGTCTGTCACCGACACTCCGTCCGCGACACTCCGTCCGCGACATCCCGTCCGCGACGTCCCCGTCCGACCAATGCCCTGATCAGTGGAGATTCCATGTCCGGCCAGTCCACCGCCCGCCGCACCGTGCTGAAAGGCGCCGCCCTCGCCGGGGCCGCCGGGCTGGGAGTCGCCGCCTGCTCCACCGAATCGAAGCTCGGTCACGCCGAGAACCCCACGCCGACCGCGCCCGTCGACCTCGGCCCGGCCGATGCCGTCCCGGTCGGCGGCGCCAAGCTCTACCGCGAGCAGCGCCTCGTCGTCAGCTGCCCGGCCGAGGGCCAGTACAAGGCCTTCAGCGCACAGTGCACGCACGCGGGCTGCGTCCTCGACAAGCTCGAGGGCACCGAGGGCAACTGCCCCTGCCACGGCAGCCGCTTCGACGTCACGACCGGAAAGGCGGTCCGCGGCCCGGCGACCGTGCCGCTCCCCGAGGTCCCGGTCAAGGTGGCGGGCGGCAAGCTCGTCGCGGCCCCCGAGGCCTGAGCCGTCAACAGGTCGGCTGCTCACTCCCAGTCCCAGTCGATCCCGAGGATCCCGGGCCGTACGCCCTGCTCCACGGTGTGGACCGTACGGTGCCGTCCGCTCAGCGTCAGATCCGTCCGGGCACCCCGCGGCGTACCCGTCGTGGCCTGCGCGAACCTGCGGCACCGCACCGGCAGCGCACCCTCGTCGAAGCGCACCTGCAGGACGTACTGCCCGCCCGCGAAGCTGAAGCCCCGCACATACTCACCGCTCGGCCCGCCGGTCCCGTCCTCGAAGCCGTAGCCGAAGAAGTACGTCTCACCCGCGCGCAGCCGGGCGTCGAACAGCAGCTCTGCGACGAGCACCC
Source organism: Streptomyces sp. NPDC060064 (assembly GCF_042736455.1). Taxonomy (NCBI): domain Bacteria; kingdom Bacillati; phylum Actinomycetota; class Actinomycetes; order Kitasatosporales; family Streptomycetaceae; genus Streptomyces; species Streptomyces sp. NPDC060064. The sequence goes on from NZ_JBHWWF010000008.1 coordinate 71,448, forward strand.
CGGTCTCCCGGTGCCACCGCACCCGCCCGGTGCGGCAGTTCTCCAGCGCACTCACCTCCACCCGGGCCGGGTCGCAGCCCGGGTCGCCGTGGTGGATGGCCAGATAGCGGTCGATGCCGTCACGGTGGGCGCGTACGACGTGCTGCGAGTCGCGCCCCACCAGCTCGCGCCCCGCCCCGATCCGCACTCGCTCATGGTGCCCGACCGTGTGCAGCCCACCGTCCGTCGGCTGCTCGAGGTCGGCCAGCAGCTGCTCAACGGCGCCGGACGCCTCCACCAGTGAGCGGTACGAGCGCGCGGCGGGGCGCTCGACATCGCCGCGCGCGCCGCCTTCGCCGACGCCGAGCAGCCGTATCAGCGAGTTCCCGGGCAGCTCGAGCACCTCCTCCAAGGCGCGTACGGCGCGCAGCGACTCGGGCCGTTGTGGGCGGCGCGCACCCTGCTGCCAGTAACTGAGACTGGTCACCCCGACCTTGATGCCGCGGTGGGCGAGGTGGTGCTGCACTCGCTGGAGCGGCAGTCCACGCACCGCGAGGGCGGCGCGCAGCGCCAGATGGAACGGGCCGGTGTGCAGCACCTGTGCCAGATCGGCCTCGGTGTGCCCCATGGTTCCTCCAGCGGCTTTCGGGGATCTCAGGGATCTCGGGGGTCTCAGGGGTTTCAGGGATCGAGTGAATGTTCACGAGGGTGGCGAACCGCTGTGGGTGGGCGGCGACAGGCGTGCAGGTGGAGCGGGACGGAGGTGTTCACATCCCGGCCGCAGCATTCACAGCGCGTGTCACCCCGCATTGAAGCGTGTTGACCTGGTCTCGACAAGGACTGATGCTCATCCGCAGCGTCCGGACGCGCTCCTCCATCCCCACCCCCCTCGGGAGGAACGCGATGCGCAACACCGAGAGACGGCTGCCTGCCGCAGTGGCCGTCCTGGCTGCACTGATCACCCTGCCCATGCCGACGGCGACCGCCGCGCAGACCGCCGCGCAGACGGACGCCCCCTCCGTAACCCGTGCCACCCTCGCCTGGAAGCGCCTGGACATCACCATGCAGGCGCAGCAGAAGACCAACTGGTGCTGGGCGGCCGGTGGCAACACCATCGCGGCGTACTTCGGCAGGAACTACTCCCAGAACCAGTTCTGCAACGCCGCCTTCAGCCGCCAGCAGGGCAGCGAGTGCCCCAACTCGCAGGCCACGCTCGGCAATGTCCAGACCGGCCTGCGCTGGGCCGGCATCAACTCCGGGTCGTATGTCACAGGCTGGCTGCGCTACCCGACCGTACAGACCGAGATCGACGCCAACCGCCCCGTCGAGACCCGTATCCAGTGGTCGAGCGGTGGTGGGCACATGCATGTGATCTACGGCTACGACGACGCCGACAGCTGGGTCCACTGGGGCGATCCATGGCCCTCCAACGACCGCTACAACTGGGCCTCCCACGCCTGGTACGTCGACAACGACTCCTTCTCCTGGACCCACTCGCTCTACCGGATCGGGGCGTGAGTGCGATGAAGAGGACCCCACGCGCCTCCGTCACCGCGGCCTTCGCGGCCTGTCTCTCCCTCGGCGCCATCGGCACGGCCACCGCCGCGAGCACCGGCGCCGGCGGCCCCTCCGCGGCGGACCGTGCCGAGGCAGGGCGCGCCGCCACGGCCCCCGCAACCCTTCAGACCCTGTCCCGTTTCTTCGCCCGCGACGGGGCCGCCACCAGGGCGGCGGCCGCTCCCCGCGTCGAAGGCGGCACCGTCCCCGTCTACACGCTCACGCCGGAGTTCGTGGCCGGGAAAGCGGGCGCTCCCGTCGCCCGGCTGGAGTTCCTTGCCGCCCAGGCGGTGTCGTCCGACGGTCAGAAGGCCTCGCTGTGGACGGCCCGCCAGAGCGGTCGGTGGCAGGTGGTCAACATCGCCACCGGCGACGACGAGATCCGGTACGTGGAGCAGGGCGCCCGCAAGCTGCCCGGCGGCACGGTCTTCCGTGAACCGCAGATCGACGCCTGGTACGTCAACAAGGGCGCGAAGGTCCTCCCGCTGGACGAGGACGCGATACGGGCGGTGGGCAGCCACGGCACGACGCTCGCCGCCTACCGGGCCCGGGTCAGGTCCGCGTACGCGGACAAGCTCCCCGGGTCGGCGTACGCGAGGAAGGGCGGCGCGGGCGGCTACGCCGCGCATGAGGAGAACGACCGGAACGGCGCCGTCACCTTCGCCTCGGCGGCCGCCGGAGCAGGCGCCCTCGCGGCCCTCGCCCTGTGCGGGCTGACGGCCGTCCGTCTGCGCCGCCGCGAATGATCGGCCGGAGGCTCCGCCCCGGACCGCGGACGACCTTCGGTCGTGCCCTCGGACGCCGGGCGGGCTGAATTTTTCAGCCCCTCCGGCGCTTGAGGTGGGGGTCCCCCGTAGGGGGAGGGGTTCGGGGCGGAGCCCCGACGAGACCCGGGCGCCCGGCGCTTCCCCCACGGTGCCGGGCGCCCGGACATGACCGCACTGTCACCGCCCGCCAGTAGGGTGGTCGATATGGCAGACCCCTCCAGCTACCGCCCCAAGCCGGGACAGATCCCCGACTCCCCGGGGGTCTACAAATTCCGCGACGAGCACCGCCGGGTGATCTACGTCGGGAAGGCCAAAAGCCTGCGCCAGCGCCTGGCCAACTACTTCCAGGATCTGGCGAATCTGCACCCGCGCACCCGCACCATGGTCACCACGGCGGCCTCCGTCGAGTGGACCGTCGTCTCCACCGAGGTCGAAGCGCTGCAGCTGGAGTACTCCTGGATCAAGGAGTTCGACCCCCGGTTCAACGTCAAGTACCGGGACGACAAGAGCTATCCGTATCTCGCGGTCACCCTCAATGAGGACTTTCCGCGGGTCCAGGTCATGCGTGGCGCCAAGAAGAAGGGGGTGCGCTACTTCGGTCCGTACGGACATGCCTGGGCGATCCGCGAGACCGTCGACCTGATGCTCCGCGTCTTTCCCGTACGCACCTGCTCCGCCGGGGTCTTCAAGAACCACGCCCAGAAGGGCCGGCCCTGTCTGCTCGGCTATATCGGCAAGTGCTCGGCGCCCTGCGTGGGCCGGGTCACCCCCGAGGAACACCGCGAACTGGCCGAGGAGTTCTGCGACTTCATGGCCGGCCGCACCGGCACGTACATCCGCCGCCTGGAGAAGCAGATGATGGCGGCCGCCGACGAGATGGAGTACGAGAAGGCCGCCCGGCTGCGCGACGACATAGGGGCCCTCAAGCGGGCCCTGGAGAAGAACGCCGTCGTGCTGGCCGACGCCACCGACGCCGATCTGATCGCCGTCGCCGAGGACGAGCTCGAAGCCGCGGTACAGATCTTCCACGTCCGCGGCGGACGCGTCCGCGGCCAGCGCGGCTGGGTCACCGACAAGGTCGAGGCCGTCGACACCGCCGGCCTCGTCGAACACGCCCTGCAGCAGCTGTACGGCGAGGAGCGCGGTGATGCCGTCCCCAAGGAGGTGCTCGTCCCCGCCCTCCCCGAGGACACCGACGCGGTCACCCAGTGGCTGAGCGACCGCCGCGGCTCGCACGTCTCGCTCCGCATCCCGCAGCGCGGCGACAAGAAGGACCTGATGGCGACGGTCCAGCGCAACGCCGTACAGGCGCTCGGCCTGCACAAGACCAAACGCGCCAGCGATCTCACCACCCGCTCCCGCGCACTGGAGGAGATCGCCGAGGCCCTCGGCCTCGACTCGGCGCCGCTGCGGATCGAGTGCTTCGACATCTCGCACCTTCAGGGCCAGGACGTCGTGGCGTCCATGGTGGTCTTCGAGGACGGCCTGGCCCGCAAGAGCGAGTACCGCCGCTTCCAGATCAAGGGTCGTGTCGGCGACGAGCAAATCTGGCACGGCGAGGGGCAGGACGACGTCCGGTCCATGCACGAGGTGGTCGCCCGCCGCTTCAGGCGCTACCTCGCAGAAAAAGACAAGACGGGGGAGTGGATCGGTGACGACACCCCCGACGACGACGGAAAGCCCAAGCGCTTCGCATACCCGCCCCAGCTCGTCGTCGTCGACGGCGGACAGCCCCAGGTGGCCGCCGCTCAGCGTGCCCTCGACGAGCTCGGCATCGACGATGTCGCCGTCTGCGGCCTCGCCAAGCGCCTCGAAGAGGTCTGGCTGCCGCACGACGACGACCCCGTGGTCCTGCCCCGCTCGAGCGAGGGCCTGTATCTGCTTCAGCGGGTCCGTGACACGGCTCACGACTTCGCCATCCGCTACCAGCGCTCCAAGCGGCGCCATCGCATCAGGACAAGCCCGCTGGACGCGATCCCCGGCCTCGGCGACACCCGGAAGCAGGCTCTGATCAAGCATTTCGGCTCGGTGAAGCGGCTGAAGCAGGCGACAATCGAGCAGATCTGCGAGGTACCGGGCATGGGCCGGAAGACGGCGGAGGCCGTCGTAGTGGCCCTCGCCCAGGCGGCTCCTGCCGCGCCTGCCGTGAATACGGCAACAGGAGAGATCATTGAAGAGAGCGACGGGGGCAGCACGACATGACTGAGCACGATGGAGACGGAGCAGCAGACGTGAGTACGGGCACCACGACCGAGCCCGGCGGAGCCGCTGACGCGGCCATCCCCGAGCTGGTCATCATCTCCGGAATGTCGGGCGCCGGGCGCAGCACGGCCGCGAAGTGTCTGGAGGACCTCGGCTGGTTCGTCGTCGACAACCTGCCGCCCGCGCTGATCCCCACCATGGTGGAGCTCGGCGCCCGCTCGCAGGGCAATGTCGCCCGGATCGCCGTCGTCGTCGACGTACGCGGCCGGCGGTTCTTCGACAACCTCCGCGAATCCCTCGCCGACCTCGACTCCAAGCAGGTCACCCGGCGGATCGTCTTCCTCGAGTCGTCCGACGACGCCCTGGTCCGCCGTTTCGAGTCGGTCCGCAGGCCCCACCCCCTCCAGGGCGACGGCCGGATCGTCGACGGCATCGCCGCCGAGCGTGATCTGCTGCGTGAGCTGCGCGGCGACGCCGATCTGGTGATCGACACCTCCAGCCTGAACGTCCATGAGCTGCGCGCCAAGATGGACGCCCAGTTCGCGGGCGACGAGGAGCCGGAGCTGCGCGCCACGGTGATGTCGTTCGGATTCAAGTACGGACTGCCGGTCGACGCCGACCTCGTCGTCGACATGCGCTTCCTGCCGAACCCGCACTGGGTCCCGGAGCTGCGCCCCTTCACCGGCCTCAACGAAGAAGTCTCGAACTACGTCTTCAACCAGCCCGGCGCCAAGGAGTTCCTGGACCGCTACACCGAGCTGCTCCAGCTGATCGCCGCGGGCTACCGGCGCGAGGGCAAGCGGTACGTCACCATCGCGGTCGGCTGCACCGGCGGTAAGCACCGCTCCGTCGCCACGTCCGAGAAGCTGGCCGCCAGGCTCTCCTCGGCCGGGATCGAGACCGTCGTCGTCCACCGGGACATGGGGCGCGAGTGACCGGACGCAATCTCCGTCTGCGGCGGCTGCGCAGGTCCACGCACGCGCTGTCGGGACGGAAACGCGGCGCGCAGCCCAAGGTTGTCGCGCTCGGCGGCGGCATGGGCCTGTCCGCGTCGCTCACCGCCCTGCGCCGTATCACCGGCGACCTCACCGCGGTCGTCACCGTCGCCGACGACGGCGGCTCCAGCGGCCGGCTCCGCGACGAGCTCGGCGTGCTGCCGCCCGGTGACCTGCGCAAGGCCCTGGCGGCGCTGTGCGGCGACGACGACTGGGGCCAGACCTGGGCCCGGGTGATCCAGCACCGCTTCCAGTCCCAGGGCGAACTGCACGAACACGCGGTCGGCAATCTGCTGATAGTGGCCCTGTGGGAGCAGCTCGGCGACCATGTCCTGGCCCTGGACCTGGTCGGCAAACTGCTGGGTGCGCACGGCCGGGTGCTGCCGATGTCCGCCGTGCCACTGGAGCTGCAGGCGTTGGTACGGGGCCATGACCCGGCGCGCCCCGACGATGTGGACACGGTGCGCGGCCAGGCGACCGTCGCGCTGACACCCGGTGAGGTGCAGTCCGTGCACCTCGTCCCGCACGACCCGCCCGCCGTCCCCGAGGCCGTTGCCGCCGTCCTGGACGCCGACTGGGTGGTGCTCGGCCCTGGCTCCTGGTTCTCCTCGGTGATCCCGCATCTGCTGGTGCCCGAGCTGCTGGACGCGCTGATCGAGACGAAAGCCCGCCGGGTCCTCTCGCTCAACCTCGCGCCGCAGCCCGGTGAAACCGATGGCTTCTCACCGCAGCGTCATTTGGAGGTTTTGGGACGACACGCGCCTAAACTCGCCCTGGACGTGGTGCTGGCCGACGAGGCCGCTGTGCCCGACCGCGAGTCCCTCGCCGACGCCGCCAGGCGGTTCGGCGCCGCGGTCGAGCTGGCGCCCGTGGCCTCGCCCGACGGAGTTCCGAAGCACGACCCGGAGCTGTTGGCCGCCGCGTACGACCGTATTTTTCGGATGCATGGAAGGATCGGCCCATGGCGATGACGGCAGCGGTGAAGGACGAAATCTCCCGGCTTCCCGTCACCCGGACCTGCTGCAGAAAGGCAGAGGTCTCGGCGATTCTTCGGTTCGCGGGCGGGCTGCACCTGGTCAGCGGTCGCATTGTGATCGAGGCGGAGCTGGACACAGGGATCGCGGCGCGGCGGCTCAAGCGGGACATCCTGGAGATCTTCGGGCACAGCTCCGAGCTGATGGTGATGGCGCCGGGCGGACTGCGCCGCGGCTCCCGATACGTGGTACGGGTGGTGGCAGGAGGTGACCAGCTGGCGCGTCAGACGGGTCTGGTCGACGGCCGCGGCCGCCCGATCCGCGGACTGCCGCCACAGGTTGTCTCCGGCGCCACCTGTGACGCGGAGGCCGCCTGGCGCGGCGCGTTCCTGGCGCACGGCTCGCTCACCGAGCCGGGCCGCTCCTCCTCGCTCGAGGTCACCTGCCCCGGTCCGGAGGCAGCCCTCGCCCTGGTCGGCGCGGCCCGTCGGCTCTCCATCGCCGCCAAGGCCCGCGAGGTACGCGGCGTGGACCGTGTCGTCGTACGGGACGGGGACGCGATCGGCGCGCTGCTGACCCGTCTCGGGGCGCACGAGTCCGTACTGGCCTGGGAGGAGCGGCGGATGCGACGCGAGGTGCGCGCCACCGCCAACCGCCTCGCCAACTTCGACGACGCCAACCTGCGCCGCTCGGCCCGCGCCGCGGTCGCCGCCGGTGCCCGGGTGCAGCGCGCGCTGGAGATCCTCGGCGAGGAGGTGCCCGAGCATCTCGCCGCCGCCGGCCGGCTGCGGATGGAGCACAAGCAGGCCTCTCTCGAGGAGCTGGGGGCGCTCGCCGACCCGCCGCTGACCAAGGACGCGGTCGCGGGCCGGATCCGCCGGCTGCTGGCGATGGCCGACAAGCGGGCCCAGGACCTCGGCATTCCGGGTACGGAGTCCAATCTCACCGAGGAGATGGCGGACGGCCTCGTCGGCTGAGTGTCCGCTGAATGTCAGCCTCCACAATTCACCGACTGCTGTCGGCGCCCTCGCGGCGCCGACAGCGTCGTTGTGTCCACCGGTAAGCACTCTTGACATGATCATGAGGTGACATGAGCCTGGCGTCTGGCCACTTTCGTGGCACACAACAGCAAGGGGGGCTAATGAGACGCAGAGCGAGATCGATCCTCGCAGCGGCTTCACTGCTCGCAGCCGGACTGGCGGCGGCACCGATCGCCCAAGCTCAACAGGGGAGCGAGGGCGGCGACGGACTCTCCGTATGGCACGCGAAAGTCGGCAAGGCACAGGTGCCGCTGATCCTCGCCGCAGGCACCGACGCTCATGAACTGACCGAGCAGGTGCCCGACAAAGGCACCGCCACCGTCGAACTGTTCCTCACCAAGAAGCAGGCCGGCGAACTGCGCGGGCAGGGCGTCGACATCACCGAGCACACGGTCTCGGCCAAGTCCGAGAAGCGCGTGGCGGCCGCGGGCGACGGCGTCTTCCGCCCGTACAGCGGCGACAACGGCCTGCAGCGCGAGATCCTCGCCACCGGACAGGCCAACCCGAACCTGACCAAGGTCGTCAGCATCGGCAAGACCCTCAAGGGCCAGGACATCCTCGCTCTCAAGATCAGCAAGGGTGCCAAGAAGTACAAGGACGGCTCCAAGCCCTCCACGCTGTACGCCTCCAATCAGCACGCCCGCGAGTGGATCACCCCCGAGATGACCCGGCGGCTGATGCACTACTACCTCGCCAACTACGGCAAGGACCCGCGGGTCACCAAGATCGTGGACTCCACCGAGCTGTGGTTCGTCATCTCCGCCAACCCCGATGGCTACGACTACACCTTCACCGGCGCCGACCAGCGCCAGTGGCGCAAGAATCTGCGCGACAACAACGGTGACGGCAAGATCGCCCCCGGTGACGGCGTGGACCTCAACCGCAACTTCGCCTACAAGTGGGGCTACGACAACGAGGGTTCGTCCCCCGACCCGGCCGACGAGACCTTCCGCGGCACCGGCCCTGCCTCCGAGCCCGAGACCAGGGCCCTCGACGCCTTCGAGAAGCGCATCGGTTTCGAGTACGGCATCAACTACCACTCCGCGGCCCAGCTGCTGCTGTACGGAGTCGGCTGGCAGGTCGCGACCCCGACGCCGGACGACGTCCTCTACAAGTCCCTCGCCGGTACGCCCGAGAAGTCCGCGGTTCCCGGCTACCGCCCACAGGTCTCCTCCGAGCTCTACACCACCAATGGCGAGGCCGACGGACACGCCGCCAACGTCAACGGGATGATGATGTACACCCCGGAGATGTCGACCTGCGGAACTGCCTCGCGCATCGACCCCAACGACCCCTGGAACGCGGCCGACTGCGCCTCGGTCTTCACCTTCCCGGACGACGAGAAGCTGATCCAGCAGGAGTTCGCCAAGAACATCCCGTTCGCGCTCTCCGTTGCCGAGACCGCCGCCCACGCCGACCAGCCGTCCTCCTCGCTGGGGCTGACGGCCGCGGACTTCACCCCTGACGCCTTCACCACCTCCTACGCGCGCGGCGGTGACCAGGAAGTGTCCGTCGTCGCCCGCAAGTCGGTACGCGACAAGGAGCTCAAGTACCGCGTCAACGGCGGCCGTACGCACGACCAGGCACTCAAGGCCTGGAAGGGCGGCGAGACCTACGGCGGCGACGACAACATCCGCTTCGACGAGTACCGCGCCAAGGTGCAGGACGGCGACGTCGGAGACAAGGTCGAGGTCTGGTTCACCGGCGAGACCAGGGCCGGAAAGCCGACCGCCAGCGAGCACTTCACGTACACGATCGCCGAACGGCCGCGCGGCGACACGCTGGTGCTCGCGGAAGAGGGCGGCGCCGTCGCGGCGCAGCACACCGCCGCATACACCAAGGCCCTCGCCGACAACGGCCACAAGGCTGCTGTCTGGGACGTCGCCACACAGGGCGTCCCGAACGCCCTCGGCGTACTCGGCAACTTCGAGACGGTCGTCTGGTACACCGGCGCCAACCAGCCCTCCGCGGCGACCACCCGGGCCGTACGGGACTTCCTCAATGAGGGCGGCAAGCTGATCAACGCCGGTGAGCAGGCCGGCGGCAATATCGACCTCGGCGGCGCCGACTCCAACGACTTCTCCCAGTACTACCTCGGCGCCTACAACCGGATCGGGCTCAAGTCCCCGCCGTCCTTCGCGGGCGCCGGGAAACTCGCGGGTGCGAAGGCCTCTCTCGCCGATGCGCCCGGCAACCCGCTCGACCTGGCCGGTGCGTACACCGTCACCTCGGACACCCTGAAGCCCGACCAGTTCCCGAAGTTCAGGAGCGCGCCCGCGGGTGACTTCCCAGGTATCCGCACCCCGTTCGAGCCGGCCGAAGGCTCCTGGTTCGCGGCGGCGAAGCACCAGGACAACGCGTACATGCGGCTGGCACGGACCGTGGACCTGTCCGGGACGGCGGCCGGCGCCAAGCCGAGCCTGCAGTTCCAGCTCAGCTACGACACCGAGCGCGGCTACGACAACGTCATCGTGGAGGCGCACACGGTCGGCCAGGACGACTGGACGACCCTGCCGGACGCCAACGGCGGCACCACCACCACGGTGCCCGTCCAGTGCGAGGAAGGCTTCTATGTGGCGGGCCACCCCTTCCTCGCCCGCTATCTGACCGTCGCCGACAGCGGCTGCACGGCGACCGGCACCAGCGGCGCCTGGAACCGCTTCACCGGCTCCTCCAACGGCTGGCAGCCGGTCTCCGTCGACCTCAGCGCCTACGCGGGCAAGCAGGTCGAGCTCTCCGTCTCCTATGTCTCGGACCCGGGCACCGGCGGAATCGGCGCCTTCGTCGACGACACCAGGCTCGTCGTCTCCGGGACCGCGCAGGGTCCCGAGGGCTTCGAGACCGCCCTCGGACCGTGGAACGTCCCCGGACCGCCGGCCGGCAGCCCCGGGAACGCGGGCGACTGGGCGCGTGCCCAGGCGCTCTTCCACACACAGGCGGCCGTCACCACCCGGGACACCGTGCTGCTGGGCTTCGGTCTGGAGCATGTGCCCGGCGCGGCCGACCGCAAGCAGGTCATCGGAAAGGCGCTGAGCGCCCTCCGGCGCTGACGCTGCGTAGCCGGGACCGGGTCGGCCACAACGCCCTGTCCCGGCGGAGGTCCGGCGGCTCTCACCCCTACTGGGGGGTAGGGTCCGCCGGGCCACGCACGGACCCTCTCGATGTCACTCCGGCGCCGCCAGGGGGGTAGGGTCGTAGGCGGTCGGGGACATCCCATACAGCTCGCCGGCGTCGAAAACCGGCGTACCAACGAGGAGATCGGTTCGTGACGATCCGCGTAGGCATCAACGGCTTTGGCCGCATCGGTCGTAACTACTTCCGCGCGCTGCTGGAGCAGGGTGCTGACATCGAGATCGTGGCTGTCAACGACCTTGGTGACACTGCGACCACCGCCCACCTGCTGAAGTACGACACCATCCTGGGCCGCCTCAAGGCCGACGTGTCGCACACCGAGAACACCATCACCGTCGACGGCCGCACCATCAAGGTGCTGTCCGAGCGCAACCCCGCCGACATTCCGTGGGGCGAGCTGGGCGTCGACATCGTGATCGAGTCCACCGGTATCTTCACGAAGAAGGCCGACGCCGCGAAGCACATCGCCGGCGGCGCCAAGAAGGTCCTCATCTCGGCTCCGGCCAAGGATGAGGACATCACCATCGTGATGGGCGTCAACCAGGACAAGTACGACGCGGCCAACCACCACATCATCTCCAACGCCTCCTGCACCACGAACTGTGTGGCGCCGATGGCCAAGGTTCTCCTCGAGAACTTCGGCATCGTCAAGGGCCTGATGACGACGGTCCACGCGTACACCAACGACCAGCGCATCCTGGACTTCCCGCACTCGGACCTGCGCCGCGCCCGCGCCGCCGCCGAGAACATCATCCCGACCACCACCGGTGCCGCCAAGGCCACCGCGCTGGTCATCCCGGAGCTGGCGGGCAAGCTCGACGGCATCGCGATGCGCGTCCCGGTCCCCACCGGCTCCGTGACCGACCTGGTCATCGAGCTCGAGCGTGAGGTCACCAAGGACGAGGTCAACACCGCGTTCCAGAAGGCCGCAGAGGGTGAGCTCAAGGGCATCCTGGACTACACCGAGGACGCGATCGTCTCCTCGGACATCGTCAACTGGCCGGCCTCCTGCACCTTCGACTCCTCCCTGACCATGGTCCAGGGCAAGAACGTCAAGGTCATCGGCTGGTACGACAACGAGTGGGGCTACTCCAACCGTCTGGTCGACCTCACGGTCTTCGTCGGCGGTCAGCTCTAATCAGTAACGAGAGCAGCAACATGTGAACGACAGGGCTCGGGCAGCGCAACGCAGCGCAGTCCGAGCCCTGTCGCACGTCCAGCCTGAGGAGCCCTATTCATGAAGACGATCGACGAACTTCTCGCCGACGGGGTCGCCGGCAAGCGGGTATTCGTCCGCGCCGACCTCAATGTGCCGCTCGACGGCACCACCATCACCGACGACGGCCGTATTCGAGCTGTTGTGCCGACGGTCGCCAAGCTCGCCGAGGCGGGCGCGCGCGTCGTTGTCGCCTCCCACCTGGGCCGCCCCAAGGGTGCTCCGGACCCGGCCTTCTCGCTCGCCCCGGCCGCGAAGCGCCTCGGTGAGCTGCTCGGCGCCGAGGTCGCGTTCGCGACCGACACCGTCGGCGCTTCGGCCAAGGCCGTCGTCGCGGGCCTCGCCGACGGCCAGGTCGCCGTTGTCGAGAACCTCCGCTTCAACGCCGGTGAGACGTCCAAGGACGACGCGGAGCGCGGCGCCTTCGCCGACCGGCTCGCCGAGCTCGCGGATGTGTACGTCGGCGACGGCTTCGGAGCCGTACACCGCAAGCACGCTTCGGTGTACGACCTGCCCGCCCGCCTGCCGCACGCCGCCGGCTACCTCATCGCCACCGAGGTCCGTGTCCTCAAGAAGCTCACCGAGGAGGTCGAGCGCCCCTATGTCGTGATCCTCGGCGGCGCCAAGGTCTCCGACAAGCTCGGTGTCATCGACTCGCTGCTCGGCAAGGCCGACCGCATCCTCATCGGCGGCGGCATGGCCTACACCTTCCTCAAGGCCAAGGGCTACGAGGTCGGCATCTCCCTCCTCCAGGAGGACCAGATCCCGACCGTCACCGAGTACATGGAGCGCGCCGAGAAGAACGGCGTCGAGCTGGTGCTTCCGGTCGACGTCCTGGCCTCGGGCGAGTTCCCCGATCTGAAGACCAAGGCCCCGGCCGACTTCATCACGGTCGACGCGGACAAGATCCCCGCCGACAAGGAGGGCCTGGACATCGGCCCGAAGTCGCGCGAGCTCTTCGCGTCGAAGATCTCCGACGCCGAGACCGTCTTCTGGAACGGTCCGGTCGGCGTCTTCGAGCACCCCGACTACGCCGAGGGCACCAAGGCCGTGGCTCAGGCGCTGCTCGACAGCAACGGCTTCACCGTCGTCGGCGGCGGCGACTCGGCCGCTGCCGTACGCACGCTGGGTTTCGACGAGAACGCATTCGGCCACATTTCCACCGGTGGTGGCGCCAGCCTCGAGTACCTCGAGGGCAAGACGCTCCCCGGCCTCGCCGCACTGGAGGACTGACCCCCTTATGACTGATATTGCTCAGGGCCGTTTCCCGTTCATGGCGGGCAACTGGAAGATGAACCTCAACCACCTCGAGGCCATCGCGCACGTCCAGAAGCTCGCCTTTGCCCTGGCGGACAAGGACTACGACGCCGTCGAGGTCGCCGTCCTGCCGCCCTTCACCGACCTGCGGTCCGTACAGACCCTGATCGACGGCGACAAGCTCAAGATCAAGTACGGCGCCCAGGACCTCTCGGCGCACGACTCAGGTGCGTACACCGGTGAGATCTCGGGCTCGATGCTGTCCAAGCTGAAGTGCACCTACGTCGTCGTGGGCCACTCCGAGCGCCGCCAGTACCACGCCGAGACGGACGAGCTCTGCAACGCCAAGGTGAAGGCGGCCTACAAGCACGGCCTGACCCCGATCCTCTGCGTCGGCGAGGGCCTGGACATCCGCAAGGCGGGCAACCAGGTCCAGTACACGCTGGCGCAGCTCGACGGCGGGCTGAAGGACATCCCGGCCGAGCAGGCCGAGTCCATCGTGATCGCGTACGAGCCGGTGTGGGCCATCGGTACCGGCGAGGTCGCGACCCCCGAGGACGCGCAGGAGGTCTGCGGGGCGATCCGCGGGCGTCTTGCCGAGCTGTACTCCCAGGAGCTGGCCGACAAGGTCCGCATCCAGTACGGCGGCTCGGTGAAGTCCGGGAATGTCGCCGCGATCATGGCGCAGCCCGATGTGGACGGTGCTCTGGTGGGCGGTGCGTCGCTGGACGCCGAGGAGTTCGTCAAGATCGTCCGGTTCCGCGACCAGTAAGTATGCGGTAGCGCAGATCCGTCGTACCCTTGCGGGGGCCGAGCAGGCATCATGGAAATGCCACTCGGCCCCCGTCATCCATTCAGTCCGAGGAAGTTGGTCCAGCCGTGATTGTCGGGTTCTCGATTGCCCTGATCGTCTTCAGCCTGCTGATGATGCTGCTGGTGCTGATGCACAAGGGGAAGGGCGGCGGTCTCTCCGACATGTTCGGTGGCGGTATGCAGTCCTCGGTCGGTGGTTCCTCGGTCGCCGAGCGCAACCTCGACCGCATCACTGTGGTTATCGGTCTGCTGTGGTTTGCGTGCATTGTCGTACTTGGTCTGCTGATGAAGCTGGACAGCTGACCCACGCCTTCCGCGTCCCGGGGTCGGGTGTAACTCCAATCACTGGACGAGCGTTGGGCCTTACGTAGACTGGGGCACTCGCGGCGCAGCCGCTGTGAGACGCTGTGCAGCACCATCACGCAGGGAGTTACGACCGTGGCAAGTGGCAACGCGATCCGGGGAAGCCGGGTCGGAGCGGGGCCGATGGGCGAGGCTGAGCGAGGCGAGTCCGCGCCACGCCTCCGCATCTCCTTCTGGTGCTCCAACGGGCACGAGACGCAGCCGAGCTTCGCCAGTGACGCACAGGTCCCGGACAACTGGGACTGCCCGCGCTGCGGGTTCCCGGCCGGCCAGGACCGGGACAACCCGCCGGACCCGCCGCGCACCGAGCCGTACAAGACGCACCTCGCGTACGTACGCGAGCGGCGCAGCGACGCGGACGGCGAGGCGATCCTCGCCGAGGCGCTCGCCAAACTGCGGGGCGAGATCTAGAAGTTGCGGTCCGGCCGGACACCCAAGGTGCCCGGCCGGATTTTTTGCTTCGGTGTCAGTGGCACCCCTTACGGTTCTGAATCACGGACCGGAAGGGGATGTTGTGACGGCGACCGAAGCGGCACAGGCGCGAACACCCGCATGGCGCGGGGGGTTCGGACGGCTGTGGACGGCCGCCGTCGTCTCGAAGTTCGGCGACTCGCTCCAGATCGCCGCGATGCCGCTGCTCGCCGCCTCACTGACCGACGACCCGCTGCTGATCGCCTCGGTGACGGCGTGCGGCTATCTGCCCTGGCTGCTGTTCGGACTCCTGGGCGGCGCGGTCGCCGACCGGGTTGACCAGCAGCGGGCGATGTGGGCCGTCGATCTGCTGCGGGGCGCGCTGATGGCCGCCTTCGCCGTCGCGGTGTGGCTGGATCTGGGCTCGATGGCCCTGCTGTTCGGACTCGCCTTCGCGCTCACCACGCTCCAGACGCTCTTCGACAACGCAGCCACCGCCCTGCTGCCCTCGCTGGTACCGGCCGAGGCGCTGGGCAGTGCCAACGCCAGGCTGATGACCGCACAGCAGATCGTCGGCGGCTTCCTGGCCGCGCCGGTGGTACCGGTGCTGCTCGTCGTGGGCGCCGCCGTGCCGTACGCGGCGGATGCGGCGACGTATGTCGTGGCGGCGGCCCTCGTCGCCTCGCTGCGGGTCACTGCGCCATCGAGGGCTACCGGAGCGACGGGCAGCACCCTGCGCGGCGAGATCGGGGAAGGGCTGCGGACCCTGTGGCGGGACCGCGCGCAACGCGGACTCTGTATCGCCACCACCCTCTGCAACATCGGCATGGGCGCTCTCATCGCCACCCTCGTCGTCCATGTCACCGGCTGGCTGGACGCCGGGAACGGCGGGTATGCGGCGGTGATCACGGCCGTCGGGGCGGGCAGCGCGGTCGGCGGTCTGCTGGCCCGCAGGCTCTCCGAGCGCCTCGGCCGAATACGGAGCGTGTTCGCCGCCGGGATCGTGCAGACCGGATGCCTGGTCGCGATGGGATCGGTGCGCGAGCTGTGGGTGACGATCACCGCGATGGCGGTCTTCGGGGTCATGGGCATGGTGTGGAACGTCAATCGGACGACGCTGATGCAGGAGCGCAGTCCGGCGGCGATGCTGGGCCGGATCAGCTCCGCCTTCCGTACGCTCGCGGTCGCCGGAGCCCCGCTCGGCGCACTGCTGGGCGGTGCGGCGGCCGCCGCCTGGGGACCGAACACACCCGCTCTGCTGGCGGCCGGCCTCTTCGTGTCGGCTGTCGCGTCGCTGACCCCGCTGATCAATTAGGTTGGAGACGCAGTGGGGCATGCAGGCAGGTACGAGAAGAAGTGGGCTGAGATGAACGCAGAAGGCCGTACCAGGCTCAACCGGACGCCCGAATGGGCTGCTCTCGGCAAGCACCGCGAGCAGCTGGGGGAGACGCATCTGCGGGAGCTGTTCGCGGCCGATACGGCGCGCGGCACCGGGTACACCCTCCAGGTCGGCGATCTGTACCTCGACTACTCCAAGCATCTGGTGACCGACGAGACGCTGGCCTTGCTGCGCGAGCTGGCCGTGGCCACCGACGTATCCGGGCTGCGGGACGCGATGTTCCGCGGCGAGAAGATCAACACCACCGAGGACCGCGCCGTTCTGCACACGGCGCTGCGCGCCCCGCGTGACGCCGTGATCGAGGTGGACGGCGAGAACGTGGTGCCCGCGGTGCACGCGGTGCTCGACAAGATGAGCGCCTTCTCCGACCGGATCAGGTCGGGCGAGTGGACCGGGCACACCGGCAAGCGCATCAAGAACGTCGTCAACATCGGCATCGGCGGCTCCGATCTGGGCCCGGCGATGGCGTACGAGGTACTGCGCTCCTACACCGCACGCGAGCTGACGTTCCGTTTTGTGTCGAACGTCGACGGGGCCGATCTGCACGAGGCCGTAAGGGACTTGGACCCTGCCGAGACGCTCTTCATCATCGCCTCCAAGACCTTCACCACCATCGAGACCATCACCAACGCCACATCCGCCCGCGACTGGCTGCTCACCGGTCTCCAGGCCGGCCAGGAGGCCGTCGCCAAGCACTTCGTGGCGGTGTCGACGAACGCCGAGAAGGTCGCCGGCTTCGGCATCGACACGGCGAACATGTTCGGGTTCTGGGACTGGGTCGGCGGGCGGTACTCCTACGACTCCGCCGTCGGCCTCTCGCTGATGATCGCGATCGGCCCGGACCGCTTCCGGGAGATGCTCGCCGGCTTCCACCTGGTCGACGAGCACTTCCGTACGGCCCCGGCGGAGGCCAATGCGCCGCTGCTGCTGGGCCTGTTGGGGGTCTGGTACGGCGAGTTCTTCGACGCGCAGACGCATGCTGTGCTGCCGTACTCCCACTATCTGAGCAAGTTCACCGCCTACCTCCAGCAGCTCGACATGGAGTCCAACGGCAAGTCCGTGGACCGCGAGGGCAATCCGGTGGACTGGCAGACCGGTCCGGTGGTCTGGGGCACGCCCGGCACCAACGGCCAGCACGCGTACTACCAGCTCATCCACCAGGGCACGAAGATGATCCCGGCGGACTTCATCGGCTTCGCCAATCCGGTCGCGGACCTGGCGCCGGGTCTGGTCGCCCAGCACGATCTGCTGATGGCCAACTTCTTCGCGCAGACGCAGGCGCTCGCCTTCGGCAAGACCCCGCAGGAGGTACGGGCGGAGGGCGTGCCCGAGGAGCTGGTGCCGCACAAGACGTTCCGGGGCAACCACCCGACGACGACGATCCTCGCCGAGGAGCTGACGCCGTCCGTGCTGGGGCAGTTGATCGCCCTGTACGAGCACAAGGTGTTCGTCCAGGGCGCGATCTGGAACATCGACTCCTTCGACCAGTGGGGTGTCGAGCTCGGCAAGGTTCTCGCGAAGAAGATCGAGCCGGTGCTGACCGAAGGAAGGGGCGAGCAGCTGGACAGCTCGACCTCGACGCTCGTCGCCAAGTACCGCACGCTACGCGGTCGTTGAGCAGATGACGGGGGAGGGTGCGGTGCGGCTGAGGCCGCCGGACAACACGCTCAATGAGCGGGTCGTCGGCTGGTGGCGGGTGCAGTGGCTGCTGACGACCGCCGTACCGGTGGCGGTCCTGGCCGTGCTGGGCGCACTGATCGCGCCCGCACGGCCATGGCTGCTGACGGTCGCCTGGGTGCTGGGGGTGCTGGGCCTCGCCTGCACCGCCTTCTTCCCCGCGTGGTGGTTCCGGGTGCACCGCTGGGAGGTCACGGACGAAGCGGTCTATGTCCGTACGGGCGCGTTCTGGCAGGAATGGCGGATCGCACCCATGTCCCGGATCCAGACCGTGGACACGCTGCGCGGGCCGCTGGAACAGGCTTTCAGGCTCGCCACGGTCATCGTCACCACCGCCTCCTCCAAAGGTGCGATCAAGATCGAGGGGCTCGACCATGAGCTCGCAGCGGAGCTCGCCGAACAGCTGACCCGGATCACCCAGGCCACGCCCGGGGACGCGACATGAGTTCCCCGCAGGACGGCTGGCGGCGACTCGACCGGCGTACGGTCCTGGTCACCGCGCTCGTCATGGCGGGCGTGGCCGCGGGTGCCGGGCTGCCCATCGCCCTCGGCCTCGCGGGCGCCATGCCGCTGTGGCAGGCGTTCGGCCGGGTGCTGGCCGGGGCGCTTCTGCTCATCGCCGCGGGCACGGGCGCGGACTACGTACGGTGGCGCCGGACCCGCTACCGCATCGGCCCTGAGCGCGCCGAACTCCACACGGGACTGCTGCTGGTCCAACGCCGTTCGCTGGCCCGTGAGCGCATCCGCAGCGTCGATCTGACCGCCAACCCGCTGCTGCGTGTCCTCGGCCTGGTCAAGGTGCGTATCGGCACCGGCGAGCACACTGCGGGCGGCGAGTCCACGGTGGAGCTGGACCCGGTCAGCAGGGCGGAGGGCGAGCGCCTGCGCAGGGAGCTGCTGGCGCGGGCCGCCGACCCGTCCGGCACCCACCGCGAGGGCACGCTCGCCGCACTCGACCCGTCCTGGATCCGGTATGCGCCGGTCTCCTTCGTCGCCCCGCTGCTGGGCGGCGCGGCGGTCGGCGGTGTGATGCAGGTCAGCGAGTGGTTCGGGGCGCAGGGCAAGGTCATCGACTGGGTCGGGGACCGTTTCCGGGACACCCCGGTCGTCTGGATGCTCGTGGTGCTCGTCGTCGCGGCCGGGGTCGCGGGCGTCGTCGGCGCGCTCGGCCTCTGGATCGAGATGTGGTGGAACTACCGCCTGGAGCGTGAGCCCGGCGGCACGCTGCGGGTGCGGCGTGGTCTGTTCACCGCCCGCTCGATCTCCATGGAGGAGAGGCGGCTGCGCGGCGTCGAACTCGTCGAGCCGCTGGGCGTGCGGATGTTCGGCGCCGCCCGGGTGGACGCCGTCGCCACCGGGCTCGTCAAGGACGACGATGACAAACACGCGGACCTCACGGTGCTGCTGCCGGCCGCGCCGCGTGCGATGGCCGACGAGGTGTCCGCGCAGGTGCTGCGCGAGACCGTGACCCCGACGAGCGCGGCCCGGCTGACCGGCCACCCACGGGCGGCGCGCACCCGCCGGCTGCGATGGGCGCTGGCGGCGTCGCTGCCGCCGGTGCTGGTGCTCGCTGTCCTGGGCGCCCGCGTCACTTCCGTCCTGCTGTATCTCGCGGCCGCCTGCGCGGCGGTGGCGGTGCCGATCGCGGTGATCCTCGCGCTGGACGCGTACCGCAACCTCGGCCACGGCATCAGCGGCGCCTATCTGGTCGCCCGCTCCGGCACGGTCCGTCGCGCGACGGTCGCGCTGCAGCGGAGCGGGGTCATCGGCTGGACGCTGAAGCAGTCGGTCTTCCAGCGTCGGGCCGGAGTGCTGACACTGACGGCGACGACGGCCGCGGGAGCCGGGGCCTATTCGGTGTACGACGCGGCGGAGGGCGAGGGCCTGGCCTTCGCCTCGGAAGCGGTACCGGGGCTGCTGGAGCCGTTCCTGATACGGGAGGAGCGGACGACGGGCTGCGGTGCGGCCGATGACGGCGCGACAATCCCCGTATGACCACATCCGGCTACTCGGGCACTCCGCCGGCCAAGAAGCTCGGCATCAAGCCGGGCCGGCGCGTCGCGCTCAGACACCGGCCCCGGGACTGGACGATTCCCGAGCTGCCCGAAGGTGTCAGGGTCGGCGAGCGCGGTTCACGGGACGCCGATGTGACGCTGGCCTTCTACCGTACGCACGGCGATCTGGCAGCCGATGCGACGACGCTCGTCGAGCACCTGGCGGACCCGGCAATGCTCTGGATCGCATGGCCGCGCAAGGCCGCCGGCCATGCGAGCGACATCACCGAGAACGCGCTGCGGGACCTGTTCCTCCCGCTCGGCATCGTCGATGTGAAGGTCGCCGCGCTGGGGGAGGACTGGTCCGGGCTGAAGTTCGTGCGGCGCGTGGAGAACCGGGCGGGGTGAGCGCCTGCGGCAGGGCTTGTTCCGCTACCCGCTCCTTCCCCGTGACGGGGGCTGCGCCCCGGACCCCGGACGCCCTTCCGGGGGTCCCCCCACGCCCTCAGGGCGTAGAGGGAGTGTCCTCAAACGCCGGACGGGCTGATTAGGCGGCACAATTCAGCCTCGCCGGCGATTGAGACGCGGGGTCCGGGGCGGAGCCCCACGGTCAGGGCGACGCCGGCGGGTACAGGTCGCGCGGCAGCTGTGCGGCCGCCGCGGCGTCCAGCAGCCACAGCGTCCGGCTGCGTCCGTACGCGCCCGCCGCGGGAGCCTGCACCTCGCCCGCGCCCGACAGCGCGATCCTCGCCGCCTTCGCCTTGTCCTCACCCGCCGCCAGCAGCCACACCTCGCGTGCCGCGCGAATCGCCGGGAGCGTGAGCGAGATACGGGTCGGCGGCGGCTTCGGCGCGCCGTGGACGGCGACCACCGTGCGCTCCGTCTCACGGACCGCAGGCAGTTCCGGGAAGAGCGACGCCACATGCGTGTCCGGGCCGACGCCCAGCATCAGTACGTCGAACGTCGGCACCGGGCCGTGGTCCTCCGGGCCCGCCGCGGCGGCGAGTTCGGCTGCGTACGCGGCAGCGGCCGCGTCCGCGTCGTTGCCGTACTCGCCGTCCGACGCGGGCATCGCATGCACCCGGGACGGATCCAGCGACACCCTGTCCAGCAGAGCCTCGCGGGCCTGCGTGACATTGCGCTCCGGGTCGCCCTCCGGGAGGAACCGTTCGTCGCCCCACCACAGGTCGAGCCGCGGCCAGTCGATCGCGTCCCGGGCCGGTGAGCTGTCGAGGGCGGCCAGCAGGGCGTTGCCGTTGCGGCCGCCCGTCAGGACCACCGACGCCGAGCCGCGCGCTGACTGGGCGTCCACGATCTTCGTGATCAGCCGGGCCGCGACGGCCTGCGCCATCAACTCCTTGTCACGGTGGACGACGAGTTGCGGAGCACTCACTTGGCCGCCGCCTTCTTGGCCGGAGCGGCCTTCTTGGCGGCGGCGGAGGCGGGCTTGGCATCGGACTTCGACGCACCGGACCTGGACGTATCGTCAGCCCCGTTTTCCGCCGGAGTGGCCAGCCGGTCCACGCCGAACCGCAGCGCCGACGCGTAGATGTCGTCCGGGTCGAGCCGCCGCAGCTCCTCCGCCATCAGCTCTGCCGTCTCACGCCGCTGGAGCGCCACCGCCCGGTCCGGCTGGCCCTGGATCGACAGCGTCGCCAGCGAGCCGTCCGCCCGGTCCAGCACGATCGGACCGCAGGAGGTCTCCATCCGTACGGCGGTGAGGCCGGGACCGGCGGAGAACGAGCGCTTCACCGGCACCTTCAGCCGGTCCGCGAGCCACATGGCGAGCAGCTCGCAGCTCGGGTTGAACTCCTCGCCCTCCACCTCCGCCGCGGTGACCTCGCAGCTGACCTGGTCCAGAGCAGCCGCGAGCATCGAGCGCCACGGTGTGATCCGGGTCCAGGCGAGATCGGTGTCGCCGGGGGTGTACACCTCGGCACGCCCCGCCAGCTCCTGCACCGGCTGCTCGGAGGCGTATGTGTCCGTCACCCGGCGCTGTGCCAGCGCACCCAGCGGGTCCTTGGCCGGGTCGGTCGGCGCGTTCACCGGCCACCAGACCACCACCGGCGCGTCCGGCAGCAGCAGCGGCAGCGCCACCGACTGGGCGTGGTTGATGACCTCGCCGTACAGCCGCACGACGACCGTCTCGCCGGTGCCCGCGTCAGTGCCCACCCGCACCTCGGCGTCCAGGCGCGCCTTCGCCCGGTCGCGCGGCGAACGTGAGACCCGCTTGATGACGACGAGCTTTCGCGAGGGGTGCTCGCGGGACGCATCGTTGGCCGCCTTCAGCGCGTCGTAGGCGTTCTCCTCGTCGGTGACGATGACAAGGGTGAGCACCATGCCGACGGCCTGCGTGCCGACGGCCCGCCGCCCCTGCACCAGCGCCTTGTTGATCTTGCTGGCAGTGGTGTCCGTAAGGTCGATCTTCATGGCCGACGCCAGCTCCGTCCGTCTCGTGCGAGCATTTCGTCCGCCTCGACCGGGCCCCAGGTCCCGGCCGGGTACTGCGCGGGCTTGCCGTGCTTGTCCCAGAACTGCTCGATCGGGTCGAGGATCTTCCAGGACAGCTCGACCTCCTCCACGCGCGGGAAGAGGTTGGAGTCGCCGAGCAGGACATCGAGGATGAGGCGCTCGTACGCCTCGGGGCTGGACTCCGTGAAGGACTCGCCGTACGCGAAGTCCATCGAGACGTCCCGCACCTCCATCGAGGTGCCGGGCACCTTCGAGCCGAACCGCAGGGTCACGCCCTCGTCCGGCTGGACGCGGATGACCAGGGCGTTCTGGCCCAGCTCCTCCGTGGCCGTGTGGTCGAAGGGGGAGTGCGGGGCGCGCTGGAAGATCACCGCGATCTCCGTGACACGGCGGCCGAGCCGCTTGCCGGTACGGAGGTAGAACGGGACTCCGGCCCAGCGGCGGTTGTCGATCCCCAGCTTTATGGCCGCGTAGGTGTCGGTCTTCGACTTGGGGTCGATGCCGTCTTCCTCGAGATAGCCGACGGCCTTCTCGCCGCCCTGCCAGCCCGCCGCGTACTGTGCGCGCACCGTGTTCTTGGACAGATCCTTGGGCAGCTTCACCGCGCCCAGCACCTTGGTCTTCTCGGCCGCGAGCGCGTCCGCGTCGAAGGAGGCGGGCTCCTCCATCGTGGTCAGCGCGAGCAGCTGGAGCAGGTGGTTCTGGATGACGTCACGGGCGGCGCCGATACCGTCGTAGTAGCCGGCGCGGCCGCCGATGCCGATGTCCTCAGCCATGGTGATCTGGACGTGGTCGACGTACGACCGGTTCCAGATCGGCTCGAAGAGGGTGTTGGCGAAGCGCAGCGCCAGAATGTTCTGGACGGTCTCCTTGCCGAGGTAGTGGTCGATCCGGAAGACCTCGTTGGGCGGAAAGACCTCGTGCACCACCTGGTTGAGCTCCTTGGCGGAGACCAGGTCGTGGCCGAACGGCTTCTCGATGACCGCGCGGCGCCAGGAGCCTTCCTTCTGGTCGGCGAGCCCGTGCTTCTTGAGCTGCTGGACAACCTTCGGGAAGAACTTCGGCGGTACGGACAGATAGAACGCGAAGTTGCCGCCGGTGCCCTGTTTCTTGTCGAGGTCCTCGATGGTCGACTTCAGCTGCTCGAAGGCGTCGTCGTCGTCGAAGTTGCCCGGGACGAAGCGCATCCCCTGGATGAGCTGCTGCCAGACCTCCTCGCGGAACGGCGTACGGGCGTGGGCCTTGACGGCGTCGTGGACCACCTGTGCGAAGTCCTCGTCCTTCCACTCACGGCGGGCGAAACCGACGAGCGAGAAGCCCGGCGGCAGCAATCCGCGGTTGGCCAGGTCATAGACGGCTGGCATCAACTTTTTACGTGACAAATCGCCCGTGACACCGAAGATGACCAGGCCCGACGGCCCCGCGATACGCGGGAGCCGTCGGTCTGCGGGGTCACGGAGCGGGTTGGCTCCGCTGAGACCGGACAAGTTGGTCAGCCCTCCGAAGGAGCGAGGCGCTTGAGCTCGGCCTCGGTCGAGTTGAGGAGATCGTTCCAGGCCGTCGCGAACTTCTCGACGCCCTCGTCCTCGAGCAGCTGCACGACCTCGTCGTAGGAGATCCCGAGCTTCTCGATGGCGTCGAGCTCGGCGCGAGCCTGCTCGTACGTGCCGCGCACCGTGTCACCGGTGATCTGACCGTGGTCGGCGGTGGCCTCCAGCGTGGCCTCCGGCATGGTGTTCACCGTGCCCGGGGCGACCAGCTCGTCGACGTACATCGTGTCCTTGTACGCCGGGTCCTTGACGCCCGTCGAGGCCCACAGCGGACGCTGCTTGTTGGCCTGCGCCTTGTCGAGCGCGGCCCAGCGGTCGCTGCTGAAGACCTCTTCGTACGCCTGGTACGCGAGACGGGCGTTGGCCAGGGCCGCCTTGCCGCGGGCCTCCTTGGCCTCCGGGGTGCCCAGGGCGTCGAGCCGCTTGTCGATCTCGGTGTCCACACGGGACACGAAGAAGGACGCCACGGACTGGATCTTGGAGAGGTCCAGGCCGGCGGCCTTCGCCTTCTCCAGACCGGCCAGATAGGCGTCCATGACCTCGCGGTAGCGCTCCAGGGAGAAGATCAGCGTGACATTGACGCTGATGCCCTTCCCGATGACCTCGGTGATCGCCGGCAGGCCGGCCTTCGTCGCCGGGATCTTGATGAGCGTGTTCGGACGGTCCACCAGCCAGGCCAGCTGCTTGGCCTCGGCGATGGTCGCCGCGGTCTTGTGCGCCAGGCGCGGGTCGACCTCGATGGAGACCCGGCCGTCCTGGCCGCCGGTGGCGTCGAACACCGGTCGCAGGATGTCGGCGGCGTCGCGGACGTCCGCCGTCGTGATCATCCGTACGGCTTCCTCGACGGTCACCTTGCGCACGGCGAGGTCGGCGAGCTGCTGCTCGTAACCGTCACCGCTGCTGATGGCCTTCTGGAAGATCGAGGGGTTGGTGGTGACGCCCACGACGTGCTGCTGGTCGATCAGTTCGGCGAGATTGCCGGACGTGATCCGCTTGCGCGACAGGTCGTCGAGCCAGATCGCGACGCCTTCGTCGGAGAGGCGCTTGAGTGCGTCTGTCATGAGAGTTGCATCTCCTACTTGTCGTATACCGGCGTCAGCGCGCGGCGGCTTCCAGGCCATTGACGGTTTCGAGCGAGTCCCGGGCGACAGCGGCCACGTTCTCGGCAGTGAAGCCGAACTCGCGGAAGAGGACCTTGCCGTCGGCCGAAGCGCCGAAGTGCTCCAGCGAAACGATGCGTCCCGCGTCGCCGACGAAGCGGTGCCAGGTCAGACCGATACCGGCCTCGACCGCGACACGGGCCTTCACGGCCGGCGGCAGGACGCTGTCCTTGTACGCCTGGTCCTGCTCCTCGAACCACTCGACGGACGGCATCGAGACCACCCGGGTCGGGACGCCCGCGGCCTGCAGCTGCTCGCGTGCCTCCACGGCCAGCTGGACCTCGGAGCCGGTGCCGATCAGCAGGACCTGCGGCGCCGTGCTCTGACCGTCGGGCCCTTCGGCGTCGAACATGACGTAACCGCCCTTGGCGGCATCCTCGTTGGCCTCGTACGTCGGCACACCCTGGCGGGTCAGCGCAAGGCCGTGCGGGGCGCCCTTGCCGAACTCCTTGGTGTAGCGCTTGAGAATCT
Organism: Streptomyces sp. NPDC060064; assembly: GCF_042736455.1. Classification (NCBI taxonomy): domain Bacteria; kingdom Bacillati; phylum Actinomycetota; class Actinomycetes; order Kitasatosporales; family Streptomycetaceae; genus Streptomyces; species Streptomyces sp. NPDC060064. The sequence goes on from NZ_JBHWWF010000008.1 coordinate 96,877, forward strand.
CGCGCCAGGCGATGGCGGTCTCGTTGGCGTCGGCCGGACGGACGATGTTCAGGCCCGGGATCGCGCGCAGCGAGGCCAGGTGCTCCACCGGCTGGTGGGTGGGGCCGTCCTCGCCGAGACCGATCGAGTCGTGCGTCCACACGTACGTCACCGGCAGGTGCATCAGCGCCGAGAGCCGCACGGCGTTGCGCATGTAGTCCGAGAACACCAGGAAGGTGCCGCCGTAGATACGGGTGTTGCCGTGCAGCGCGATGCCGTTCATGGTCGCGGCCATGGCGTGCTCACGGATGCCGAAGTGGATCGTGCGGCCGTACTTGTTCGCGCCCGGCAGTGGGTTGCCGTCGGGCAGGAACGACGACGTCTTGTCGATCGTCGTGTTGTTCGAGCCCGCCAGGTCGGCGGAGCCGCCCCACAGCTCGGGAATGACCGCGCCGAGCGACTGCAGGATCTTGCCGGAAGCGGCGCGGGTGGCGACACCCTTGCCGGTCTCGAACTCCGGGAGCTCCTCCTCCCAGCCCGCCGGGAGCTCGCCCGAGCGGATCCGGTCGAACTCGACGGCGCGCTCCGGGTTGGCGGTGCGCCACGCGGCGAACGACTTCTCCCACTCGCCCTGGGCCTCGCGGCCGCGGTCGAGCGCCTCACGGGTGTGCCCGAGGACCTCGTCGGAGACCTCGAAGCTCTTCTCCGGGTCGAAGCCGAGGATGCGCTTGGTGGCCGCGACCTCCTCTTCACCGAGCGCCGAGCCGTGCGCGGCCTCGGTGTTCTGCGCGTGCGGGGCGGGCCAGGCGATGATCGAGCGGACCGCGATGAAGGAGGGGCGCTCCGTCTCGGCCTGCGCCGCCTTCAGGGCCTTGTAGAGACCGGCCGGGTCGAGGTCGCCGTTGGGCTTCTGCTCGACACGCTGGACGTGCCAGCCGTACGCCTCGTACCGCTTGAGGGTGTCCTCGGAGACGGCCGTCTCCGTGTCGCCCTCGATGGAGATGTGGTTGTCGTCCCACAGCAGCACCAGATTGCCCAGCTTCTGGTGCCCGGCCAGCGAGGACGCCTCGGCGGAGATGCCCTCCTGGAGGCAGCCGTCACCGGCGATGGCCCAGATGGTGTGGTCGAACGGCGAGGTGCCCGGAGCTGCGTCCGGGTCGAACAGGCCGCGCTCGTAGCGGGAGGCCATGGCCATGCCCACCGCGTTGGCGACGCCCTGCCCGAGCGGGCCGGTCGTCGTCTCTACGCCCGGGGTGTGCCCGTACTCCGGGTGGCCCGGGGTCCTCGAACCCCAGGTCCTGAAGGACTTGAGGTCGTCGAGCTCAAGGCCGTACCCGGCCAGGTAGAGCTGGATGTAGAGGGTCAGAGACGAGTGCCCCGCGGAGAGCACGAACCGGTCGCGGCCGGTCCAGTCCGGATCGGCGGGGTCGTGCCGCATGAGCTTCTGGAACAGAACATACGCGGCGGGCGCGAGGCTCATGGCCGTACCGGGGTGGCCGTTGCCGACCTTCTGTACGGAATCCATGGCCAGGACGCGGGCGGTATCAACGGCCCGCTGGTCCAGATCGGTCCACTCGAGGTCTGTGGTGGTCGGCTTGGTGCTCACCCTGGGTCAGGGCTCCTCTCCACATGTTCGTATCCCGGTGACGACGGAAGCACCGGGCGTTGTCGAGCCTACCCCCGGAGCAACGCACCTCTTTTCGAGTGCATGCCTTTCAAAAAGTCGGACACAGCCAGGGTGCCGCCACAGCGTCGTCTCCGCCTGTCGGCGGTGTATACGCGCGCCGTGCGGCCGCCGCTCAACACGAGCCCACCCCCGCGAAGATCGGCGTCTGGGCAACGTCTAGAGTGGCGTGGTACGCGCAAGTCTTTACCGGGTCTTCACGCCGGGAGCTTGCTGGGATTTCTCTGTCAGGGGTGTGCGTGACGGCCGTCGAGTCCCGACCCGCAGGGGTCGTCTTGACTCCCAGCCCGGGGGGCCATCGTCCGTTCGGGGCCCGCGTCAAGGCATTCGTGGCGCTGACCAAGCCGCGGATCATCGAGCTGCTGCTGATCACCACCGTTCCGGTGATGTTCCTGGCCGCGCAGGGCGTTCCCGACCTCTGGCTCGTGCTCACGACGTGCATCGGCGGCTACCTCTCCGCAGGCGGCGCCAACGCGCTGAACATGTACATCGACCGCGACATCGACGCCCTGATGGACCGTACGTCGCAGCGTCCGCTGGTCACCGGAATGGTGTCGCCGCGCGAGTGCCTGGTCTTCGGTCTCGCCCTCGCCGCCGTCTCCACGCTCTGGTTCGGGCTCCTCGTCAACTGGCTGTCCGCCGCGCTGGCGCTGGGCGCGCTGCTCTTCTACGTCATCGTGTACACGATGATCCTCAAGCGCCGTACCGCACAGAACATCGTCTGGGGCGGCATCGCCGGCTGTATGCCGGTCCTGATCGGCTGGTCCGCCGCCACCAACTCGATGTCGTGGGCCGCGGTCATCCTCTTCCTGGTCATCTTCTTCTGGACGCCGCCGCACTACTGGCCGCTGTCGATGAAGGTGAAGGAGGACTACGCGCGCGTGGGCGTGCCGATGCTTCCGGTCATCGCCTCCAACACGGTGGTGGCCCGGCAGATCGTCCTCTACAGCTGGGTGATGGTCGCCGTCTCGCTGCTGCTGACGCCGCTCGGCTACACCGGCTGGTTCTACACCGCGGTGGCGCTGGTCACCGGTGGTTGGTGGCTCTGGGAGGCGCACTCGCTGCAGCGCCGTGCCAAGTCCGGGGCGACGGGCGGCAAGCTCAAGGAGATGCGGCTCTTCCACTGGTCCATCACCTATGTGTCGCTGCTCTTCGTGGCGGTCGCGGTGGATCCCTTCCTGAGCTAGCGGCCGGCACATCCAGCCCGTCCGGCGGCCGGCACATCCAGCCCGTCCGGCGGCAGCAGTTTCCAGCCCGTCCGGCGCTTGAGGCCCGGGGCCCGGGGCGGAGGCCCAGTGGCCCACACCACGTGACCCCGGCGTCGCCAGGGCGCCGTACCCGCAAGTAGCATCGATGCATGGCAGACACCAAGCAGGCAGAGCGCAAGGCGGCCAAGCTCGCCAAGCAGATCGGCGCCTTCGCCAAGGCGCACGGCGGTGCCGAGGGGCAGCTCGAGTACATCGGTCAGGCGGGCACCCGCGTCGTGCTCGTCGGCGAGGACGGCGCCTGGGGCGACCTTGTCGCGCCCACCCACCCCATCGCGCAGGCCGCGGCCGAGAAGGCCGGAATCACGCTGCACGAGTCCTTCGACGGCGAGTTCGCGGCGAAGGTCCGCACTGGGCCGTACGAGTGGACCCGGATGGCGGGCATCCAGGTCGGCGGTCCGTCCAACGACTGAGCAACACCTCGTCGGGGTGTCACCCGTTAGGACTGTGGAAGCACGGTCCATGACAGGGAGACCGGATGATCGACACCCCGACCCTCGTGGACCAGTACTGCCACGGAGTGCTCCGTACGGAGCTGGGCCTCGGTACCTTCGAGGCGCATCTGGGCAGGACTGCGGGGCCGCCCGCGCCGGGCACCACGTTCTTTGACACCCAGACCGGCTTCGCCGTACGGCGCTGGTGCCCGCCGCTGCTGGGTCTTGAGCCGCACTGCCCGCCCGCCCGCTATCTCGCCCGGCGCCGCGAGCTCGGCGTGCTCGAGGCGGGCAGACGGCTGCTGCGGGGCAGCGGAATCTCCACATATCTGGTGGACACCGGGCTGCCGGGGGATCTCACGGGCCCGCGCGAGATCGCCGCGGCCGGCTCGGCCGAGGCGCGCGAGATCGTACGTCTCGAACTCCTCGCGGAGCAGGTCGCCGACACCTCGGGCACCGTGGAGAGCTTCCTCGCGAACCTCGCCGAGGCCGTGCACGGGGCCGCCGCCTCCGCCGTTGCCTTCACCTCCGTCGCCGCAGTGGGCCACGGACTCGCCCTCGCCCCCGAGCCGCCGGGCCCCGGGGAGGTGCGCGGGGCCGCCGGGCGCTGGCTGGCCGCGCGGCAGGTCGGCGGGAGGCTCACCGATCCCGTACTGGTGCGGCATCTGCTGTGGATCGCGGTCGCCTCCGGGCTGCCGCTCCAGCTGTATGTCGGGGTAGAGGATCCGATGCTGCTCACCGGCTTCGCGGCCGCCACCGCCGGTCTCTCCACCGATCTGGTGCTGCTGCACGGCTATCCGTACCACCGCCATGCCGCGCATCTGGCAAGCGTCTTCCCGCATGTGTACGCCGATCTCGGGCCCGCTCTCGTACACACAGGGGCTCGGGCCGCCGCCGTACTCGCGGAGATCCTGGAGCTCGCGCCGTTCGGGAAGCTGCTCTTCTCCAGCGGTGCGCGCGGGCTGCCGGAGCTGCATGTGGTGGGCGCCCGGATCTTCCGGGAGGCGCTCAGCCGGGTGCTCGGCGGCTGGGTCGGCGACGGCGCCTGGGCCCGTGCGGACGCGGAACGGGTCGCCGGGATGATCGCGGCGGGCAATGCCCGCCGCGTCTACGCACTGTCGGACGCCTGACGGCCAGGCCCTGACTGCCGGACGATTACCCGTCGGACGCCTGCCTGTCAGATGCTTGTCCGTCAGACGTTGGAGAGCGCCGGGTCGGTCCGGGCCGGGATCTCCGCGTTGGTCTGCGGACGCTCGCGCAGGCTCAGCGCGAGGCGCACCACCGCGATCCACATCAGCGCGGAGCCGAGCATATGCGCGGCGACCAGCGCCTCCGGGACCTGCGTGAAGTACTGGACATAGCCGATGGCGCCCTGGGCGAGCAGCACGATCAGCAGGTCGCGGGCGCGCGCCCGGGTGTCGTCGGGAGCGTCGACCACCCGTAGCACCAGCCACATCGCCACGGCCAGCGCGCAGACCGCCCAGGCGGCGAAGGCGTGGATATGTGCGGCGGCGGCCCAGTCCCACGGCATCCGCGGTACGTCGCTGCTGTCGCCGGCGTGCTTGCCGGAACCGGTCACCGTCGTGCCCAGCGCGACGAGCAGCGCCGAGACGGCGACGATCGCCCAGGACAGCTTGCGGACCGGGCGCGGGACGCGCGGGCGCGGTGTGCCGTCGCCCTCGCGGGTGCGCTGCCAGGTAATGGTGGCGACCGTGAGCAGCCCGGTGGCGAGCAGGAAGTGCCCGGCCACGGTCCAGGGGTTGAGGCCTGCCCAGACCGTGATGCCGCCGAGCACGGCGTTGCCCATCACGATCCAGAACTGTGACCAGGCGAGCCGGGTCAGCCCGCGCCGCAGCGGCTTGGTGGCGCGGGCCGCGACGATCGCCCAGCCGACCGCCGCCGACAGGACGTATGTCAGCATCCGGTTGCCGAACTCGATCGCGCCGTTGATGCCCTGCTCGGGGGTGGCGAAGAGGCTGTCGTCCGTGCACTTCGGCCAGGTGTCGCAGCCGAGACCGGAGCTGGTCAGCCGGACCGCGCCGCCGGTGACGATGATGACCACGCTCATCACGACGGCGGAGAGCGCGGCGCGCCGGAGCGTTTGGGGCGTGGGCGTCCAGCGCTGGGCGATTTGGGCGAGAGGGGTCTGCACGGGCCCTATCGTAGGCGGACGATTGTGCACGTTTTCACGAGGGGTCCGGTCCGGCGAATCCTGCCGGTGCGGTCAGGACGGCGGGTACGCCAGCCGGAAGCGCGAGCCGTCGAGATGGTCCTCCTCCTCCCACCACACGGCGATCCGCCAGTGCACCGAGGACGGCGGGCAGTCGGGCGAGTGCAGGAACGCGTCGGTCAGCTCCGCCGCCACCGCCTCCGCGCTGCGGTCCGTGACGGCGTCCGTGCCACGCCACGGGTACGTCATCGGGGTCCAGGACCCATCGGCGCCGTCCCGTACGTCGAACCGCCACACCGCCCGCCACGACCGCGCCCGCAGGATCCGCCGGACCTCCGCGCCGTCCAGCCCCAGCCCTTCGGCGATCGCATCCGGATCCACGCCCTCGATCCGTGCCGCCAGGACCGCGAGCGGCAGCAGCCGCTCCGGAAGCAGGTCCTGCGCCCGCAGATGTGTCAGGCCGCCGTCGAAAGGGCAGCGCCGCAGTCTGCGTTCCAGCTGGTCGTCGAGGTGCTCAAGGGCCACCGCATGCGCCGCCTCGCGCGGGTCGGGCGCGGACCACAGGGCGTGGAACTCACGCTCGGCCCGTACGGCCCAGGACGCAGCCTCCACCGGCAGGCCCAGCTCCTCCAACCGGTCGCCGAGGAAGGCATGCGCCTGAGCGAGGCCCTCCTGGTTGCGCGGGTCCGAGCGTTCGAGGCGCTCCCAGACCTCAATGGCTCGGCGGGTTGCCGCCAGGGCGGCGAGTCCGTCCTCGCGGTCACCGGACGAGGCTGCTCGCCCATCGGATGGAGGGCGTAGCGAGGCAGACCCAGCTCGTCGCTGAGCGGCTCGGCCAGATAGACGGCCTGACTGATCAGCGCGCGGGCGTACCAGCGGGCGTGCTCCTCGTCATGTCTGGCCGGCTCCTCGCAGCGCCGGATCGCCTCGTCGACGGCGGTCAGCGCGTCCTCGCGGCGACCGGTGTCGAAGTGGTGGCGGGCCAGATCGCCGTACCGCAGGCTCAGCCGGGCGGTGAGCGAGAGGTCGTCCGCGGCGTGCGCGGCGAGCGCGGCGATCAGGTCGGTCAGCATGCGCTCGCGTTCCCGGGGGGAGGCTCCGGCTCTGCCGGACCTGACCTTCGCCCACTCCGCGTCCAGTCGCAGTGCGGCAGTCCGCTCCATCGAGGCCTCCCACCGTGCGGATCTTGGCAGGCTCATACTGGCCCGTGGGTCAGTCCCAGCGGAAGAGCCGCGCGGCGGCGCCGAGTCCGAGCACAGCCCAGACGGCGAGGATCCCGAGATCGCCCCACGGCACTCCCGCGCCGTGCTGGAGCACATCGCGCAGACCGTCCGAGAGCGCCGAGATCGGCAGCAGCGCGAGCACCGACTGGACGCCGTCCGGGAACCTGTCCAGCGGCACGATCACTCCGCCGCCCACCAGGAGCAGCAGAAAAACCAGGTTGGCGGCGGCCAGGGTGGCCTCGGCCTTGAGCGTCCCGGCCATCAGCAGACCGAGGCCGGAGAAGGCGGCGGTGCCGAGGACGAGCAGCAGGAGTACGGAGACGGGGTTGCCGTGCGGGGACCAGCCGAGCGCGAAGGCGATGACGGTCAGCAGCACGATCTGGAGGACTTCGGTGGCCAGGACGGAGAGCGTCTTGGCGCTCATCAGGGCCCATCGGGGGAGCGGCGACGCGCCGAGCCGCTTGAGGACTCCGTACCGCCGCTCGAAGCCGGTGGCGATGGCCTGGCCGGTGAAGGCGGTGGACATCACGGCGAGTGCGAGCACGCCGGGCGCCAGGAAGTCGACGGCTTTGCCGCTGCCGCCCGTTGTCTCCGTGGGCAGAGTGAGGATGTCGACCGTGGAGAAGAGGACCAGCAGCAGCGACGGGATGACAACGGTGAGCAGCAGCTGCTCGCCGTTGCGCAGGAGCATCCTCGTCTCGAAGGCGGTCTGCGCCGCGATCATGCGGGGCAGCGGCGCGGCGCCGGGCTTCGGCGTGTACGTACCGAGGCTCATGAACGCGGCTCCTTGCCGGTGAGCTCAAGGCTGTGTCGTCCCGGGGGGCAACCCCCGGACCCCCGGTCGAGACCGGTGTCGTCCCACTTCATGAACGCAGCTCCTTGCCGGTGAGCTCAAGAAAGACATCCTCGAGGGTGTGGCGCTCGACGGCGATCCCGTCCGGCATCACACCGTGCTGTGCGCACCAGGACGTGACGGTCGCCAGCAGCTGCGGACCGACCTCGCCCGTGATCCGGTACGCCCCGGGCGTGAGCTCGGCCGCCGCAGTGCCGTCCGGCAGTGCCTTGAGCAGCGAGCCGAGGTCCAGCCCCGGCCGCCCGGTGAAACGCAGCGTGTTCTCGGCGCCGCCCCGGCACAGCTCCTCGGGGCTGCCCTCGGCGATGACCCGGCCCGCGTCGATGATCGCGACATCGTCGGCGAGCTCCTCGGCCTCGTCCATGAAGTGGGTGGTGAGAACGGTCGAGACGCCGTCGGCACGGAGTTCGCGTACGAGCTCCCAGGTGGACCGGCGGGCCTGCGGGTCGAGGCCGGCGGTCGGCTCGTCCAGGAAGACGAGTTCGGGGCGGCCGACGACGGCCATCGCCAGCGCGAGCCGCTGCTGCTGGCCGCCGGAGAGCCGCCGGTAGGTCGTACGGCCGCAGCTGCCGAGACCCAGCCGTTCTATCAGCGCGTCCACATCCAGCGGATGCGCGTGCAGCTTGGCCATATGGCGCAGCATCTCGTCGGCGCGGGCCCCCGAGTACACGCCGCCGGACTGGAGCATCACGCCGATCCGGGGGCGGAGTCTGCCGGCGTCGGCGACGGGGTCGAGGCCCAGGACGCGTACCGTGCCCGCGTCGGCGCGCCGGTAGCCCTCGCAGGTCTCGATCGTGGTGGTCTTGCCGGCTCCGTTGGGGCCGAGGACGGCGGTCACGGAGCCCTGGCGGACCTCGAGATCGAGGCCGTCCACGGCCGTCTTGGATCCGTACCGCTTGACCAGGCCACGGATCTGGACGACGGGCTCGCTTCGCATGCCGGGAAGTCTAGGCGGGGGGCCGGGGGCCCCGGGGCGCGGGGCCCGGGCCGCCCCGGTGCTTAGGTAACCCTTAGTGATGAAGCGCACCGGATCACCCCTTGGACGTCGGTTGTCACAGTCAGAGGAATTACGCAACAATGGCGTTGTGAAAAACGTTGGCGAGGCTCCTCACGAGGAACTCGCGACCGGGGAGCGCTCCACACGCAACCGGGTCGCGCGATCCGTCCTGGACCACGGCCCGTCCACCGTGGCCGACCTCGCGACGCGCCTCGGCCTCACCCAGGCAGCCGTACGCCGTCACCTCGACTCGCTCGTCTCCGACAATGTCGTTGAGCCCCGTGAGCAGCGGATCTACGGCGCGCGCACCCGGGGGCGACCCGCCAAGGTGTTCGCCCTCACCGACTGCGGCCGGGACGCCTTCGACCAGTCGTACGACACGCTGGCCGTCGACGCGCTCCGGTGGATCGAGCGAGCCGCGGGTGGCGGTGCGGCGGGAGAGGCGGCCGTCGCCGCGTTTGCCCGGGACCGGATGGGCACGCAGGCTGAGGCCTACCGCAAGGCGGTGGACGCCGCGGCACCCGAGGAGCGCACCGAAGCGCTGGCCAAGGCCCTGAGTGTCGACGGGTACGCTGCTACGGCGCGTAACGCACCGGTCGGTCAGCAGCTCTGTCAGCACCACTGCCCGGTGGCCCATGTCGCCGAGCAGTACCCGCAGCTGTGCGAGGCGGAGACAGAGGTCTTCTCGCGTCTCCTGGGAACGCATGTACAGCGTCTGGCCACCATCGCCCATGGTGACGGCGTCTGTACGACGTTCATCCCGCACAGCTCACCCCAGACCACCACACCATCAGCATCTGCAAGCACGGCCGGGAGGAACCCCGCATGACTCTCCCCACGGAGACTGCCCACCCCGAACTCGAGGGCCTGGGTACGTACGAATTCGGCTGGGCCGACTCCGACGCGGCCGGTGCCACGGCCAAGCGCGGCCTCTCCGAGGCGGTCGTCCGCGACATCTCGGAGAAGAAGAACGAGCCGGAGTGGATGCTGAAGCTGCGGCTCAAGGGCCTGCGGCTGTTCGACAAGAAGCCCATGCCGAGCTGGGGCTCGGACCTGTCGGGCATCGACTTCGACAACATCAAGTACTTCGTGCGGTCCACGGAGAAGCAGGCGGAGTCCTGGGAGGACCTGCCCGAGGACATCAAGAACACGTACGACAAGCTCGGCATCCCGGAGGCGGAGAAGCAGCGCCTGGTCGCCGGTGTCGCCGCCCAGTACGAGTCCGAGGTCGTCTACCACCAGATCCGTGAGGACCTGGAGGAGCAGGGCGTCATCTTCCTCGACACGGACACCGCGCTGAAGGAGCACCCGGAGCTCTTCCAGGAGTACTTCGGCACCGTCATCCCGGTCGGCGACAACAAGTTCGCCTCGCTGAACTCGGCCGTGTGGTCCGGTGGCTCGTTCATCTACGTGCCGAAGGGTGTGCAGGTCGACATCCCGCTGCAGGCCTACTTCCGTATCAACACGGAGAACATGGGCCAGTTCGAGCGGACGCTGATCATCGTCGACGAGGACGCCTACGTCCACTACGTCGAGGGCTGCACCGCCCCGATCTACTCCTCGGACTCGCTGCACAGCGCGGTCGTCGAGATCATCGTCAAGAAGGGCGGCCGCTGCCGCTACACGACGATCCAGAACTGGTCGAACAACGTCTACAACCTGGTCACCAAGCGCGCCGTGGCGTACGAGGGCGCGACCATGGAGTGGGTCGACGGCAACATCGGCTCCAAGGTCACCATGAAGTACCCGGCCGTCTACCTGATGGGCGAGCACGCCAAGGGCGAGACCCTGTCCATCGCCTTCGCGGGCGAGGGCCAGCACCAGGACGCCGGCGCCAAGATGGTCCACATGGCCCCGAACACCTCCTCCAACATCGTCTCCAAGTCGGTGGCGCGAGGCGGCGGCCGTACCTCCTACCGCGGTCTGATCGAGATCGGCGAGGGCGCGCCGGGCGCGAAGTCCAATGTGCTCTGTGATGCGCTGCTGGTCGACACGATCTCCCGCTCCGACACCTACCCGTACGTGGACGTCCGCGAGGACGACGTGTCCATGGGCCACGAGGCCACCGTCTCCAAGGTCTCCGACGACCAGCTCTTCTACCTGATGAGCCGCGGTATGACGGAGTTCGAGGCGATGGCGATGATCGTGCGCGGTTTCGTCGAGCCGATCGCCAAGGAACTGCCCATGGAGTACGCGCTGGAGCTCAACCGGCTGATCGAGCTGCAGATGGAGGGGTCGGTCGGCTAAGGCCCCCGCCCTCCCAGAGCAGCGACTGTTTTTCGACGTAGGAAGAGAGCAAGACGACAGCCATGGCTGAGGCTCAGAACATTCCGGCGGGCTCCACCACTGCCGGTTCGATCGCGGTGGCCGCCGAGTCGACCGTCGCCACCCGCATGAGTGCGCCGCCGTCCTTCGACGTGGCGGACTTCCCGGTGCCGCACGGCCGCGAGGAGGAGTGGCGCTTCACTCCGCTGGAGCGGCTGGCCGGTCTGCACAACGGCACCGCCGTCGCGACCGGCAGCGCCATCAAGGTCGCGATCGACGCCCCCGAGGGCGTCATCATCGAGACCGTCGGCCGTGACGACGCGCGGCTCGGCAGGGCGGGCACCCCGGTGGACCGTGTCGCCGCCCAGGCGTACTCCTCCTTCGAGACGGCCTCGGTCGTCACCGTGCCCAAGGACACCGTGCTCACCGAGCCGGTCCGCATCGCCGTGCACGGCGAGGGCGGCACCGCCTACGCCCACCAGGTCATCGAGCTCGGCGCCTTCGCCGAGGCCGTCGTGGTCATCGACCACACCGGTGACGCGGTGCTCGCCTCCAATGTCGACTACCTGCTCGGCGACGGAGCGAAGCTCACCGTCGTCTCCGTCCAGGACTGGGACGACAAGGCCGTCCACGTCTCCCAGCACAACGCGCTGGTCGGCCGGGACGCCTCCTTCAAGTCGATCGTCGTCACCTTCGGCGGCGATGTCGTACGCCTGCACCCGCGTGTTTCCTACGCGGGCACCGGCGGCGAGGCCGAGCTCTTCGGTCTGTACTTCACCGACCAGGGTCAGCACCAGGAGCACCGCCTCATGGTCGACCACAACGCCCCGCACTGTCGCTCCAACGCCGCCTACAAGGGCGCGCTGCAGGGCCAGGACGCGCACGCGGTGTGGATCGGCGACGTCCTGATCGAGGCCAGGGCCGAGGGCACGGACACGTACGAGATGAACCGCAACCTCGTCCTCACGGACGGCGCGCGCGTCGACTCCGTACCGAACCTGGAGATCGAGACCGGCGAGATCGTCGGCGCCGGTCACGCCTCCGCCACCGGCCGCTTCGACGACGAGCAGCTCTTCTATCTGCAGTCCCGTGGCATCCCGGCCGGAGAGGCGCGCCGCCTGGTGGTCCGAGGCTTCTTCGCCGAGCTGGTCCAGAAGATCGGCCTGCCCGATCTCGAGGAGCGCCTGCTCGCCAAGATCGACGCGGAGCTGGAGGCGTCCGTCTGATGACAGCCTTCGTCCGAGCCTGTGGGCTGAGCGAGCTGGAGGAGGACACCCCGAAGCGGGTGGAACTCGACGGCACGCCGGTCTCTGTCGTCCGCACGTGCGGCGAAGTGTTCGCGATCAACGACATCTGTTCGCACGCGAATGTCTCGCTGTCCGAGGGCGAGGTGGAGGACTGCCAGATCGAGTGCTGGCTCCACGGCTCCAGCTTCGACCTCCGCAGCGGCAAGCCGTCCGGACTGCCCGCGACACGCCCCGTGCCCGTATACCCCGTCAAGATCGAAGGGGACGATGTGCTCGTCTCCGTCACCCAGGAGTCCTGAGTCACCCATGGCAACGCTTGAAATCCGCGACCTGCACGTCTCCGTCGAGGCCGAGAACGGCCCCCGGGAGATCCTCAAGGGCGTCGACCTGACCGTGAAGCAGGGCGAGACCCACGCCATCATGGGCCCCAACGGCTCCGGCAAGTCGACCCTCGCGTACTCCATCGCGGGCCACCCCAAGTACACGATCACCAGTGGCACCGTGACTCTGGACGGCGAGGACGTCCTGGAGATGACCGTCGACGAGCGCGCCCGCGCCGGCATGTTCCTGGCCATGCAGTACCCGGTCGAGGTCCCCGGCGTCTCGGTATCCAACTTCCTGCGTACGTCGGCGACGGCGATCCGCGGCGAGGCCCCCAAGCTGCGTACCTGGGTGAAGGAGGTCAAGTCCGCGATGGAGCAGCTCCAGATGGACCCGGCCTTCGCCGAGCGCAATGTCAACGAGGGCTTCTCCGGCGGTGAGAAGAAGCGCCACGAGATCCTTCAGCTGGAGCTCCTCAAGCCGAAGATCGCGATCCTGGACGAGACCGACTCCGGTCTGGACGTCGACGCGCTGCGTCAGGTCTCCGAGGGCGTCAACCGCGTCCGTGAGACCGGCGAGGTCGGCACCCTGCTGATCACCCACTACACGCGCATCCTGCGCTACATCACGCCCGACTTCGTGCACGTGTTCGCGAACGGCCGCATCGCCGAGTCCGGCGGCGCCGAGCTCGCCGACAAGCTCGAGGCCGAGGGCTACGAGGCATACACGAAGGGTGGCGTATCCGCGTGACACAGCTGCCGGGCCTCCTCGACACCGAGGCGATCCGCAAGGACTTCCCGATCCTGGACCGCGTGATCCACGACGGGAAGAAGCTCGTGTACCTGGACAACGCGGCGACGTCACAGACGCCGCGCCAGGTGCTCGATGTGCTGAGCGAGTACTACGAACAGCACAATGCCAACGTCCACCGCGGTATTCATGTGCTCGCCGAGGAGGCCACGGCGCTGTACGAGGGCGCCCGCGACAAGGTCGCCGCCTTCATCAACGCGCCGAGCCGCGACGAGGTGATCTTCACCAAGAACGCCTCCGAGTCGCTCAACCTCGTGGCGAACATGCTCGGCTGGGCCGACGAGCCCTACCGCGTGGACCACGAGACCGAGATCGTCATCACGGAGATGGAGCACCACTCCAACATCGTTCCGTGGCAGCTGCTCGCGCAGCGCACCGGCGCGAAGCTGAAGTGGTTCGGCCTCACCGACGACGGCCGCCTCGATCTGTCCAACATCGACGAGATCATCACCGAGAAGACGAAGATCGTCTCCTTCACGCTGGTCTCCAACATCATGGGCACGGTCAACCCGGTCGAGGCGCTCGTGCGCCGGGCGCAGGACGTGGGCGCGCTGGTCCTGGTCGACGCCTCGCAGGCCGCGCCGCACATGCCGCTGGACGTACAGGCGCTCGGCGCCGACTTCGTGGCCTTCACCGGCCACAAGATGTGCGGCCCGACGGGCATCGGCGTGCTGTGGGGCCGCCAGGAGCTGCTCGAGGACCTGCCGCCGTTCCTCGGCGGCGGCGAGATGATCGAGACCGTGTCGATGCACTCGTCGACGTACGCTCCGGCGCCGCACAAGTTCGAGGCCGGTACGCCCCCGATCGCCCAGGCCGTCGGCCTCGGCGCGGCCGTGGACTACCTCACCTCGATCGGCATGGAGAACATCGCCCAGCATGAGCACGTCCTCACCGAGTACGCGGTGAAGCGGCTGCTCGAGGTCCCGGACCTGCGCATCATCGGCCCCACCACGGCCGAGGAGCGCGGCGCGGCGATCTCCTTCGTGCTCGGCGACATCCACCCGCACGACGTGGGCCAGGTCCTCGACGAGCAGGGCATCGCGGTCCGGGTCGGCCACCACTGCGCGCGGCCGGTCTGCCTGCGGTACGGAATTCCTGCGACCACGCGAGCGTCGTTCTATCTGTACTCCACGCCGTCCGAGGTCGACGCCCTGGTCGACGGCCTGGAGCACGTCCGTAACTTCTTCGGATGAGGGACTGACGCGTGAAGCTGGATTCGATGTACCAGGAAGTCATCCTGGACCACTACAAGCACCCCCACGGGCGCGGTCTGCGGGATGGCGACGCCGAGGTGCACCACGTCAATCCGACGTGCGGCGACGAGATCACACTCCGTGTGCGGTACGAGGGCTCGCTCATCGCGGATGTCAGCTACGAGGGCCAGGGCTGCTCCATCAGCCAGGCCAGCGCCTCCGTGCTGAACGAGCTGCTGGTCGGCAAGGAGCTTGCCGAGGCGCAGAAGATCCAGGCGACCTTCCTGGAGCTGATGCAGTCCAAGGGGCAGATCGAGCCGGACGACGCGATGGAGGAGGTGCTGGAGGACGCGGTCGCGTTCGCCGGCGTCTCCAAGTACCCGGCCCGTGTGAAGTGTGCTCTGCTGAGCTGGATGGCGTGGAAGGACGCGACCGCCCAGGCACTGGGAGACGGCGCGGAGAGGAAGACGGCATGACCGAGAACGCAGGAGCCGCGCTGAAGCCGGCCTCCGAGGAAGAAGTCCGCGAGGCGCTGTACGACGTCGTCGACCCCGAGCTGGGTATCGACGTCGTCAATCTCGGCCTGATCTACGGCATCCACATCGACGACGCCAATATCGCCACCCTCGACATGACGCTGACGTCCGCGGCCTGCCCGCTGACCGATGTCATCGAGGACCAGGCGAAGGCGGCGACGGACGGCATCGTCAATGAGCTGAAGATCAACTGGGTCTGGATGCCGCCGTGGGGCCCGGACAAGATCACGGACGACGGCCGCGAGCAGCTGCGCGCGCTCGGCTTCAACGTCTGAGCCGGACACCTCGAGATCCGGCAAACGGCCATGCCCGCCAGTCAGACTGGCGGGCATGGCCGTTTCTCTGTACACCGTCGTCATCGACTCCCACGATCTGCCGGCGCTCGCCCGCTTCTGGAGCCAGGTCCTGGACTGGAAGGTGGTCTTCGAGGCCGAGGACGAGATCGTCATCGGGGCCGACGAGTCCGCCCTGCCGGGGATCACCTTTGTGCCTGTGGGCGAGCGGAAGACCGTCAAGAACAGACTGCACATCGATCTCACGCCCGACGACCAGGCCGCCGAGGAGACGCTGATCGACCAGATGGACCGGATCGACTGGTTCGACCGGATCGACTAGTACGCGGGCGGTACGGCGGCGGCCTCGGCGAGGGTCGGGGCCAGGTTCTCCTTGCGGATGCGCTGGTCGACGTAGAGCAGGCCGGCCACCAGCTGTGGGAAGGCGGCGACGAAGATCTGGCCGATCAGCTGGCTCACCATCAGCGCGATCAGCAGGCCGCCCATGGAGACCACGACTTGCAAGGCCGTGGGGTCGGAGCCCAGGTCCGAGGTGCCGATCGCGCCGGGGAACATTCCCAGCAGGTTCACCGGCAGCTGGATGAGGTAACTCGCCACCGCGGCGATGAGGAACGCGAGCAGCATGCTGCCGAAGATCCGCCACCAGCCGCCGCGTACGAGCTGCGAGGAGCGGCGCATCGCCGCGAGCGAACCCTGGCCCTCGAAGACGGCCGCAGCCGGTGCCAGGCTGAACTTCCCCCAGAGCCAGGCGGCGAGCGGTGTGGTCACCAAGGCGCCCAGGAAGGCCAAGGGCGGCACGATGAGCGGCCCGGTACCCACGGCGAGGAGGGCGATCATCATGGTGACGAAGGCCAGCAGGAACAGCGCGAACGGGACCAGCAGGATCAGGCCGGTGAGGAAGACCGTGCCGATCACCGCGGGGACGCGGGCGCGGGCCCGGCGCCAGATGGCGCCGAAGGTGGTCGGCCGGCCCAGTACCGCTTCCTGCACGATCGCCGAACAGGCGGCGTAGACCATCGTCGTGGCGAACAGCATCGCCAGCACGCCGATGAGCCAGACGCAGCCGAAGGCGATGAGCAGGGGCCGGACGTCCGCCCAGGCGGGGGTCCGTTCGTCGGCGAAGACGCGGGGGAGGTGGCTCCCCACGACCGCATAGGCGGCAACCGTCGCCACCGCGACCACGGCGGCCGCCGCTCCGTAGGCGGCCGCGGCTATGCCGAACAGCTGCTTCCAGTAGCGGCCGATCGTCGCGAAGGCACCGCCCAGGACATCGCCGAGGCCGAGCGGAGCCAGCGGAATCACTCCGGGCTTGGGTGGCGGCGGAGGCATCCAGCCGCCCCAGCCTGGAGGGCCTGCGTGCGGCGTGTTTCCGTATGCCACTGGTGTGTCTCCCGCGCGTCTTGTGCCTGGTCGGACGGGACACCGTAGCGGGACGGGCCGGGACGCGTCACCGCGCCCCCTTCGCCCTGCCCTTCGTCGCGGCCCGCGCCCCGCCCCTGGTCTCGGCCGTCGCCTCGCGCAGCGCGGGCGCGGCCTGCTCGAAGTAGCGGAAGAGGACCCGCAGTTCGTCGGCGCTGAAGCCGTCGAAGACCTCGGCCATCCGGCGGCGGGCCGCGCCGAACGCCGCCTCGTCCTGCTCGGGGGTGAGCGGCACGGCCTCGACCACGACCCGTCGGCGGTCGGCCGGATCGGGGCCGCGGCGCACCCAGCCGGCCCGCTCGAGGCGGTCGACGAGCCGGGTCGTGGCGCTCTGCGAGAGACCGATGCGTTCGGCGAGCCCGCCGGTGGTCAGAGGCCCCGCGAGTTCCAGGGCGTTGAGCGCGTACACATCGGTGGGGTTCTGCCCGAGGGTCTCGGCCGCCGCCTGGCCGTGCAGGACGACGGC
Organism: Streptomyces sp. NPDC060064; assembly: GCF_042736455.1. Classification (NCBI taxonomy): domain Bacteria; kingdom Bacillati; phylum Actinomycetota; class Actinomycetes; order Kitasatosporales; family Streptomycetaceae; genus Streptomyces; species Streptomyces sp. NPDC060064. The sequence goes on from NZ_JBHWWF010000008.1 coordinate 114,032, forward strand.
GGTGAGGTAGTCGCGGTAGATGCGTGCGAGCTGCCCGAGCAGCGGTCCGCGTTCCTGGTCGGACATCGGCCGCCACCTTTCCTGGGGATACCTGGTCGCCTGTTGCTTGCGCCCGTACATATATTGCCTGATCCGCCGTTGTGTACTGCCGTACGCAACGATGTGTACACTCGTACGCATGGGATACGGACTGCTGGCCGCGGCGATCGCGGCGGAGGTGGCCGGGACGACGGCCATGAAGTACAGCGAGGGCTTCACCAGGCTGTGGCCCTCGCTGCTCACCGTCGTGGGCTATCTGCTCGCCTTCTCGCTGCTCGCGCGCACACTGAAGACGCTGTCGGTGGGCACCGCGTACGCGATCTGGGCGGGCGTCGGCACGGCCGCGATCGCCGTCATCGGCATGGTGTTCCTGGGCGAGTCGACCAGCCTGGTCAAGATCGCGGGCATCGCGCTGGTGATCGCCGGCGTCGTGGTGCTCAGCATGGGCGGAGCCCACTGATGGCGCGCCGGTACGACCCCGAACGGCGCGAGCGCATCATCGGCGCCGCGATACGGGTGGTCGGGCGCAACGGGATCGCCGGGCTCAGTCATCGCACCGTGGCTGCCGAGGCGGATGTGCCACTCGGCTCGACGACGTACCACTTCGACTCCCTCGACGAGCTGCTGGTTGCCGCGTTGCGCCAGACCAACGAGGGGTTCGCGGCGGCGGTACGGGACAGTGGCGCGCTCGCCGACCCGGACGCCGATATCGCGGAGGAGCTCGCGCGGCTGATGGGGGAGTGGCTCGCGGGTGAGCGCACCGGGGTTGAGCTGGAGTACGAGCTCTATCTGGCTGCCCTGCGGCGGCCCGCGCTGCGGCCGGTCGCGGCGGAGTGGTGCGAGGGACTTGCCGAGATCCTGGCCCGGCGGACCGATCCGGTCACCGCGCGGGCGCTGGTGGCGTTGATGGACGGCATCTGCCTGCAGGTGCTGCTGACCGACGTGCCGTACGAGGCGGAGTTCGCGCGCGAGATGCTGGCGCGGATCATCGGCTGAGCGGAATGGCCGGCGGCGGCGCGCGGGCGTGTCTGACGGGCGACAGCGGGGTGCGTGAGGCCGGCGCCGCCGGTCCCATTCCCGGTCCCGTCTGCGTGGCTGTCGCGGGAGCGGCCGGGAGCTCCGTGAACCCCATTCCGCGCTCCGGGGCGCCGGACATCCACCGCTATGCCGCCCGCCGCCTCGGTGACGGCGCGGCCGACGACATCACCGCCGACACCTTCCTCAGCGCCTTCCGGACCCGGTCGCGCTACGACCTGGGCCGGGAGAACGCCAGGCCCTGGCTGTACGGGATAGCCGCCAACCTCATCGGCAAGCAGCGCCGCGCGGAGGTCAGGGCGTTGCGAGCGCTGGCCCGCACCGGGAACGACCCGGTTGCCGAGTCTGGGTCGACCGCGCCGACAGCCGGGTCACCGCCCAGGCCTCACACGCCTCTCTGGCCGACGCCCTCGCGTCCCTGTCGGCCGGTGACCGCCATGTCCTGCTGCTGGTCGCCTGGGCGGATCTCGGATATCAGGAGGTCGCCGACGCGCTCTCCATCCCGGTGGGCACCGTCCGCTCCCGGCTGAACCGCGCCCGCCGCAAGGTGCGGAAAAGGTGGCGAAGCTGCCCGACGACCCGCAGAAGCTGTTCCAGGCCCTTCGGGGCGTGATCACGATCGACGACAATCTTCAGGGCTCCAAGGACGCCGCCAATTACCGGCGGATCATGCTCGTGTTCTCCGACGTGGACTTCATTCCACCGAAGGTACGGGCCTCGCTCTACCGGGCACTGGGCGAGATCCCCGGCGTCAAGATCGACCACCGGCCCGTCAAGGACGCGATCGGCCGGCCCGCCCTGGCCGTGTACGAGCCCGGCTCCACGTTCACCCGTGACCTGAACCTGCGGGAGGAGCTGCTGCTCGACCCGAAGACATTCGAGTACCGCGGTGAACGCAAGCTCTATCTCGCCGGTGGAAAGCTCGATGGAAAGGTCACCACGAAGGACACCCTGGTGAGGATCAGCGCCCTCGTGAAGACCGCCGTCCTCGACAATCACAGCCTGCGCCCCTGACCTGGCGGGGGTGGGACGGGGCGGACGCGCGACCGGCACCTGAGACCGGTTCGCACCCGCCCGCCCCGGCCGGTTAAGTTTTCTGTCATGACCGACACCACTGCTCCTCGCACCACCGGCGCCGTCGCCGCCGGGCTCGCCACGCTCACCGCCGACGGCACCGTCCTCGACACCTGGTTCCCCGCCCCCGAGCTGTCCACCGAGCCCGGCCCCGCCGGGACCGAGCGGCTGACCGCCGAGCGCGCCGTCGAGCTGCTCGGCGAGGGCGCCGCCAAGGCGCTCGGCCCGGACGCCCGCCGCGGCGTCGAGGTCGTCGCCGTCCGTACGGTCATCGCCTCGCTCGACGACAAGCCGCTGGACGCGCACGACGCGTATCTGCGTCTGCACCTGCTCTCGCACCGCCTGGTCAAGCCGCACGGCCAGAACCTGGACGGCCTCTTCGGCCTGCTCACCAACGTCGCCTGGACCTCGCTCGGCCCGGTCGCCGTCGACGACGTCGAGAAGGTCCGGCTGAACGCTCGCGCCGAGGGTCTGCACCTGGCCGTGACGAGCATCGACAAGTTCCCGCGGATGACGGACTACGTCGCGCCCAAGGGCGTGCGCATCGCAGACGCCGACCGCGTCCGCCTCGGCGCGCACCTCGCCGAGGGCACCACCGTGATGCACGAGGGCTTCGTCAACTTCAACGCCGGCACGCTCGGCACGTCGATGGTCGAGGGCCGGATCTCCGCGGGCGTCGTCGTCGGCGACGGCTCCGACATCGGCGGCGGCGCCTCCACCATGGGCACGCTCTCCGGTGGCGGCAACGTCCGTATCGTCATCGGCGAGCGCTGCCTGATCGGCGCCGAGGCGGGCGTCGGCATCGCGCTCGGCGACGAGTGCGTCGTCGAGGCCGGTCTGTACGTCACCGCCGGTACCCGGGTCACCCTGCCCGACGGGCAGATCGTCAAGGCCCGCGAGCTGTCCGGCGCGAGCAACATCCTCTTCCGCCGCAACTCGGTCACCGGCGCCGTCGAGGCCCGCCCGAACAACGCGGTCTGGGGCGGCCTCAACGAGGTCCTGCACAGCCACAACTGACGCCCAACCGCACTGACCTGCGGCTGAGCTGTCGCCAGTTGTCATCGTTGGTCATCACTGAGCGCCCTCCCACGGCCCCGGGACGGTCCCGGGAGGGCGCTCCGCTGTGCGGATCCGGGGTCGCGGATGAACCTTTTCCCGCCATTGCTTCCTGCCGCACCAGAGCGATCACCAATGGCTGATCTTCCGCTCAGCTCGGGTGGGCGTGCAGGTTGCAGACGACGTGAGCCGCCGTCTGCACCACACCTATGACCAGATCGCAGGACTGCGCGCGAAAGCCAAGCGTCGGGCCTTGGACTGGCAGCACCGGACGACCACCGCCATCGCCAGGCAGTACGGCACGATTGTGGTCGAAGCACTCACCATCACGAACATGGTCACGTCCGCCAGGGGCACGGTCGAGCTGCCGGGAAAGAACGTCGCCCAGAAGTCGGGGCTGAACCGCTCCATCACCGGCGAAGCGTGGGGCCGTACGGTCACGATGCTGACGTACAAGACCGCCCAGTACGGCGGCACCCTGCACAAGGTCCCGGCCCCCAACACGTCCCGGCGCTGTTCCCGGGAGGGCAGTCGTCAGGCGCGCGAAGCACGTCAAGCCCGCTGCCGCAAGGTAAGCAGGAATCTCCCGGCTTCAGCCGGGAGAGCACTTCAAAACTGCCTCGGTTCGGACGAGCGACGAGCAGCACTGGGAGTACGTGGGCTAGGAAGATCGTGACGGGAGAACCGCAACCTCCCACAACCGAGGCGTCCTCAGGGCTCCGCCCGGACCCGGTCCTCAGACGCCGGACGGGCTGGACGTCGATGCGAGCAGCTCCTCGTACGCCCTGCGCAGGACGTCGGTCGCCTCGCGGCCGGCGGGCTGCAGCGGTTCCCGCACCGGCCCCGCGTCGATCAGTGCCTTCACGGTCACCGTGCCGGGCAGGCCCGACGCCATCATCAACTCGGCCAGCGGGGCCGTGAGTTGATTCAGGCGGGCGGCCTCGGCGACCTGCCCCGCGTCGTATGCGTCGAGCGCGGCCCGCAGCTGCCGCGGCGCGACATTCGCGACCGTGCTGACGAAGCCCGCACCGCCCACCGCGTACAGCGGAAGATTCAGCTCCTCGCTGCCCGAGTAGTAGGCCAGCGAGGTCCGGGCGATCACCTTCGTCGAGCCGAGCAGGTCGTACGCGCAGTCCTTGACGGCCACGATCCGCGGATGCCCGGCCAGGCGCATCAGCGTGTCCGGCTCGATACGGGTGCCGGTGCGGCCCGGGATGTCGTACAGCATCAGCGGGATGCCGACCGCGTCCGCGACCCGCCTGAAGTGCGCCTCGACAGCCGTCTGCGGCGGACGGCTGTAGTACGGCGTCACCACCAGCACCCCGTCCGCGCCCGCCGCCTCGGCGGCCTGCGCCAGCTCCACGGTGTGCCGGGTGTCCGCGCTGCCCACGCCCGCGACGACGGACGCGCGGTTGCCGACCGCCTCCACCACCGCCCGTACGAGAGCGGTCTTCTCTGCGTCCGAGGTGGTCGGCGACTCACCTGTGGTGCCGTTCAGAACGAGGCCGTCGCAGCCCTCGGCCACCAGATGGTCCGCCAGATTCCGGGCGCCGTCCAGGTCCAGTTCACCGGCGTCGGTGAAGGGCGTGATCATCGCGCAGAGCGCGCGGCCGAAAGGGCGGGATGTGGTCATACGGCAGTTTCGGCCGTGCAGAGCGTGAAGGTCCACTTAGATTTTCTTGCGGTGAGAGGCAAGCAGAGCTGAACTGTTGAGTGTGCGTTCGGCCTTGGGGGTGGTGTCGACGCGTCCGTCCGTTCCGGAACCCGTCGTCGTGAGCCGGTACCGCCGGCACGCCGCCGGCGCGGGAACCGCGCGCTCCGCTACCCGTCACCGAACGGTGATCGCGGCCACGGCCGGTTCGTTGTGCCTCGCCCGGCAGGATGTGTCCATGATCCGAGCCGTGCGCCACCTCCCGCTGATTCTCCTGCTGCCTCTCGTCCTGACCGGCTGCGGCACCGAGAAGGCCGCCTCAGGAGCGTCAGAGCCCTCGGGACCGGCAGGATCGTCGAAACCGTCGGGATCCTCACGACCGGCGCCCGACCGGTCCCAACTGGAGGCGCGAGCCCGGTATATGCAGTCCGCGATGGAGCACATCTACGTCACCGACGTCGACGGCTACAACCTCGCGAAGCAGTCTGTCGGAGTCTCCGGCGGCGACGGCTTCTCCGGCGTGTACGTCTCCAAGAGCGGCGGCCGGATACGGCTGGAGGTCGACCGGGGAACGCTGACCGAGGCCAACTGCGCGGAGCGTTCCGTGTATCCGGCGGAGGGAGGGCCCGTGAAGTGCGAGCGGGACGGCACATTCTGGTACCGGACGTCCGGCAACGCGCACGAGTACGCGCGGGCCGAGGACGGTCATGTCGTACGGATCGGCGCCGACGGGGCCGTGGACCGCGACACCCTGCGGCGCGCCGCCAAGGCCGCGCACCACGCGGACGACCGGGAGCTGGACGAGATCCTGCCGCAGCAGGTGCCCACCGCGCCGGTCGAGCGTGGCGATCTGCCGCCGGTGGGGGACGGCGCGCCCAACAACGATGTGGGCGTGGGCGGTTGACCGCGGTTGACCGCGGTTGACCTCAACCATGGTTCACGTTTCAGGATGGCGATCGGCGGCGCGCCACAAGGGGCGTGCCGAGCGAGGAGGCATCGCCATGACCGTGACCGTGCAGCCCGACTCCCGGCCCGACCTCACCCACGCCGGGGTCGGCCTCGTCAAAACGTCCACCTGGGACGTCGGCACCCCCGAGCGGCAGCGGGCCGCCGTCGAGGGCATCTCCAAGGCCTGGCAGGGCCGGGACTGGCCCTGTGCCGGACTGCTCTCGTACAGCGTCTGCGTCGGCGAGGACGGCAGGACGCTCCTCCACTACTCGCAGTGGCAGGACGAGGACGCCTACCAGGAGTTCCTCCGCGCCTACCGGGACGACAGGAACGAGGAGATCGACGCGGCGGTGCCCGGCATCCGGCGGCTCGGGCCGCACTCCTACGAGCTCTACCGCAGCGGCGGCCTCGGGACGGACGACCGGCGGATCCCGGGCTGTGTGGTGATCGTGGACGTGGAGTTCGACGGGCCGGACGCCGAGCGCCAACACGCCTGGGTGAACGGCGTCTTCGAAGCCCTGGGAACGGATCCGCACCCGCACCCGGGCGGGATCTCCGGGCACTTTCACATCAGCGTCGACGGGACCCGGGTGCTCAACTACGCGGAGTGGGAGAGCGCCGAGGCACACCGCGAGGCGCTGGCCGCGCCCGGCGACGGGGTCGGGTCGAGGACTCCGCAGTGGGAGAAGGTGCGGAGCTTCCCCGGAGTGACAGGTGGCGGCGTGAACCGGTACACGCCCGCGCTGAGCCTCAGCGCGGGCGTGCAGCCGACGGTACTGCCGTACTGAACGTACTGCCGTACTGCGGTGTTTCGGCGGTACTGCGAGCGACTACGGGCGGAAGCGCAGGACCTGCGGGTCGTGATCGCTGTTCTGGTCCGCGAACTCCGCGTTGATGTGCACGCTGTCGTACGCGAAGTCATGGATCGACGGGCTCGTCAGGATCTGGTCGAGAACCTGGCTGTTGCCCTGGAAGACGTACGAGTAACGCTCCGAGCAGGGCAGGGACTTGACCGCCGGGTAGAGCGCACCGCCGTCCGTCAGAGCCTTCGTCGTCGCGGAGAACTCGAAGTCGTTGATGTCCCCGAGGGTCAGGACATCGGCGCGGCGATCGGCCTTCAGGATGTCCTTGACGAAGGCGTTCACGGCCTGCGCCTGCAGGAGGCGCTTGGTCTCGGAGGAACGGTTCGGCGGCTGATGGTGCGAGGTCAGCGACTCGTCGCCGCCCTTCGAGCCGAAGTGGTTGGCGATCACGAAGACCGTACGGCCGCGGAAGGTGAACTCGCCGGCCAGCGGCTTGCGGCTGTCGCTCCAGGCGGCGTTGGACGGGTCGATCCGGCCGGGGGAGAGGGTAAGGGCAGCGTGGCCCCCCTCCCGTACGACAGCGGTAGCCGTCTTCGCGTCGCCGCCCGCGCGGTCGGTGAAGGAGACCCGCTCCGGGTTGAAGAGGAAGACCTGACGGATGTTGCCGCCCGGCTCGCCGCCGTCCTTGTTGTTCTCGGGGTTGATGGTGCGCCACTGGTACGCGGGACCGCCGGCCGCGGTGATCGCCGCCGTGAACTTCTTCAGCGTCTCCTCGGCCGAGACCGTGCCGTCGTTCTTGGCGCCGTTGTCGTCCTGGATCTCCTCCAGGGCGAGGATGTCGGGCGAGGCGAGGTTGGTCACGACCGCGCCCGCCAGCGCGTCGAACTTCGCCTGCGGGTCGGACGGGTCGAGGTTCTCCACGTTGTAGGTGGCGACCGCGAGCTCGCCGTCGCGCTGCTTGCGCGTCGCCTCACGCTTAAGGCCACGGTTCTGCACCGTGCCGAGGGTCCGCGCGGTCAGTGTGTAGCCGCCGAACTGGTTGAAGTCCAGGGGTCCTTCGGTTGTGCCGGACAGTACGTCCCCGACGTTCGCCGTGGGGAAGGGCTTCTCGGCGAGCGGCGTCAGCGACTGGATCTGGAGCCGCCCGGTGTTCTGCGCGGTGTACGAGTTGTAGAGCGTGCCGCCGCGCCGGACCGGGTTCTCGTGCGGCTTCACCGTCACCCACAGCTCGGCGTGCGGGTCGGTCGCGCCGACGACGCGTGAGGTGCCGATGCGTACGTTGCTGCCCTCGAGCGACTCGTAGTAGTCCAGGGCGTAGGCGCGGGGCTTCAGCGGCAGCGCGTTGATGCTGCCGGCGGCCGCCGCGTCACCGGCGGGGGCGTACGCCGAGGGGACCGACCGGGCGGATACGGTGACCGGCGCGGGCAGCGGGTTCTGGGACGAGACCACGGTGACGGTCGGCTTGGCGATCTGGGTGAGCGACTGGTTGCCGGAGGAGGTGCCGCCGGGGATGTACTCGCCGACGGTGCCGGAGACCAGCACCTGGTCGCCGACGGCGACGGTCGGGTTGGAGCCGGTGTAGACGAAGACGCCCTCGCTGGTGGCGGGGTCCGCGTCGGCCTGCGGGTCCTGGAACCAGAAGCCCTTGGAGCCGTAGGTCCGTACGCCCGTGACGATGCCGGATACCTCGGTCACCTGCTGCCCGACCAGCGGGGATATCCGGGTGGAGCCCTGGATGTCATGGATCCGGACCTCACCGGCGGAGGCGGCGGCGGAGGCCGCGGAGGCCGCGGAGGAACCTGCGAGCAGGCCTGCGGCCAGCGCGACGGCGACGACGGCCGAGACGGCGGTGGTTCTCGGTACGACGGAGGAAGGCATCAACGAACTCCGGGAGTGAGGGATGAGGGGTGGCGCAAAATGGTTCTACGCGCGTCAATCTCTTGGTTTTGTAGGGGAGTTGTCAAGGGTTGATGGGTGTACGGCGACCGACGGGCGGGTGAATCGGTACATGGGAGCCTGCGCGACGCCCGGCATGCCCTGCGCGTACTGCCCGGGCTCGGCGAAACCCGGTGAAATGCGTCTACGCTGGGGGCCGCCCACCGGGCCGCCCGCACCCGTACGCCCCGAGGAGAACCACCAGATGTCGGAAGACCGCCCCACCCTGCCGCCGGTGCGGCTGCACTCGGACGCGGAGCTGGCGCGGGACGCGTTGGCCACGCCGCTGCTGACCAGGGCCGTCCGGCTCGCCCGCTGGGCGGGTCCCGGGACGCGGGTCGGCGCCGGCGGCGAACTCGTCGACGAGCAGTTGCCCGTGGCCGCGGAGGAGCTGGGGCTCGGTGCCGAAGACGACGGTCCGGCATACGCGAGCGAGGCATGGCGCCTCGCCGTCGACGCCGGGCTGGTGGAAGTCCAAGAGCCGCAGGACGACGATGCGGAGTACGGCACGGTCAGCGCGGGCGAGAACCTCGAACTGATCGTCTCGGGCGGGCCGCAGGACATCCTCGCGATCTGGCAGGACGCCCTGGAGGCCGTGCACGCGGACGCCACCGCTCCTGTTCTGGAGGACCTGGCCGGCGCCATCGGCGAGGACGGCGAGATCGACTTCGAGACGCTCGACTGGGACCCGGAGACGGAGTCCGAGTTCCTCGACGGGGTCCTCGGGAACCTGTATCTCCTGACCGTCTCCGAGGGCGGCGCGGGTGATGAGCCGGTGCCGCTGCCCGCGCTGGCCGCGTCGATGATCGTGCCCGACGACATGGGTGAGCCCACCGACGACGTACTGGAGCAGGTGTCGGACGCGATGATGCGGCTGGACGACCAGTTCCGGCTGCTCGAGCCGATCGGTCTGGTCGAATACCGGCCGGTGGACGAGGCGTTGATGGCGGAGGAGGGTGAGGAGCCGGCGCCTCCGGTCGACGACGAGGACGTGTCCCGGTACGGGATGGTCAAACTCACTCCGCTCGGCCTGTACGGCATCAGGGCCCGGATGCGGGAGGCGGGCATCAACGCGCCGGCGGTCGGGGACCTGGCGGACAAGGAGGCGGACGCACTCCTGGACGGGCTCGCGCACTACCCGGAGCTGTCGGCACGGGCCGAGACCGAGCAGTGGCTGGCCCGGCGCACGCCGGCCGACTCCGCGCGCGAACTCCTCGCGGCGGCGCGCGGCGCGGACGCGGGAGCTCCACTGCGCCGCCTCCACTGCCAGCAGGCGCTGACCCTGGTGGGCCCACAGGCCGAGCCGGCGGTCCGCGCGGTCCTCGACGACGCGGAACTGGGTGGCCTGGCCCGGGTATGGCTGGCGGAGCGTGGCGCGTCGGACGTGCCGCCGCCGCCGGAGTCGATGATCTTCTGGCTGGCGATCGACACGATCGCGGCGCAGTTGGACACGGAGGGGGACCTGGAGGAACTCCGGGACCTGGTGGAGGGGCTGGTCGGCCAGCACAGCGGCTTCTTCGACGCTGCGTGGCGGGTGGATCACCCGGCGACTGCGGACGTACTGGAGGCGATGGGCCGGCTGCACCCGGACAAGAGGGCGGCGAAGGAAGCCCGCAAGGCGGCGTTCAAGGCGCGGTCGCGGCCGGGTGGCTGAGGGGGGTTTCCCCCAGCCCGCCCCTTCCCGTAACCGGGGGCAGGCCCCCGGCCCCCCGGGCGGAGGGTGCGGGGTACCCCGCACCCCGCACCCCGCACCCCGCACCCCGGCTGCGCCGGCTTCGCGGCGCAGCGGCGAAGGACGTGCGCACGGCGCGGTCGTGGGCCGTTGGTTGGGTGGATGCCGCCCGTGGCCGGGCGAGTTCCTCGGGCTCCCGGGCGTCGGCTTCGCGGCGCAGGCCGAAGGCTGGGGCAGGCCCCGGAGCACCCCGGGGGCGTCGGCTTTGCGGCGCAGACTGCGGCGGGGCAGGAATTGAGCCCCGGGGGTCTCGATGTCGGTCGGTGTTCAAGTGCCGTTTATGCGCGGGCGGAAGTGTGTGGCCGTCATCAGCCAGTCGGATGCGTCCCTCAGGAGACCTCGATGCCGCTCACCCGCAGGCAATTCAGCAGACAGTCCGCGCTCACCGGCGCGGGAGTCGTCCTCACCGGCGCCGTCGGCACGCTCGCCACCGCACCCGGCGCTCTCGCCGCGGAGGACGCCGCCGACACCGCGGAGCAGGCCGGACACGGGGGCCACGGCAGCCACGGCCCCGGCTACGGACCGCTGGTGTCCGACCCTGAGAAGATCCTCGCGCTGCCCGCCGGATTCTCGTACCGGATCATCACCCACAGCGGTGTCACCAAGCTGGACTCGGGCGAGTTCACCCCCTCCAACCACGACGGCACCGCCACCTTCGAGGGCCCGCGCGGAGTGACCCTCCTCGTCAACAACCACGAGCTCAAGGGCCCCCGCTCCGGCTGGAAGTACCCGGTGCCGCTCAGCGAGGGCCTCGTCTACGACCCGGCGGCCTCCGGCGGCTGTTCGGTCGTCGAGGTGCACCGCATTGGCGAGGTCGCCCAGTGGGTCGGCATCGCCGGCACCTCCACCAACTGCGCCGGCGGGCGCACCCCGTGGGGCACCTGGCTCACCTGCGAGGAGACCGAGGACCTCGCCGGCAAGAACGGTATGACCAAGGACCACGGCTATGTCTTCGAGGTCGACCCCTGCGACCGGCGCGCCAACCGCGACCCGAAGCCCATCAAGGCCTTCGGCCGGTACGCCCACGAGGCCGTCGTCATCGACCCCAAGCGCGGCCACGCCTTTCTGACCGAGGACGCCTCCGGCCCCAACGGCCTGCTCTTCCGCTGGGTCCCGCCGCACGGCTTCAGGCACGGCCGCGGACAGCTGCGCAAGCTCGCCGACGACGCCGGCGTACTCCAGGCGACCAAGTGCTACGACTCCGGCGGCCGCTTCGTCGACGATCTGTCCCGCGCCACGAAGATCGGCACGGTCTACGGCGTGGACTGGGTCGACGTGCCAGACCGCGACGGCCGCACCGTCTCCGTGCGCAAGCAGTTCGCCGACAAGGACATCACCCGCGCCCGCAAGCTCGAAGGCATGTGGTGGGGCGACGGCGGTGTGTACATCGTCTCCTCGTACGCCCGCGAGGAGAGCCCCGTCCAGCACGACGGCCAGGTCTGGTTCTACGACCCCAAGCGCCGCACCCTCACGCTGAAGGTGCTGCTCGGCGTCAACCCCGACCCGTCCAAGGACGGCGCCTTCGACGGCCCGGACAACATCACCGTCTCGCCGTACGGCGGCCTGGTCATCGCCGAGGACGGCGAGGGTGTCCAGCACCTCTTCGGCGCGACCGAGCGCGGCCGTACGTATCCGATCGCGCGCAACGAGCTGAACATCGGCACCGCGGCGGAGCCCGAGTACAGCGAGTTCACCGGAGTCGTCTTCTCGCCCGACGGCCGGACGCTCTACGCCAACATCCAGACCCCGGGCATCATGCTCGCGATCACGGGACCCTGGAAGCGCCAGTAGCAGCACCTCTGACGGCACCTCTGACGGTGCCGTTGACGCCGCCCCGGTTGTACGCCCGTACCGGCCTCGTGCCGGTGCGGGCGTAGCGGCAGGCCGCGGCGATGTGTTCACGCACCGTCTTCACGGCGACCGTCGCTGCCCCGGAAAACCCTTGGCGCACCCGGACGTTGCCCTCCTAAGGTGAATCTCGTCCAGGTGCGAAGGCAGGACCTACTTCCACTCTTCATGGGGAGGCCGCGGGTTCGAGTCCCGTCACCGGCTTCGGGCCGGTGTAGCTCAGTTGGCAGAGCACCTTGTCGGTTCCGCCGGCCTCGATCTCTGGACACACCACAATTTCATGCACCTCCCGGTGCGAAGGCCGCGGCTACTTCTTCCAACGAAATCACGCCGCAGCCACTCTTGATCTCGGGAGGCTCAGCATTCGGGGTGCCCGGTGCGCAGGCAACGGTTACTTCCTCGGACCGGGAGGCTGCGGGTTCGAATCCCGCCCAGCCACGGCTGGTGGTGAAATCCGGAATCACGCCCGGCACAAGTCCGTCGCCGACTCCTGATCTCGGGCACCCCTTTTGCTGCGCTTCCCCCAGGAATTCGGGGGAATTCACATGGCACGCTTCAACACCCGTACCACCAAGGCAGGGACCGTCTCGCCCGTGCGGTCGACCGGTCGCGCCGTCCGCACCCACCAGGGCGGCATCGGCGCCGGGCGCGACGCACGCTCCGAGCTCTTTCTGCTGGCCGTCGCCAACTTCGTTTCGCAGCAGACCTTTTACGAGTCCGGCGGCGACCGTGACAACCGCTTCACCACCCTCGTACGCCGACTCGCCGTCGAGGACCCGGAGTGGACCGCCGGCCTGCTCGCGTGGCTGCGCGGCGAGGGCAATATGCGGACCGCCTCCATTGTCGGCGCCGCCGAATACGTCAAGGCGCGTCTCGACGCGTCCGTGACCGCGGGTCCGACGAACCGTCAGGTCGTCGACTCCGTACTGCGGCGTGCCGACGAGCCCGGCGAAATGCTCGGCTACTGGACCTCGCAGTACGGCCGCAATGTCCCCAAGCCCGTCAAGCGCGGTATCGCGGACGCCGTGTCCCGCCTCTACAGCGGAAAGTCGCTGCTGAAGTACGACACCGCCTCCAAGGGCTACCGCTTCGGCGACATCCTCAACCTTGTTCACGCCTCGCCCGACCCCGGGAAGCCGTGGCAGGGCGCGCTGTTCCAGTACGCCCTCGACCGCCGGCACAACCCGGACACGGCCGAGCCGCCCGCCACGAACCGCACGCTCACCGCCCACCGGGCGCTGATGGCGGTGCCGGCCGCCGAGCGGCGCGCGGTGATCACCGCGCCCGACGGCGCGGCGCGCCTCGCCGAGGCGGGCATGACCTGGGAGGCGCTCGCGGGCTGGCTGCAGGGTCCGATGGACGCGGCGGCCTGGGAGGCCGTCATCCCGTCCATGGGTCCGATGGCGCTGGTCCGCAACCTGCGGAACTTCGACGAGGCCGGCGTCTCGGACCAGGTCGCCGCGCAGGTCGCCGCGGAGATCTCGGATCCCGAAGTGGTCGCCGCATCGCGGCAGTTCCCCTTCCGCTACCTCGCCGCGTACCAGCACGCGCCGTCGCTGCGCTGGTCGCACCCGCTGGAGCGGGCGCTCGGCCACTCGCTGGCCAATGTGCCCGCACTGCCCGGCCGGACGCTGATCCTGGTCGACCGTTCGGGCTCCATGTGGGCGCGGCTCTCGGACCGCTCCGAGCTCAACCGCGCCGACGCGGCGGCGGTGTTCGGCGCGGCGGTGGCGATGCGGGCGGACCGCGCGGATCTCGTCGAGTTCGGTACGAGCAGCGCGTCCGTGAAGTACCGCAAGGGCGAGTCCGTACTGAAGGTCCTTGAGCGCTTCGGCGACCTCGGCGGCACCAACACCACCGAGGCGGTCCGCAAGCACTACAAGAAGCACGACCGGGTGCTGATCGTCACCGACGAGCAGGCGGCGTACAGCTACCACGGCGACCCGACCGAGCAGGTCCCGGCGGACATCCCGGTCTACACCTGGAACCTGGCGGGCTACCGGGCCGGCCACGCGCCGTCGGGCAAGCCGAACCGGCACACCTTCGGGGGACTCACGGACGCGGCCTTCCGCATGGTGCCGCTGCTCGAGCGGGGCCGGGATGCCGACTGGCCCTGGAAGTGAGCCCCGGAATCGAGTCCTCGGCGTGAGCCCGGGAAGTGAGCCAGGGATGAGCGCGGCCGTTGTGCGCCTGTGAACTGACATCTAACATGTCAGTTCATGGGTGCACTGCGGCCGGTACGGCGGACTCTGCTGCGCGACACGGCGTACACGGCGATCCGGGACGCCATCGTGCGCGGCGAGCTGCCGCCGGGAGATCCCGTGCGCGACGTCGGCCTCGCCGAGCGGCTCGGGCTCTCGCGCGCCCCGGTGCGCGAGGCGCTGGCACGGCTCGCGGAGGAAGGGCTCGTCGAGACCAAGCCGCAGAGCTATACGCGGGTGACGCGGCTCGACCCGCGCGCCGTGCGCGAGGCCGCCGTCGTCGTGCGCGCCATGCACGAGCTGGCCGCGAGGGCCGCCGTACCGCTGCTCACGGGCGAGGACATCGTCGAGATGCGTGAGGCGAACAGCCGCTTCGAGAGCGCGACCCGCACCGGTGCCGTCGGCGAGGCGCTGCAGGCCGACGACGAGCTGCATGACGTACTCGTACGGGCCTGCGGCAACCGCGCCGTCGCGGCGACGATCGCGCGCCACACCCCGCTGATCCGCCGACTGGAGTGGCGGCAGTTCGCCGAGGCGAGCGCGCTGCGGTCGGCCGAGCTGCATGGGCGGCTCATCGAAGCGTGCGCCGCCGGCGATGCCGACGAGGCGGCCCGGGTCACCGCGCGGATCTGGCGCGCGCTCGAAGAGCTTGCGGACGAACCGGACCTTCTCTGATCATCCGAATCAAGGGAGTCAGCGTGTCGATCACCTCGTACAAGCGCTATCCGCTGCTGTTCGGTCCCTCGCCGGTGCACCGGCTCGACCGGCTGACCCGCCACCTCGGCGGCGCGGAACTGTGGGCCAAGCGCGAGGACTGCAACTCCGGTATCGCCTACGGCGGCAACAAGACGCGCAAGCTGGAGTACCTCGTCGCCGACGCCCTCGCCAAGGGCTGCGACACCCTGGTGTCCATCGGTGGAGTGCAGTCCAACCACACCCGCCAGGTCGCGGCCGTCGCCGCCCACGCCGGGCTGCGCTGCGTACTGGTGCAGGAGAGCTGGGTCGACTGGCCGGACGCCGTGTACGACAAGGTCGGCAACATCCTGATCAGCCGGCTCGCGGGCGCCGACGTCCGGCTGGTGCGCGCCGGGTTCGGGATCGGCGTCAAGGAGAGCTGGGAGCAGGCACTGCGCGATGTCGAGGAGAGCGGCGGCCGTCCGTATGCGATCCCGGCCGGTGCCTCCGATCATCCGCTGGGCGGGCTCGGCTTCGCCAACTGGGCGTACGAAGTGGCCGAGCAGGAGCGGGCGTCAGGGGTCTTCTTCGACACCGTCGTGGTCTGCTCGGTCACCGGCAGTACACAGGCCGGAATGATCGCGGGCTTCGCGGCGCTCGAGGAGGCCGGCGGCCGGCCGAGGCGAGTGATCGGCATCGACGCTTCGGCCGCCCCCGAGCGGACCCGGGAGCAGATCGGGCGCATCGCACGCAATACCGCCTCACTCATCGGAGTGGAGCGCGAGCTGCCGGATCAGGACATCGAACTGGACGCGCGGTACCACGCGGGGACATACGGCATCCCGGACGCCACGACGCTGGATGCGATGCGTCTTGCGGCCCGTACGGAGGGGATGGTGACGGATCCGGTGTACGAGGGGAAGTCGATGGCCGGGATGACAGACCTGGTCACACGTGGTGAGATCGGGTCCGAAGCGACCGTGCTCTACGCCCATCTCGGTGGCCAGCCCGCGCTCAATGCTTATAGCGCGCTGTTCTGACGTGGCGTGGCGGGGGCCCGAGGGCGCATACTCGAGGTAATGACAAAGTCAGCCGGATCCCGGCGCTACCTGCCCTCCAGTCCCTTCAACAAACCGGCCGCGGCTGCCCCACCCATTGAGCAATACGAAGTGGGGGACCGGGTCTCGCATGACCAGTTCGGACTCGGAAGAGTCATCGCAGTCGAGGGCGACAACGCCGCTGTGCTCGTCGACTTCTCGGGGCGTCAGGGAAGAATCCTGAGCCCATACTCCAAGCTGGCCAAACTCTGAGGACCTGGCCCCCGGGCCCGCCATCACCTAGCAGCGATGGCGGCCCCGGCGGCGCAGGTCACGGTGCTCGGCGGGTCACAGTGCCTGGGCGGCCGGCTTCACCATGCCGCGCACGGTGCGGGACTTCACGAAATCGCCCATGGCGGTCATGTCCCATTCGCCCGAGAACTGCTTGATCAGTTTCGCCATCATGACGCCGGTCTGCGGCTCCGCGCCGGTGAGATCGAAGCGCACCAGCTCCTCGCCCGTCGCCGCGTCGATCAGCCGGCAGTAGGCCTTGGCCACCTCGGTGAACTTCTGTCCCGAGAATGAGTTGACGGTGAAGACCAGGCCCGTCGCCTCGGCAGGAAGCCGGCCCAGATCCACGACGATCACCTCGTCGTCGCCCGCGCCCTCACCCGTCAGATTGTCGCCGGAGTGCTTGACTGCGCCGTTCAGGATCGAGAGCTTGCCGAAGTAGCAGCTGTCCAGGTGGTTGCGGTTGGGGCCGTAGGCGATGACGGAGGCGTCGAGGTCGATGTCCTTGCCGCCGAACGCGGGCTCCCAGCCGAGGCCCATCTTGACCTGCGAGAGCAGCGGTCGGCCGCCCTTGACCAGGGAGACGGTCTGGTTCTTCTGGAGGCTGACCCGGCCCTTGTCCAGGTTGATCTTTCCGGCGCCGGCGGCGGGTGCGGCCGGCGGCGCGGAGGGGGCGGGCGGAGCCGCGGCCAGGCGCGGGTCCACCGGCGCCACAGGGGCGGCCGCAGCGGGCGCGGCGGCGGGCTCCTCGTCGACGGAGACGCCGAAGTCGGTGGCGATGCCCGCCAGCCCGTTCGCGTAGCCCTGGCCGACCGCACGGGCCTTCCAGGCGCCGTTACGGAGGTAGATCTCCACGACGACCAGCGCGGTCTCGGCACCGAGCTGCGGCGGTGTGAACGTGGCGAGCGCGCTGCCGTCGTCGGCGCTGCGGATGGTGGCGGTCGGCTCGATGCCCTGGAAGGTCTGTCCCGCGGCGTCCGGGCTCGCCGTGACGACGATCTTCTCGATACCGGGCGGGACGGCGGCGGTGTCCACCACGATCGCGTCGGGCGCACTGCCGCCGCCGGAGCGGTAGCTGACACCGGGGCCCGCCGGCTGGTTGTAGAAGATGAAGTCGTCGTCGGAGCGCACCTTGCCGTCGGCGGTGAGCAGCAGGCCCGATACGTCGAGCCGCACCGGGGCGGCGACGTCCACCACCACGCGGGCGACGGAGAGAGGGATGTTCGAGCCGGGGGTCATAGCTGTCATGCAAGGGATAACGATTGAGGGCGCTTTACCGTTCCCTTACCTTCGGGCTATCTGTTGCGCGGGTGGTTGCGGGCCGTGCGCTCATTGCCGAATTTGTACGCGCCGGTCCAGCGGGCCATGACCAGCTGGGCGTCGCCCGACTCCACTTCGGCCAGGAACTTCTCGGCGCGGGCGCCGCGCAGCGTGCCGGCCGCGCGGCCGCGGTGGGTGATGACGACGCTGCCGTCGCCGTGCTGCGCGTAGCTGAATCCGAAGGGCTTGGCCATGGCCCACATCCTGGCCGGGGCACGGCCCGCTCGGCACGCGAATTTCCTGGGTGCGATCAGTACGGCCACTGGGGCGGGTTGGTGGTGAAGTGGCCGCCCAGGTGTGCGTGGTCCGGGTTGTCCGGGTCGAGTTCGCCCTGCTGCGCGACGAGCTTTTCGGCGTACTGCTCCGAGTCGTCCTGCGGCTCGTAGCCGAGAGCGCGCGCCGTTGTGAGGTCCCACCACAGGCGGGTGTTGGCGGAGGAGCCGTAGACGACGGCGTGGCCGACGTTCTCGGCGGTGAGGGCGGCGTGGAAGAGGCGGGCGCCGTCGCCCGGGCTCATCCAGACCGACAGCATCCGTACGGACGTCGGTTCCATGAAGCAGGAGCCGATGCGGACGGAGACGGTCTCGAGGCCGTGCAGATCCCAGTAGAGCTGGGCCAGATCCTCGCCGAAGCACTTGGACAGGCCGTAGAAGGTGTCGGGGCGCCGCGGGGTGTCGATGGGGATCAGCTGGTTGGACGCGAAGGGCGGCTGCCCGTGCGGGCGCGGGGTGAAGCCGACCGCGTGGTTGCTGGAGGCGAAGACGATGCGTTCGATGCCCTCTTCGCGAGCCGCCACGTAGAGGTTGTACGTCCCTTCGATGTTCGCGCGCAGGATCTTCTCGAAGGGGGCTTCCAGCGAGATCCCCGCGAGGTGGATGATCGCGTCGACGCCCCGTACCGCTTCGCGCAGCGCCTCCTTGTCGGCGAGGTCGGCGGTGACCGCGTCCGGCACCCCCTCGATGGGAGTGGCGTCGAAGAGGCGGAGCTCGTAGCCGTACGCGGGCAGCAGCCCCCGCATCAGCGTGCCGAGGCCGCCTGCGGCGCCGGTGAGCAGGACGGTGCGGGGAGCGGGCATGGGCGGATCTCCTCGAAAATGCTCAGGTCCGTAGACGGCATTCACATGCATGGACACGCTAGGGAGTGGTCCGGGCACCGTCAAGTGTGGCGCGGAGGGGCCGACTCCGCCTCTGAGTTGCGGTTTTCCGTCTTGACCGGTGCCATCCGGCTGCCTTAGCGTGGCGGCGTTCAGGAATGTGGACGTCGATCAGAATTGTGCACGAGCCGCGGAGGCTCCGTGTACGGCCCAGGGAGCGCCCGTGACCTCAGCCCCGCTCGCCGCCCGGCTCATCCGGGCTCAAGGACCGCTGTTCTTCCCCGTCACCGCGTACGGGCCGGACGGCACCCTCGACCTCGATGCCTTCCGCGCCCACGTGAGAACCGGTATCGACGCGGGCGCGGCCGCGGTCTTCGCCTGCTGCGGTACGGGCGAGTTCCACGCCCTGACCCCGGAGGAGTTCCGCGACTGCATCGCCGCGGCCGTCGAGGAGACGGCGGGCGAGGTGCCCGTCGTCGCCGGCACCGGCTACGGCACCGCGCTCGCCGTCCAGTTCGCGAAGCTCGCCGAAGAGGCGGGCGCGGACGGGCTCCTCGCCATGCCGCCGTACCTCGTCGTCGCCGACCAGCGCGGACTGCTGAGCCACTACACCGCACTCGCCGCCGCCACCCCCCTCGACGTCATCGTCTACCAGCGCGACAACGCCGTCTTCGCTCCCGAGACCGTCGTCGAACTCGCGCAGGTCGACGGCATCATCGGCCTCAAGGACGGCTGCGGCGACCTCGATCTGATGCAGCGCATCGTCAGCGCCGTCCGCCGCGACCTGCCCGACCATGACTTCCTCTACTTCAACGGGCTGCCCACCGCCGAACTCACCGGTCTCGCCTACCGCGGCATCGGCATCACCCTGTACTCCTCCGCCGTCTTCGCCTTCGCGCCCGACATCGCGCTCGCCTTCCATCGCGCGCTGACCACCGGCGACGACAAGACGGTCGGCAGACTGCTGGACAGCTTCTACGTGCCGCTGGTCGAACTGCGCAATCTCGGGCGCGGCTACGCCGTGTCCCTCGTCAAGGCGGGCGTGCGGCTGGAAGGTCTGGACGTCGGCGAGGTGCGGCCGCCGCTGAGCGAACCCCTCGCCCTCCACATCAAGGCCCTGGCGGCACTGATCGAGCGCGGCCGCGCCCTGCTGGAGGAGCGCGCGTGAAGGCCTCCGCCTTCCTCTACCCGTGGGACGTCGTAGGCGACCCGCACGCCGCCTCCCGGATCGCGGACCTCGGCGTCCAGCAGGTCACCCTGGCCGCCGCCTACCACTCCACCCGGGCCCTGACGCCGCGCCACCCCCGGCACCGGATCGTCACCGCACAGCACGCCGCCGTGCTTTACGACATGGACGAGGCTCGCTGGGCGGGCCGGGAGCTGCGCCCGTACGCCGCCGGGGCCTGGGCTCCCGGCGACGCCTACGGCGAAGCGGCCGCCGCCCTCACCGAAGCCGGACTCGACGTGCACACCTGGGTGGTCCTCGCCCACAACTCCCGCCTCGGCGCCGAGCGTCCGGACACGTCGGTCGTCAACGCCTACGGCGATCGCTACCCCTGGGCGCCCTGTATCGCGCAGCCCGCCGTCCGTGCCCTGGTGGTGGAGCTGGCGGCGGAGGCGGCGACACGGCCCGGTGCGCTCGGCACCGAGCTGGAGTCCTGCGGCTGGTACGGCCTCGCGCATCTGCACGCCCACGACAAGATCGCGGGCGTGGGCCTCGGCGACGCGGCGCAGTATCTGATGTCGCTCTGCTTCTGTACCGCCTGCCGCGACGGCTACGTACAACAGGGCCTGGAGCCCAACCTGCTGGCCGCCGCCGTACGGCACGGCCTGGCGCCGGTCTGGCAGGGCGCGGCGCCGGCCGACGCCGGGATCGAGAAGCTGCTCGGCGCCGAACTCGCCGCGGTCACCCTGGAGTTCCGGACACGAACTGCCCGTACGCTCCAGGAGGACACGGTCGCCGCGGTACGGGCCGCCGCCCCGGACGGCTTCCAGGTACTGCTGCACGCCGACCCCGTCGCGTACCACTGCGGTGCGAACGCCGGCGTCGATCCGGCGCACATCCTGTCCGTCGCCGACGGCGTGGTCGTGCCCTGCACCGGCGGGCCTCGGCTGCTGACACCCTTCGCGGACCAGCGCGCCGAAGACTCCGTGCTGGCCGCCAACTTCACGGTCGTCGGCGGCATGGGCGGCAGCCCCGGCACGCTCGCGAACGACGCCGCCCGCGCCGCCGGGCTGGGCGCGAACCAACTGCGGCTCTACCACGCCGGACTGGCCTCCGACGCGGACCTGACGCTGGTGTCGGAAGCGCTGTCCCGGCTGGCCTGAAGGCCTGGCTTGATCCGCGACCCGCCCCTTCCCGCCGGGTCGATATGCGACGCCGCCGCGTGGGGGGCGAGCCCCCGGACCCGTACGCCCTTCGGGCGTTGTCCTCAACCGCCGGACGGGCTTGAATGAAAAATCACGCCTCGCCGGCGATTGAGGCGCGGGGTCCGGGGCGGAGCCCCAGCAGCGTCAGCGCAACCGCCGGCCCCGCCGGCTGAGACGCCTTACGGGATCGGGCAGTTGACCTACGCTGGGCGCCGCATCGCGACGATCAAGCGCCGGGCGGATATGACGTAACACGCGCATAACCTGAAACGCTCCTCCCGTGGGCACAATCCAGCTACCCGCAGGCCGGATTGATACCCCCGAGGAGAGCCATGTCCGCACAGGTCGACCGCTACTTCCAGATCAGCGCACGAGGTTCGACCTTCGGGCGAGAGATACGCGGCGGCTTCGCCACGTTCTTCACGATGGCCTACATTCTCGTCCTCAACCCGATCATCCTGGGCAGTGCCGAGGACAAGTTCGGCGCCCATCTCTCCGGTCCCCAACTGGTCACCGTCACTGCCCTGGTGGCCGCCGTGATGACCGCGATCATGGGCCTCGGCGGCAATCTGCCGCTCGCCATCGCCGCCGGACTGGGGCTCAACGCGGTCGTCGCCTTCCAGATCGCGCCCCTGATGAGCTGGCCCGACGCGATGGGCCTGGTCTTCCTCGAAGGCATCCTCATCTGCGTCCTGGTCGTCACCGGGCTGCGCGAAGCCGTCATGCACGCCATTCCGCCGTCGCTCAAGCAGGCCATCAGCGTCGGCATCGGCCTCTTCATCGCCTTCATCGGCTTCATCGACGCGGGCTTCGCCACCCGCATCCCAGGCGACACCGGCTCCGTACCCGTCCAGCTCGGCGCGAGCGGTCACCTCTCCGGCTGGCCCGTCCTGGTCTTCTGTCTCGGCGTGCTGCTCACCGTCGCGCTGATGGCCCGCAAGGTGAAGGGCGCCATCCTCATCTCCATCGTCGCGACGACGCTCCTCGCGATCGTCATCAACGAGATCGCCGACATCGAGCCGCTCGCCTGGGGCCTGACCGTGCCGGCCGTGCCCGACGACATCGTTTCCGCCCCCGACTTCGGGCTCGTCGGCGACTTCAGCCCCTTCGGCGCCTTCGAGCAGATCGGCGTCGTCACCCTTGTCCTGCTGGTCTTCACACTGATCCTGAGCGACTTCTTCGACACCATGGGCACCGTCGTCGGTGTCTCCAACGAGGCGGGTCTCCTCGACGAGAACGGCAAGGTCCCGAACCTCGGCCGGGTACTGCTGATCGACGGCGTGGCGGCTGTCGCGGGCGGCGCGGCCTCCGCCTCCTCCAACACCTCGTACATCGAATCCGCGGCCGGTGTCGGCGAGGGCGCCCGCACCGGCCTCGCCTCCGTGGTCACCGGCGCGCTGTTCGGCCTCGCGCTCTTCCTCACCCCGCTCGCCACCGTCGTCCCGGCGCAGGCCGCGGCGCCCGCGCTCGTCGCTGTCGGCTTCCTGCTGATGGCACAGGTGCGGCACATCGACTGGGAGCGGTACGACATCGCCATCCCGGCCTTCCTGACGATCGCGGTCATGCCGTTCACGTACTCCATCACCAACGGCATCGGCGCCGGTTTCCTCGCCTACGTCGTCATCAAGGCGGTGCTGGGCAGGGCGCGCGAGGTGCACTGGCTGCTGTGGGGCACGGCGGCGCTGTTCGCCGTCTACTTCGCGATCGACCCGGTCGAGCAGCTGCTCGGCGCCAAGTAGTCTCGCCCCGACGGCAAGCAGCCTCCGCCCTGGAGTGACGGCAGCCCCACCCCGGAGTCAGGGCCCGCCCTGAAGTGAGGGTCCCCGACCCTCACTTCAGGGCCGCCGCCATCATCCTCTGCGCGATCGGCGCGGCCAGACCGTTGCCGCTGACCTCCGAGCGGGCCGCGCCCGAATCCTCGACCATCACGGCGACCGCGACCTCCTTGCCGGTGGACGAGTCCTTCGCGTACGAGGTGAACCAGGCGTACGGCGTCTTGCTGTTGTTCTCGCCGTGCTGCGCGGTACCCGTCTTGCCGCCCACCTCGGCCCCGTCGACCTTGGCGTTGGTCCCGGTGCCGTCGTTCACGACCGTCACCATCGCGCTGCGCAGCTGTTCGGCGGTCGAGGAGGAGACGATCCGCTGCGACTTCTCGTCCTCGAAGGACTGCAGCGTGTTGCTGTCCGCGTCGACGACCTTCGAGACCATGTGCGGCGACTCCAGCACACCGTCGTTGGAGATTGCCGCGGAGACCATGGCCATCTGCAGCGGCGTCGCGGTCACATCGAACTGGCCGATGCCCGACAGCGCCGTCTGCGCCTTGTCCATGCCCGTCGGATACAGACTCGCCGAGGCCCGCACCGGCACGTCCTGCGTCGTGTCGTTGAAGCCGAACTTCTGCGCCATCGACCTGACCTTGTCCTGCCCCAGATCGGCGGCCATCTTCCCGAAGACGTTGTTGCAGGAGTACTGCAGTGCCGTGCGGATGGAGGCGTTCTCGCAGGGCGCGGCGGTGTTCTCGTTCTCCAGGACCCTGCGCGTGCCGGGCAGTGTGTAGGGATTCGGGCTCGTGGTCCTCTCGTCGGCCGAGCCGTAGAGACCGTCTTCCAGCGCCGCGGCCGCGACAACCAGTTTGAACGTCGAGCCGGGCGGCAGCGGCTGCCGCAGTGCCCGGTTGACCAGCGGCTTGTCCTGGTCCGCGAGCAGCTTCTGCCAGACGTCGCCGTCCGTCGTCCCGCTGATCTTCGACGGGTCGTACGAGGGTGTGCTGACCATTCCCAGGATCTTCCCGGTCTTCGGGTCGATGGCGACGGCCGCGCCCTTTGTGTCGCCGAGCGCCCGGTAGCCGGCCTTCTGCACCGCCGGGTCGATGGTCGTCACCACATCGCCGGGCTTCTGCTGCTTCCCGGTGAGCGCGTCGACCGGGTTCTTCAGCCGGCTGTCGGTCCCGTCGAGGACCTCGCTGTAGATGCCTTCGAGCTGCGTGGCTCCGTACGCCTGCGAGCTGTAGCCCGTGACGGCCGAGTAGAGCGAGCCATCGGTGTAGGTGCGCTTGTACGCGAGATCACTGCTCGCCGTCCTCTTCGAGCCGGTGACCGGCGACCCGGCCACGATGATGTCGCCGAGCGGCTGCGCGTACTGCGCGATGATCTTCCGTCGGTTGTGGTCGTCGTCCGCCAGCGCTCTGCCTTCGTACGCCTGGACCCAGGTCGCCCGCAGTAGTAGGGCGAGCACCAGCAGCAGGCTGAAGACCGCAGCATTCCTGATCGTCTTGTTCATCCCGTAGAAGGGACGAACGGGGCGGAGGATGACGTTCCCTGCCTGCCCGGTTTCTCAGGAATTCTTCATCCGGAGCGGCCGGCGGACGGGCCTCAGCGAGGCGAGATGAAGCCCGACTCGTACGCCGCGATCACCGCCTGCGTACGGTCCCGGGTGTCCGTCTTCGCCAGGACCGACGCCACATGGGTCTTCGCCGTCGCAGGTCCTACGCCCATCCGCCCGGCGATCTCCGCGTTGGTCAGGCCCGTCGCCATCAGCCGCAGCACTTCGGCCTCGCGCTCGGTCAGCCGGGCCGCCCACGGCGGGGGAGCCGCGGGCCGGCTGCGGCCGTACTCGGCGGCCAGTGAACGCACGGCGGCCGGGAAGAGCAGCGAATCGCTGCGGGCCACCAGCCGGACCGCCTGGACGAGCTCCTCCGCCGCGGCGCGCTTGAGCAGGAATCCGGCCGCTCCGGCGCGCAGGGCGTCATACACATACGAGTCGTTCTCGAAGGTCGTCACGACCACGATCCGCGGCGGCCCGTCGAGCGTGGCCAGGATCTGCTCGGTGGCCCGGATGCCGTCGATCTCCGGCATCCGCACATCCATCAGGACCACATCGGGGCGCAGCTCACGCACCACCGACACCGCCTCCGCGCCGGTCGACGCCTCGCCGACCACCTCAAGATCGGGTTCGGCGTCGAGGATGACGCGCAGTGCCGTACGGACCATCCGCTCGTCGTCGGCGAGGACCACCCGGATCGCGCTCATCGCCGGCCCGCCAGCGGGAGGCGGGCCGAGAGCCGCCACACCGCGTCCTGCGGGCCCGCCTGCGCGTGTCCGCCGAGCAGCGCGGCCCGCTCGGCGATACCGCGCACACCACGGCCGCCTCCCGGGCGGATCACCGGGGCCCTGTCGGGCAGCGGATTCTCCATCGTGATCTCCAACTCCTCGCCGCGCAGGGCGATCCACAGGGACACCGGGAACGCCCCGGCGTGGCGCAGGGCGTTGCTCAGCCCCTCCTGGACGATGCGGTACGCCTCGCGCGAGACGAGCGCGGGGACGGCGGCCAGGTCGCCGTCGGCCGTGAGCGACACCGGGACGCCGCTGCGGTCGATCAGACCGTCCAGGGTGTCCAGGGTCGGCCCGGTGAGCCGGGCCGCTCCGTCCTCGTCCTGACGCAACAGGCCCAGTACGGAGTCCAGTTCGCCCACCGTGCGCCGCGTGGTCTCCTCGATCGCGGCCAGTGCTTCCCGTACGAACTCCGGATCGCTGTCCAGGACCTTGCGGGCCGCGCCCGCCTGCAGGGTGACGGCGCTGAGGGCGTGGCCCACCGAGTCGTGCAGCTCGCGGGCCAGGCGGTTGCGCTCGGCGAGTTCGGTGGCCCGGCGTTCGGCGGCCTCCAGCCGGTCCGCGGGCGTGGGGCCGAGCAGCACCGGCGCCTGGCGGGCCAGCAGCGCCCCGGCCGCCGCCGCGCAGGCGGCGAGCGCGGTCAGCATGGCGATCCCGGCGAACGGGCACAGCGCCAGTGCCCAGGCGTGGTCGAGGGAGTCGGGGACCCTAATCAAGTCCCTGAGCCCTCCGGAGAGCGGCAGCAGGATCAACGTCACGGCGAACGGCGGCAGCGCGAGCGTGGCACCGCTGATCAGCGCACCGATCCCCACATGCAGCGTGAACCAGCCCGAGGTCCGCAGCCGCGCGGCCCGCGAGCGCGCCGGCCCCTCCGCGAACCGCTCGGCGGGCACCCCGCACAGCGCCTTCGCAGCGGCCACCGAGAGCGGTCTGGCCAGCGGGAAGAGCGCGGTCGCCGCGGCTATCGGCAGGGCGATTCCGTACGCACCGAACTGCAGGGCAACGGAGTTGGAGAATATGCTCTCGGCGCCGACGAGGGGGCCGACGACCACCGTGCCCACCAGCCAGTACGGCATCAACAGGGCGCCGCCCAGGATCAGATGGAGCCAGCGCAGCCTGGCCCGCATCCCGAACAGCGCCCGGCCGAACTCCCCCAGCACTCTCTTCACGCGCCGCGCCGCCGCAGGAACGAGGCGGTCCCGGTGACGACGAGCAGACCGACGATCATGCCCACAGCGTAGGTCAGAGCCATCAACCCCGATGCCCGCTCGCCTTCTTCGCCTCCCGGCAGCACCGCGGCGATCAGCAACCAGATGCCCCAGCAGCCCACCGCGCCCGAGCCCAGCCAGGCCATGGCCAGCGGAACCTTCAGCGGCAGTGCGGGGCCCAGGCGGAAGGCGAGCAGCAGTGCTCCGGCCACGGCGACGGCCACGAACAGGGCGCTGATCCCTTCGAGCACATAGAAGTCGGCCGTACGCTGCTCGATCCGCGTCGCGGAGAGACCGGTTGTCGCGCCGCAGGCCCACAGCAGGCGCATCGTGGCGGGGAAGAGCGCGAGCACGGCGGCGGCCACGGTGGTCACCTTCACCGTCCGCCCGGTGGCTGCCCCGGGCAGGTCCCAGACCCGGCCCCGCCACACATGGCTCCAGCGCTCCCGCGCGTACAGCACGAAGAGACTTCCAAGGGCCAGGCCCTGGACGATGAAGCCCGTGTAGACGACCCCGAAGACCCACTCGTCGAGGAAGGGTTCGTCCCCGGCCGGCTGGGACCGGGCTCCGGTGACGGCGTGGGTCAGCAACTGGACCGGGAAGCCGACCATGATCGGGGCGAGCAGACCGCCCGCGATCCAGATGGGCGTGGCGAGGAGCCAGGCGGGGACCCGGCGGCCCCATGCCTGGGTGAGCAGCAGCGCCAGGACGATGACCGCGCCGTCCATCAGGACGGTGACGCTGTTGGCCGCGGCCATCAGACCGCGGTGCTCAAGCAGCACACTGCCGTCGGGGATGCCGATCCTGCTGCCCGCGATCCAGGCGATCTTGAGCGAGAGATACGGGACGCAGGAGGCGATGGTCAGCGCCCGCAGCAGTCGGCGTGCGGGGCTGTGCCGCTCGGGTGCGCCGCGAAGCCGGCGCTCGGGGGTGCGGGGGCCTGCCCCCGCCTTCGGGAAGGGGCGGGACCGGGGAACACTGTGCGGGCTCATGCCCCTTACGCTCCCGGCTCCGGGAGCCCCGCACCTCCTGCGCTGCGACGATCCCTCTCCGCCGTGCGGCGGAGAAGGTCAGCCCGCCAGGGTGAGGAGCACCTCGTCGGTCTCGGCGCCGCGGGCATGCGCGTAACCCCGGTCCTCGCCGGTCACGGAGAATCCGCACTTCTGAAGGACCCGGATCGAGCCGGCGTTGTCGGCGGCGGCGCGGGCGTGCAGCGGACGCTGCGGTACGAGTTCGATCAGCGCGCGCAGCGCGGCGGTGGCCACGCCGCGGCCCCAGTACGCGCGGTCGATGAAGTACGTGACCTCGCGCTCCTCGGGCGGTCCGTACACCGCGGTGTGGCCGACGACCACATCGTCGGCGAGAACGGTCCGTATGACGGCGTCGGAGACGAGGATCCGCGCCCAGTGGGCGTCGAAAGCGGCCCGGTCGGTGGGGTCCTTGCTGGTGAAGGCGGCCATCAGGTTCGACTCGGGGTCGCTCATGTGCCGGAAGAAGACCGGCAGATCGCTGTCGGTCACGTTGCGCAGCGTGACGCGCGGGGACAATGGGGACATTCAGAGCCTCCGGGTCGCCAGCGTCAGCCGGTCGCGCGCGTCGAAGAGCGCGTCCTTGATCATCTGCTCATGGCCGGGGGTCAGCCGGGCCACCGGCACCGAGCAGCTGATGGCGTCCCGCGCCGGGGTGCGGTACGGAATGGCGATGCCGAAGCAGCGCAGTCCGAGGGTGTTCTCCTCGCGGTCCACGGCGTAGCCCTGCTCGCGGACGAGGTGCAGCTCCTCGATGAGCTTCTCCCGGTCGGTGATGGTGTGCTCGGTCAGCGACGCCAGGGTCTCCGGCAGCATCTTGCGCACCTGCTCGTCGCTGTGGGTGGCGAGCAGCGCCTTTCCCAGCGAGGTGGAGTGCGCGGGCAGCCGGCGGCCGACGCGGGTGAAGGGGCGCAGATAGTGCTGCGACTGCCGGGTGGCGAGATAGACGACGTTGGTGCCGTCGAGCCGGGCGAGGTGGATGGTCTCGGTGGTGTCGTCGGAGAGCCGGTCCAGGGTGGGGCGGGCGGCCGCGACCACCTCGTCGCCGTCGATGTAGGAGGTGCCCACCAGCAGGGCGCGCACGCCGATGCCGTACCGCGTGCCCGTCGCGTCCGTCTCCACCCAACCGAGCTCGACCAGGGTGCGCAGCAGCATGTAGAGGCTGGACTTGGGGTAGCCGACGGCCTCCTGGACCGCGGCGAGGGAGTGCATGCCGGGGCGCCCGGCGAAGTACTCGAGCAATTCCACCGTCCGCACCGCGGACTTGACCTGTGCTCCGCCGGAATCCGCAGTTGACATTGCTCTTCGCCCCTTCTTGACCGCGCAGAACGCCCGGAAATAGAGTCCCCATATATTCACCATCGGGAACACTGTTCAGAATACCGAACAAATCCTGAGGGATGGCAGAAGACCGGAAGGAAGCCGCGGTGGCAGCAGCACCAGTCTGGAGTGTCGACCCCCGAACCGGGAAGCCGCGTGAGCAGGTTGCGGTCGAGTCAACCACTGAGGAGATCGACCGCGCGGTCCGCGCCGCACACGCCGCCCGCCCCGCACTCGCCGACCGGAGTGTACGCGCGCGGCTGCTGCGCACCGCCGCCGACCTGCTCGACGAGGCCGGTGAACATGTCATCGAGGCCGCCGACGCGGAGACCGCGCTCGGCCCCACCCGCCTGACCGGTGAACTCGCCCGCACCACTGCCCAGTTGCGGGCCTTCGCCGAGGTCGTCGACGAGGGCGCCTTCCTCGACATCCACATCGACCACGCGGACGGCAGCCGTACGCCGCCATGGCCCGATCTGCGCCGCTTCAAGATCCCGCTGGGCGTCGTCGCCGTCTACGCCGCCAGCAACTTCCCGCTCGCCTTCTCCGTACCCGGCGGAGACACCGCGAGCGCGCTCGCGGCCGGCTGCCCGGTCGTCGTCAAGGCCCACCCCGACCACCCCGGCACCTCCGAACTGTGCGCCTCCGTGCTGCGCAGGGCCGCCCACCAGGTCGGCCTGCCCGAAGACGTCGTGATCCTCGTCCACGGCTTCGAGGCGGGCGTCGAGCTGGTCAGGCACCCGCTGGTCGCGGGCGCCGGCTTCACCGGGTCCGTACGCGGCGGGCGCGCGCTCTTCGACGCCGCGGCCGCCAGGCCCACCCCCATCCCCTTCCACGGCGAGCTCGGCTCCCTCAACCCCGTTGTGATCACCGAGGCGGCCGCCGGCGAGCGGGCCGAGCAGCTCGGCGCCGGGCTCGCGGGCTCGATGACGCTGGGCGGGGGCCAGTTCTGCACCAAGCCCGGCTTTGTGCTCGCTCCCGCCGGCGACGTGGGCGACCGGCTGCTCAAGTCGCTGACGGCGGCAGTCAGCGAGACCGAGCCCGGCGTGATGCTCGACCACCGGATGCGCGGCGCCTTCGTCGAGGGCGTACGCGAACGGGCCGAACTCCCGGAGGTGGAGGCCCCGATCACGCCCGGCGCGGGCGGTGATCACACCGTGAGCGCCGGCTTCCTCTCCGTGCCGGCCCGGCTGCTGGCCGCCGAAGGGCCGCACGACCTGCTGCTCGAGGAGTGCTTCGGCCCGGTCACGGTCGTCGCGCGGTACGAGTCCGAGGCCGAGATCACCGAGGTCCTCGGCCGACTGCCCGGCAACCTCACCGCCACCCTGCACCTCTCCGAGTCTGAGGCCGCGGGCGAGGGCCGGGGCGCGGAGCTGCTCGCCGAACTCACCCCGCTCGCGGGCCGCGTCCTGGTCGACGGCTGGCCGACCGGTGTCGCCGTCGCCCCCGCCCAGCACCACGGCGGTCCCTACCCGGCCTCCACCTCCGGCTCCACCTCGGTCGGGGCCACCGCGATCGAGCGTTGGCTGCGCCCGGTCACGTACCAGACGACGCCCGAGGCGCTGCTCCCGCCCGAGCTGCGCGACGAAAACCCGCTGGGGCTGCCGCGTCGGGTGGACGGCCGCCTCGAAACTCCGGGAAGCTGAGCCGGTGACCGAGCCGATCGACCTGCCCGAGCTCCCCTTCCCGCTGCGCTCCTACGGCCCCGACGCCAACTGGTCGTACGAGAAAGGGGTGCTGACCGGCTGGGCGGGAGCCAGGCAGGACCGCTTCGTACCGCCCGCGGGCGAGGCGCTGGAGCCCGTCTCCGACGCGCCCCGCCTGCTCGGTGCGCCGGAGGGCGACTTCCAGCTCATCGCCCGGGTCACCGTCGGCTTCGCCGCGGCCTTCGACGCCGGTGTCCTCTATCTGCACGTCGGCGAGCGGGAGTGGGCCAAGCTCTGCCTGGAACTCTCCCCGGACAAGCCCACCATCTGCACGGTCGTCACCCGCGGCCACTCCGACGACGCCAACTCCTTCGAGGTGGCGGGCGACAGCGCATGGCTGCGGATCAGCCGCACCGGCAAGGCCTTCGCCTTCCACGCCTCGACGGACGGCGAGCACTGGACCTTTGTGCGGATCTTCGCCCTCGGGACGGAGGAGCAGGCCGGGGCCGCGCTCGTCGGCTTCCTGGCGCAGTCCCCGGTGGGCGAGGGCTGTGTGGTGACCTTCGACCGGATCGAGTTCCGCGAGGGCTGGCCCGAGGGGCTGCGCGACGGATCGTGACCCGCCGCAGGCTCAACGGCCCAGCCGTAGCCGCGCCGTGGCCGCCGCGGTGACCGCCAGCAGCACCGCGCTGACGAGCATGCTGATCCGCAGCCCGGAGACGAAGCCGTCCGCGACCAGTGAGCCGAAGACCGCGATGGCGAGCCCGCCCGCGGTCTGGCGCCCGGCGTTCAGCACACCCGCCGCCAGTCCGGCCCGTTCCGCCGGCACCGCGTCCATCATGGTGGCGATCAGCGGCGGCAGCGCGAGCCCGCAGCCCAGCGCCAGCGGCACCAGCAGGAAGGACACCAGCAGCACTGGCGTGTCCGCGCCGGCCAGAAGCAGCAGCAGTGCTCCAGCCGCGGCGAGCAGCTGTCCCAGGACCATCGGCAGCCCGGCACCGAAGCGGGCAGCCAGCTTGCTCGACACCACATTCACCACCGCGATCAGCGCCGTCATCGGCAGAAACAGCAGCCCCGCGGCCAGCGCCCGCTCTCCGCGTACCTGCTGGAAGTAGAGACTGAAGACGAAGATCGCCCCGTAGAAGGCGACACTCGCCGCGCACCCGGCCGCGATCGCCACCGCGACCGTACGGGTGCGGAACAGCCCGAGCGGCACCACCGGATGTGGCTGCCGCGCCTCGATCCGTACGAACGCGAACGCACTCACCGCAGTGACACCGAGCGCGACAAGACCGAGCCGCCCGCCCTCGATCACGGCGAACGCCAGCGCGGCAAGCGCCACCACCGCGGCCAGCTGCCCCGGCAGATCCAGCGGCGCGGGCCGCCGCTCCGAGCGCGGCACCCTGGTCGCGAGCGCGAGACCCGCCAGGCCGAGCGGCACATTGATGAAGAAGATGCCGCGCCAGTCCCAGGCCGTGATCAGCGCACCGCCCGCGACCGGGCCCAGCGCCATCGCCGCCGTACCGCCCGCCGCCCACAGCGACACCGCACGAGCCCGCTGCAGCGGATCGGTGTACGCCTGGCGTACGAGCGCGAGCGTCGTCGGCAGGACCACCGCGGCGGCGAGCCCCTGCGCCACTCGCGACCCGATCAGAACGCCCAGGTTCGGCGCCAGACCGCAGGCCACCGATGCGGCGGTGAACAGAGCGATGCCCACGGCGTACGCGCGGCCGGCGCCGATCCGGTCCGAGAACGCACCCGTGGACAGCAGCATGGCCGCAAAGGCCAGCGTGTACGCGTCCAGGACCCACTGCAGGCCCGACATGCCGCCGCCGAGAACCGAGCCGATCACCGGGAGCGCGACATTGACGACGGAGGTGTCCAGCGTGATCAGCGCGAAGCCGAGGAGCGCGGCGGTGAGGGCGAGCACGGGCGAGGGTCTGCGGCCCGGCGGGGCCAAATCCGGGTCGGCGGAGGCGGTTTGAGGGGCTGTGTTCGTTGACATGGCCCCCATCCTCGGGATCGACGGCGGCCTACAGTAGTGGCCTGAATGCCATACGTCCGGAGGATCTGGCCATGTACTCCGCGCAGCCCCTGCCGCCCCAGCAGCCCGTGCACCGTGTCGCCGTCGTCGCCGCCCCGCCCGTGTCGATGTTCAACATCGCAACGCCCGAGATGCTCTTCGCGAAGGTGCAGGTGGACGGGGCGCCCGGCTACGAGACGGTGTTCTGCACCGTCGACCCCGGACCCGTCACCACCAGCAGCGGCCTCGATGTGCAGATCCCGAACGGCCTGGACGCCATGGACGATTCCGACACCGTGATCGTCGCGGGCACCGGCTCCCGGGAGGCACTCGACCCGCGGATCCTGGACGCGCTGCGGAAGGCCGCCGCCGACGGCAAGCGGATCGCCTCCATCTGCACCGGCGCGTTCGCGCTCGCCGAGGCGGGCCTGCTGGACGGCCGGGCGGCGACGACGTACTGGACGTACACCCGCGAACTCGGCGACCGGTTCCCGGCCGTCGACCTTCAGGAGGACGTTCTCTATGTGCAGGACGGGCAGTTCATGACCTCCTCCGGCTACGCGGCCGGGATCGACCTGTGCCTGCACATCATCCGTACCGACTACGGCGCTGCCGTCGCCAACAACGTCGCGCGCCTCGCGCTCGTCGCCCCCGTACGCCCCGGCGGCCAGACCCAGTTCACCGACACCCCGCTGCCGGCCGAACGCGGAGTCTCGTTCGCCTGCACCCGCGCGTGGGCCATGCAGCACCTCGACGAGCCCCTCACCCTCACCGACCTCGCCCGCAACGCCGGCGTCTCCATCCGCACCCTCACCCGTCGCTTCCACGCGGAGACCGGCCGCAGCCCCCTGCAGTGGCTGCTCCACCAGCGCATCGAACGCGCCCGCGAACTCCTCGAGACCACCACCCTGCCCATGGCCCAGGTCGCCCGCGCCAGCGGGCTCGGCACGGCGGACTCGCTGCGCCAGCACATCCAGCGCCGCCTTGGCCTCACACCGAGCGCCTACCGGGCCGCCTTCAGCCGGGTCGCAACCGCCGGCTGATCTCCCGGCGTCCCCACCACCATGATCAGAACAGCCGTTCCCGCCGACCTGGATGCCATCGCCGCCCTCCACGCCGAAGCCCGCGCGAGCTACTACCGCGGCCACATCCCTGACGACGCCTTCGACGGCCCCGCCGAGCGCGCCCGCACCCGCGCGGGCTGGGCCGCCGCCATCGAGCGCGGCGC
Source organism: Streptomyces sp. NPDC060064 (assembly GCF_042736455.1). NCBI lineage: Bacteria > Bacillati > Actinomycetota > Actinomycetes > Kitasatosporales > Streptomycetaceae > Streptomyces > Streptomyces sp. NPDC060064. The sequence continues at coordinate 147,702 of NZ_JBHWWF010000008.1, forward strand.
GGTGCTCTGCGCAGAGAAGGACGGGACCGTCGCCGGAGTCGCCGCTTTCCGCGAGGTCGATACGGTCATGACACTCACCCAGCTCCATGTGGACCCGAAGCGGTGGCGCGGCGGCATAGGCACCGCCCTGCACTCGGCCTGCGTCGAGTCCTGGCAGCGCGCCGGAGTCCGCACCGCCCGCCTCGAGGTCTTCGAGCAGAACAGGCGCGCCCAGTCCTTCTACGCGCACCACGACTGGTTCCCCGACCCGGACGAGCCGCGCGCCGACACCCACCTGGTGCTTCGCCTCACAGTGCCGCGCGCCTAGCGGCACTCTCGGCATGCCGATCCGGTACAGAATCGTCAGCACGACGACCGCCACCACCGGACCGGCCCGAGGGAGCGCTTCCCGGCCCCATTTGGCGCGGCGCGGGACTTCCGAGCCTCAAGCCCAACAGTCGTCCCCCGACGAGGACTCGGGGCGCGGGCCGCTCCTGGTCGAAGCGCCGGCGGACGGTGAGGTGTGACGCCGGGGACCTGTCCCCCGCGAGACGGTGCGGGCCGAACTGGACCTCGTACCGAAGCCCGAGTGCACACCCGCCACGCCCACTCTTGCGAGTGAACTGCCTCAACTTCCCCGAGCCAAGACCGCCTTGTCTTCCTACGCTCGCCACGAGAGTCGCCATCGGCATGTGCCATTGACACTTCTGCCGCTCGACTCGCACCACCCCGTAACCGACAAGGACCCGCATGGTCAGCTCACCTCACGAGGCGATGCACCGCATCTTCCAGGAGTACCCCGGACTCTTCTCCCGGGTCTCCGAAGCGCTGGGCGTCGACTTCGCCCCACCCACCTCGGTCACCGTCATGCCCACCGACCTCACTGAGGCACGGCCGGTCGAACGCCGCGTCGACACCCTGTTACGACTCGACACCGAAGACGGCGACTCGCTCCTCCTCGCCGTCGAAGCCCAGGGCAAGAGGGACCCCGCCAAACCCGCCAGCTGGGCCTACTACCTGTCCTACCTGCACACGAAGTACCAACTCCAGCCCCTCCTGCTGGTCGTCTGCCAGGACCGCACCACCGCCGAATGGGCCTCCCGCACCACCCATATCGGCCCGCCCCAATGGCCCGCCCTCACCCTGCGCCCCTCGTCGCCGGCCCTCACAACATGCCGCGGATCACCGACACGGCCGAGGCCCGGAAGGACCTGGCACTCGCCACCCTGTCGGCCATCACGCACGCCGCGGATCCGGGCATCGGTGCCATACTCAAAGCACTCTCCACCGCACTGCGGGACACACCGGAAACCATCGCAGACCCCATCGTCGAACTCACAGCACAAGGCCTGGGCAGACTCCCGGCCGCACAACACTGGAGGAACCTGGTGGTCGTGGACCTCTCCTTCTACACCTCACCCCTCTCGGAAGAGATCCGAGACGAAGGCCGCGCCCAGGGCATCGCGCAGAGCATCCTGCTCTTGCTCGAGCAGCGCGACATCGCCGTTCCCGTCGGCGCCCGCGAACGCATCACCAGCTGCAGTGATCCCGAGATCCTGCGGCACTGGCTCGCCCGGACCATCACCGCATCCTGCGCAGAGGAGATCTTCGCAGAGGAATAGGCCCGCCCCGGCGAGACGCACATGCGGCCGGCCCTGGTGTCAGGGCCGGCCGCGAACACCGACGCCCCTCCGACCGGGTATTCGGTCTGGGAATTCGGTCCCGGCAATCGATCGTGCTGCACCTCACACAGGCGGCCTCCGCGGAATGAGGCAGTCCCGGTGCGCGTTCACCTCTTGGCGGAGGTGGCCTCCGCACCGTACGACCCTGGAGTGATGAAGAAGATGCGCGTCGAGATCTGGAGCGATATCGCCTGCCCCTGGTGCTACATCGGCAAGGCGCGCTTCGAGCAGGGACTCGCGGCCTTCGCCCACCGCGACCAGGTCGAGGTGGTGCACCGCTCCTTCGAGCTCGACCCCAACCGCGCCAAGGGCGAGACCGGCCCGGTGATCCCCATGCTGGCGAAGAAGTACGGGCGCACCATCGAGGAAGCGCAGTCGATGGAGGAGCACGTCGCCTCCAACGCGCGCTCCGAGGGGCTCGAATACCGGACCGAGGGCCGTGATCACGGCAACACCTTCGACATCCACCGGCTGCTGCACCTGGCCAAGGCCCGCGGCCGCCAGGACGAGCTGCTGAACCTCGCCTACCGGGCGAACTTCGCCGAGGAGCGGTCGGTCTTCGACGCCGGGATCCTCCTCGAGCTCGCCGTGGAGGCCGGTCTGGACGCGGACGAGGCCCGGGCGGTCCTTGCCGACGAGGACGCGTACGCCGACGACGTACGGGCGGATGAGCGCGAGGCCGCCGAGCTGGGCGCGACCGGTGTGCCGTTCTTCGTCCTCGACCGCCGCTACGGCGTCTCCGGCGGCCAGCCGGCCGAGGTCTTCACCCAGGCGCTGGAGCAGGCGTGGCAGGGCCGGGCGATCACCCCGATCGGCGCGGACGCCGCCGCCTGTGACACCGACGGCTCGTGCGAGGTTCCGCAGCCCGGAGCCCATGCTTGAGCGCTGCTGAATGGTTCCCCTCAACAATTGGCGGTTGACCAGGCGTTGAGAGCATCGCAGGGTGATCCCATGGAGACCCTGGGCGGCGCCGAGTTCGCGCCGGACACGACGTATCTGAACACCTCCACCTGCGGGCTGCTGCCCCGCAGGACCGTCGCGGCGGTGACCGCGCTGGCCGAGGAGCTCGCGGCCGGGCGGCCGGGCGGCGCCGGTGACTTCTCCGAGGTGACCGCCGCCCGGCAGTCCTTCGCACGCCTCACCGGTGTGGACGAGGAGCGGGTCGCCGTCGGTGGTTCGGTCTCGGTGCATGTCGGACTGATCGCGAGCTCGCTGCCGACCGGCGCGGAAGTCCTCTTCCCCGAGGGAGAGTACGCCTCGGTCATCACGCCGTTCCTGGTACGCGGGGATCTCAAGCTGCGGTACGCACCGCTGGACGAGCTGGCCGATGCGGTGCGTCCGGGCACCGCGCTGGTGGCCTTCTCCTCGGTGCAGTCCGCCGACGGCCGGATCGCCGATCTGCCCGCGGTCCGGGCCGCCGCGGCCGCACACGGCGCCCGTACGCTCGTCGACGCCAGCCAGTCGGCGGGCTGGCTGCCGCTGGACGCGGGCGCGTGGGACTTCACCGTCACCGGCGGCTTCAAGTTCCTGCTCTGCCCCCGCGGCGCCTCCTTCCTCACCGTGACCGAGGAGGCGCAGCAGACCCTGGTGCCGATCCATGCGGGGACCTTCGCCGCCGAGGTTCTGTGGGGGACCACCTACGGACCCATCGAGGAGCTGGCGCACTCGGCCCGGCGGTTCGACGAACCCACCGCCTTCCTCTCGTACCACGGCGCGAGGCAGTCACTGGCGCTGCTGGAGGAGACCGGAATCGACGCCGTACACGCCCACAACACCGCGCTCGCCCGGGGGTTCCGGGCGGGGCTTTCGGAGCTGGGCCATGAACCGGTGCCCGGCGAGTCCGGCATTGTCGCCGTGCCGGGGCTCGGCCACCGCGTCCCGGAACTGGCCCGCGCGGGGATCACCCTCGCGGAGCGGGCGGGCAATCTGCGCGCCGCCTTCCACCTCTACAACTCCGCCGCCGAGGTGGACTGGGTGCTCGACGTCCTGTCCGGCTGACCGGGGCAGTCCGCGGTCTGGACGCAGAGGTTCTCCTCGACCTTCCCGAGCAGCCGGGTCAGCTCCCGGCGCTCGTCCGGGTCGAGCCCGGCGAGCGTGTGCTCCTCCAGATTCGCCCAGGCCGCCTGCACCGCGGAGTGCAGGGCGCAGCTCTCCTCCGTGGCCTCGACGAGCACCGCGCGCCGGTCGCCCGGGTCGGGGCAGCGGCGGACGTGTCCGGCCTGCTCCAGGCGCTGGAGCATCTTGGTCACGGTGGAGGGGTCGAGCTCGACGGCCTTGATCAGCTCGGACTGGCGCACCGGGCCCGCGTCCCACAGATGCATCATCACGAACTCCTGCCCCGGGTAGAGGCCGGCTCCCCTGAGCAGCTTGCCCGCCGCCATACGGTGCAGCCGGGCGACCCGGGAGACGGCATGGCTGACGGGGCCGCCGAGCGCGGAGCTCGGCAGCGCCTCGGTACAGACGGGGTCGGCCGCGGTCTCGGGCTTCATCGGGGCCTCCTCAGGAGGGGTGGCGACTGTCTGGTGGACAGTGTCCCCAAAAACTTTACCTTGGTCGGCCAATTAATGGTCTACAGTGACTCTCGGCGCGCTTACTTGGCCGACCACGTAAATTCTGGGGAGCTTTCATGACCACCGCATTCGACCCGATCGACCTGTCCGGCACACAGCTCGGCAACCGGATCGCCATGGCGCCGATGACCCGCAGCCGGGCGTTCGGCGAAGGGCTCACCGTCACCGACTCCACTGTCGAGTACTACGGCCAGCGCGCATCGGCCGGCCTGATCATCACCGAGGGCATCCAGCCCTCGGTCCTCGGCCAGGGCTACCCGAACACTCCGGGCCTGCACAGCGACGAGCAGATCGCCGCCTGGCGCAAGGTCACCGACGCCGTGCACGCCAAGGGCGGGAAGATCTTCGCCCAGATCATGCACGCCGGACGCATCGGCCACCCGGTGCTCTGGCCGGACCAGGAGCTGGTGAGCGTGGCTCCGTCCGCCGTAGCCGCCGCCGGGCAGCTCTATACGCAGGAGGGCCCCAAGGACTTCATCGCCCCGCGCGAGTTGTCCGCCGCCGAAATCCCGGCCGTCATCGGCGAGTTCGTCGCCGCGTCCCGCAACGCCATAGAAGCAGGCTTCGACGGCGTCGAACTGCACGGCGCCAACGGCTACCTCATCCACCAGTTCCTCGCCGACAACACCAACCTGCGCACCGACGAGTGGGGCGGCTCCGTCCAGAACCGCATTCGCTTCGCCGTCGAGGTGACGAAGGCGGTGGCCGAGGCGATCGGCGCGGAGCGGACCGGACTGCGGGTCTCTCCCGGCAACGCGTACAACGACATCGCCGAGACCGACCCGGAGGCGACCTACCCCGCGCTGGTCAAGGAGCTGGAGCCGCTCGGCCTCGGCTATCTGCATGTCGTCGAGATGGTCCCGGGATTCAGGGAGGTGACGCTCGCGCTGCGCAAGCAGTTCAGCGGCACCTTCATCCTCAACCCGGCGACCGAGGGCCCGACCGACCACGGGGCGCTGGGGCTGATCGAGGACGGCATCGCGGACATCCTCGCCTTCGGCGCGCTGTTCCTGGCCAACCCGGACCTGCCGGCCAGGCTCAAGGCCGAAGGCCCGTACAACACCCCGGACACGGCCTCGTTCTTCGGCGGTGACGACAAGGGCTACATCGACTACCCGGCGCTGTAGGGCAGTTGGCACGGAAAAGGCCCGGCCCCCTCCGAGAGAGGGGCGCCGGGCCTTCCCGTACGGGACGGGCTGTCGCGGGGCTGTCGCACCGGAGTGAAGTCCCGCGCCCCGATGCTGTGTCCCATGGCGGCTTCGCCGCGGGCCGGCCGCCGGCCGGAAGTGGCTTACCGCACCGGAGTGAAGTCCCGCGCCCCGATGTACTCCGGCCTGGGCACCGGCGCCGCGAACGGCTTCACCGCAGCGTTCTCCACGCTGTTGAAGACGATGAAGACATTGCTGCGCGGGTACGGGGTGATGTTGTCCCCGGAGCCGTGCATGCAGTTGCAGTCGAACCAGGTCGCCGACCCGGCCCGGCCGGTGAAGAGCCGGATGCCGTGCCGGTCGGCGTACCGGGTCAGCGCTTCGTCCGACGGAGTGCCCGCGTCCTGCATCTGCAGCGACTTCTTGTAGTTGTCCTTCGGCGTCTCGCCCGCACAGCCGAGGAACGTCTTGTGCGATCCGGGCATGATCATCAGACAGCCGTTGGTGTCCCGGTTCTCGGTCAGCGCGATCGAGACGGAGACGGTGCGCATGTTCGGCAGACCGTCCTCGGCGTGCCAGGTCTCGAAGTCCGAGTGCCAGTAGAAGCCCGAGGCGCCGAAGCCCGGCTTCACATTGATACGGGACTGGTGGACGTACACGTCCGAGCCGAGGATCTGCCGGGCTCTGCCCACCACCCGCTCGTCGCGCACCAGACCGGCGAAGATCTCGCTGAGCCGGTGCACCTCGAAGACCGAGCGCACGTCCTGGGACTTCGGCTCGATGATCGAGCGATCGTCGGCACGTACCGCGGGGTCGGCGACCAGCCGGTCCAACTCGGCGCGGTAGAGCGCGACCTCGTCCGGCGTGATCAGCTCGTCGACGGTCAGGAAGCCGTCCCGCTCGAAGCCCATCAGCGCGGACGGGACGATCGGTCCCGGCGCTCCGGGCGCGGACCAGACGACCGGGTCCTGCCGCGGGGTTGTCATCTCGGCTGCGCCGCGGGTCGGGTACAGGTCGGTGCGTACAGGGGCGGTGGTCATCGTTCAGCCCTCCTCGGTGAGCAGCGGGTAGACGCCGTTCTCGTCGTGGTCCTCCCGTCCGGTGACCGGCGGGTTGAAGACGCAGACACAGCGGAAATCGGTCTTGGGGCGCATGGTGTGGCGCTCATGGCCGTCCAGCAGGTACATCGTGCCGGGCTCGATCCAGTGGGTCTCGCCGGTCTCGTCGTTGGTGAGCTCGGCCTCGCCCTCCACGCAGAGCACGGCCTCGATGTGGTTCGCGTACCACATCGACGTCTCCGTACCCGCGTACAGCACGGTCTCGTGGAGCGAGAAGCCGACCTTCTCCTTCGCGAGCACGATGCGCTTGCTCTCCCAGGTGCCGGAAGAGGCCTTCACATGGCGCTCGGTGTTCTCGATGTCCTTGAACGATCGGACGATCACGGTGAGTTGCTGCCTTTCTCGTACGGGGGTGTCAGGCCGTCTCGCGGACGGAACGGGCCAGGATGCGCAGGCCCTCGTCCAGCTCTTCGGGGGAGATGGTGAGCGCGGGCAGGAGCTTCACCACTTCGCTCTCCGGGCCCGAGGTCTCCAGCAGCATCCCCAGCTCGAAGGCGCGGGCGCAGACCGCCGAGGCACGTGCCTTGTCCTCGAACTCCAGGCCCCACACCAGGCCGCGGCCGCGGAAGCTCAGTCCGGTCCCCCCGCTCTCTTCGACGATGGCCAGCAGCGCACGCTCGACCTGCTCGCCGCGCGCCAGGGTCTGCTTCTCCATCTGGCCGTCGGCCCAGTAGGTGTTGAGCGCGGCGGCGGCGGTGACGAACGCCGGGTTGTTGCCGCGGAAGGTGCCGTTGTGCTCGCCCGGCTCCCAGATGTCCAGCTCCGGCTTGAACAGGCAGAGCGACATGGGCAGTCCGTAGCCGCTGATGGACTTCGACAGGGTGACGATGTCCGGCGTGATGCCGGCCTCCTCGAAGGAGAAGAAGCCGCCGGTACGGCCGCAGCCCATCTGGATGTCGTCGACGATCAGCAGCATGTCCTGGCGGTGGCACAGGTCCTGCAGGGCACGCAGCCACTCGGCGCGGGCGACATTGATGCCGCCCTCGCCCTGCACCGTCTCGACGATGACGGCAGCCGGCTTGTTGAGTCCTGAGCCCTGGTCCTCGAGCAGTCGCTCGAACCAGAGGAAGTCCGGGACCTGGCCGTCGAAGTAGTTGTCGAAGGGCATCGGCGTGCCGTGCACCAGAGGTATACCGGCGCCGGCGCGCTTGAAGGCGTTGCCGGTGACGGCGAGCGAGCCCAGCGACATGCCGTGGAAGGCGTTGGTGAACGAGACGACGGACTCGCGCCCCTTCACCTTGCGGGCCAGCTTGAGCGCCGACTCGACCGCGTTGGTGCCGGTCGGGCCGGGGAACATGACCTTGTACTGCAGGTCGCGCGGCCGCAGGATCACATTCTCGAACGACTCCAGGAACGCGCGCTTGGCCGTGGTGGCCATGTCGAGGCCGTGCGTGATGCCGTCGCGCTCGATGTAGTCGATCAGCGCGCGTTTCAGCACCGGGTTGTTGTGCCCGTAGTTGAGCGATCCGGCGCCGGCGAAGAAGTCGAGGTAGGTGTGGCCGTCCTCGTCGTGGAGGTAGCTGCCCTGCGCGCGGTCGAACACTGCGGGCCAACCGCGGCAGTAGCTGCGCACCTCCGACTCCAGGGTCTCGAAGACACTCAGGGCGGGCGGGGTGATGGTCACAGCAGTCTCCAGATGTGGGGGGTCAGGCGGAGAGGGGGCCGATGCGGTAGAGCACTTCCGGCTGGTGCGTTCCTTCGGGGAACAGCTCGCCGTCGAAGAGGACTTCGCGCTCCAGCCGCGCCCCGTGGCGCTGGGCGTAGGAGGTGAAAAGGCGGTCGGAGGCGGTGTTGTCCGGGGTGATGGTCGTCTCGATCTCACGGATCCCGGGGCCGTCGGTGACCCTGGCGGTCAGCGCGTCCAGCAGTACGCCGGCGAGTCCCCGGCCGCGGTGCGCATGGTCGACGGCAACCTGCCAGACGACGAGTGCCTCGGGGCGGTCGGGACGTACGTAGCCGGTGACGAAGGCGATGGGCTCACCGTCGGAGCCGCGCGCCACCACGGAGGTGGCGGCGAAGTCGCGACACCACAGCAGGTAGCTGTACGAGGAGTTGAGGTCCAGGACCTCGGAGTCGCGGGCGATGCGCCAGATCGCGGCTCCGTCCTCCACTCGTGGGGTGGCGATCTCCAGGAATTCGCTCGGGGTCTTGGCTCGTACAAGGTCTTCTTGTGCGGCGGTCATGCAGAGGAAATTTACCGAGCAAATTCAGAAAATGCATCGAGGGAAGGGGTTGGGTGCTGTGCCTCTTTGTGTTATCGCGCGGGCGTGAGCGTCGGCATGGCGATGGGGTGCTTTCGGGGCTTTTGCGCCGGAATTAGCGGGGCGAATCGGACGCGTTGTGGAGTCGGTCACACGTCGGTAACTCTCTCGAGATCCGCCCGAATTACGTCGTTCGATCCTGTCGAAACCTTGGTGTTTAGGATCGTGGAACGGGGGCAGAAGAATACGGGAAGCTGCTCGTAATAAAGCAGCTTCCCGTCTATTTCAATTAACGCCGACTTTAGTTCCCGGAGAAATGCTGTTCGCCGAGAAGAGCACGGGTCAGCGCCAGGCCTCGGTGACCGCGCGCCGGGCCGCCTCCAGGTCCACCGCCACACCCGACCCGCCGAGAGCCGCGCCCAGCGCCGCCAGCGAGGACTGCACCGTGCCGCGAGTGGCGTCCACGCCGTAGTGATTGACCCGGAGCATCTCCTTGGCCAGCGACCCGCCACCCGCGATCAGCGGCAGCGACGGGTCGGCCGCGAGTGCCTTCGCGACCAGCTCGGAGGCGTCGACTCCGGCCGGGGAACGCAGCGTTGTGGCCACCGGCGCCGCCTCCCGCGCCTCGCGGACGTACGGCTCGAGACCGCCGCCGAGCGCCAGTGCGCCCGCGCGCGTGGCCGCCGCGGCCGAGGCATGACGTGCCATCAGCGCATCGAGGCCCTCCGCCTCGATCCGCTTCACACAGGCCTCCAGCGCCAGCATCTCCAGCTGGGCGGGAGCGTGCAGCAGCGCCTTGCGGCCGCCGTCGATCCAGCGCTCCTTCCAGTCGAGGAGGGAGAGGTACGAGCGCCGGGGTGCGGCCGGGTTGGCGGCGAACCGCTCCCAGGCGCGCCCGCTCACCGACACCATGGACACCCCGGCCGGGCCGCCCATCGCCTTCTGCGCGCCGATCACACACAGGTCCACGCCCCAGACGTCCGGCAGCAGCGGCTCGGCGGCCACCGAGGCCACCGCGTCCAGCATGAACAGCGCCCCGTGCCGGCGTACCACCTCGCCGATCTCCGCCACCGGGTTGGTGTTTCCGGTCGCCGCCTCGGCGTGCACCAGAGAGACGAAGTCGATCTCCGGGTGCGCGGCCAGCGCCTGCTCCACCTGTGCCGCGGTCACCGCGGCGTGGAAGGGCACCTCGAGGTCGACGACGCTCGCCCCGCAGTCGCGCAGCCAGTTCCCGAAGGTCTGCCCGTACGGTCCCGTGACCACGTTCAGCGCGGTCGATCCCGGCCGCGCACCGCCGCGGACGCAGCCCTCCAGCGGGAGCAGCGCCTCGCCCTGCATGATCACCACGTCCTGCTCGGTGTCGAGCAGTGCGGCGACCCGCCCCTCGATGGCCGCGAAGTGCGCGGCGGTCAGCGGGGCCGGATCGAGGAGGGGATGCGTCACGGTGGTGCTCTCTTCGCGAAGGTGTGTTCGGCCTACTGCGCCGAGGGTACTCAGCGCCTCGTACAGTGCTGGACATGAGCGATCACGTGGTGCTGCATGTGAAGGGGCGGGTGCTCGTCGGTCCCGACGACGTCAGGGACGAGCTGTGGGCGGTGGACGGCCGGATCACGTACGACCGGCCGCGCGCCGAGGCGCTGACCGTCGAGGGCTGGGCGCTGCCCGGTCTGGTCGACGCGCACTGCCATGTCGGTCTTGACCATCACGGCGCGGTCGACGAGACGACCAGCGAGAAGCAGGCGCTCACCGACCGGGACGCGGGCACGCTGCTCATCCGCGACGCCGGATCGCCCTCCGACACCCGCTGGATCGACGACCGCGAGGACCTGCCGAAGATCATCAGAGCGGGCCGGCACATCGCGCGCACCCGCCGCTACATCCGTAACTACGCCCACGAGATCGAGCCGGGCGACCTCGTCGCGTATGTCGCGCAGGAGGCGCGGCGCGGCGACGGCTGGGTCAAGCTCGTCGGCGACTGGATTGACCGGGACGCGGGCGATCTGACCGCCTGCTGGCCCCGTGGCGAGGTCGCCGCGGCGATCGCCGAGGCGCACCGGCTGGGCGCGCGGGTGACCGCCCACTGCTTCGCCGAGGTGGCGCTCCGGGACCTGGTCGAGGCGGGCATCGACTGCATCGAGCACGCCACGGGGCTCACCGAGGACACCATCCCGCTGTTCGCGGAGCGGGGCGTCGCGATCGTCCCGACGCTGGTCAACATCGCGACGTTCCCGGACCTCGCGGCGGGCGCCGAAGCGAAGTTCCCCGACTGGTCCGCCCATATGCGCAGGCTGTACGAGCGCCGCTACGACACGGTGCGCGCGGCGTACGACGCGGGCATCCCGGTCTTCGTCGGTACGGACGCGGGCGGCTCGCTGGCCCACGGTCTGGTCGCCGCGGAGGTGGCGGAACTGGTGAAGGCGGGCATCCCGCCGCTCCAGGCGCTGTCCGCGACGGCCTGGGGAGCACGTCAGTGGCTGGGCCGCCCGGTGCTGGAGGAGGGCGCGCCGGCGGACCTGGTGGTCTACGACACGGATCCGCGGGCGGACGTCAGGGCTCTGGCGGCGCCGCGGCGCGTGATCCTCAACGGCCGTGTGGTCGGCTGAGGGGGCGCCGCTCCCTGTGGCGCGGCGCACGGTGACCCAGCGTGACCGAGACTGCACCGCTCGTCGAAGCACTTCACGCGCGGGGCGGTGCGGTTGAACGGCGAACTCATCCGTTCGCGGTGACAGGGGTGGCCCCGCGGGAACACTCGTACCTCAACAATCGAATGCCGGGCATGGAAACCCCACTTTGGGGTGAACTCACGTCAGGTGTCTGTCAGTTCACTCTCGGTGCGCAAGGATTCCGGTGTCTCAAGTCGCCACCGTCCATGCGTCCCCGTGGGGGCGGGCGCGGCGCCAAGTCTCCTGTAGGGGTTCCACCACCTTGAACAGCCACACCTTCCGCATGCCCGCACGCCGCTGGGCCGCCGCGACGGCCGCCACCGCGCTGGTCGCAGGCCCCCTGGCCATCGCCGTCCTCGCCGCCCCGGCGCATGCCACCGGGGGCGGCGGCGAGGGACGGGCAAGTGCGGCCGTGCTCCGTACCGGGCTCGATGTGTCCCTGCTCAACAAGACCGTCAACGTCCCGCTCAAGGCCACGCTCAACGAGGTGCAGGCCCCTGCCAGTGCCGAGAAGACCGCGCTGACCGTGCAGTTGGACGGGGTCGACCAGGGCAGGCCCTTCCAGGTGCTGCGTGCGGACATCGCCACCGCGAAGGCCACCGCCGACCGGCACCGGGCCGAGGGTTACACCAACCTCGCCCGCGCCGGGCTGCATGTGCCGGGACTGCCGCTGCTCGCGCTCGTCGAGGTCGAGGAGGTCACGTCGAAGGCCGTCTGCGAGGCGGGCAAGCAGCCGGTGGCCGAGTCGAATCTGCTCGGCCCGGTGACCGTGCTCGGCAAGAAGGTCACGCTCTCCACCGGCGGCACCACCCGGGTCGCGGTGCCGGGGGTCGGCGAGGTGACGCTCGATCTGTCGAAGCGGCACACCACGTCCCGTACGGCCGCCGCCACCGCGCTCGAGCTGAAGGTGTCGGTCAACCCGCTCAAGCTGAACGTCGCCGAGGTCAACGGCACGGTCACGCTCGCCGAGGCGACCTGCGAGTCGCCCGCGCCGTCCGCCGCGCGGGAACCGTCCCCCGGGCCGAGCCACGGCGTGCGGGCGCAGTCCGGCGAGGCCCCCGCCAAGGAGGACCTCGCCGAGACCGGCGGCAGCACCACAACCCGGTACCTCGCGGGCGGCGCGGTCCTGCTGCTGGCGGCCGGTGGCGCCGCGACGGTGCTGGCCCGCGCACGGTCCAGGAGCTGACACCGGCCTACGGCGCCCCGCACGCAAGGCTGTGCGGGGCGTCAGCCGCCGACTCAGCCGCCGACCATGGTGAGCGCCTGGTCCAGCGCCTGCAGAAAGCGGTTGGTGGTCGCCCGGTCGCGTACCGCCAGCCGCAGCCAGTCGGGCCCGAGCCCCGGGAACGTATCACCGCGCCGGGCCGCGAAGCCCAGACCGCGCAGCCGCTCCCGCACCTCGGCGCCACTGCGCACATGGACGAGGACGAAGGAAGCCTCCGCCGCCTCCACCACCCGTACCTCCTCGAACTCCGCAAGCCCCGCCAGCAGATGCGCCCGATCCGTCGCGATCCCGTGCGCCGCCTGCGCGGCCTCGCTGAGCGCGGCCGGCTCCATACACGCCTCGGCCGCGGCCAGCGCGGGCGTGGCGACCGGCCACAGCGGCTGGGTCCGCTCCAGCGCCTCGATCGTCTCCGGCCCGGCGAGCACATAGCCGATCCGCAGACCGGCAAGACCCCAGGTCTTGGTGAGGCTGCGCAGCACCACCAGACCCGGGACGTCGGTCCGGCCCGCGAGCGACTCGGACTCGCCGGGCACCGCGTCCATGAAAGCCTCGTCGACCACCAGCACCCGTCCGGGGCGGGCCAGTCCGGCGATGTCGGCGGCCGGATGCAGTACGGACGTGGGGTTCGTCGGATTGCCGATCACCACCAGGTCCGCCGAGTCGGGAACGGCCGCCGGATCGAGCCGGAAGCCGTCCGCCTCGCGCAGCAGCAACCGCGCCACCTCGTGGCCCGCGTCCCGCAGCGCCGCCTCCGGCTCCGTGAACTGCGGGTGCACGACCAGTGGTTGACGTACCGTCAGGGCGCGGGCCAGCAGCACGAATGCCTCCGCGGCCCCCGCCGTCAGCAGCACCCGCTCCACCGGCACACCGTGCCGCTGCGCGACCGCCGCGCGCGCCGCCCGCCCGTCCGGATACGCCGCCAGGGTCGTCAGCGAGCAGGCGATGCGCTCGCGCAGCCAGTCCGGGGGGGTGCCGGCCCGGACATTGACCGCGAGGTCCGTGAGGTGCGCGCCCCGCACCTCCGCGTCACCGTGGTGGCGCAGATCGTATGCGTCAGTGTGAGTGCGCATGGCTGCCGTGTGGGTGATGGCCGTGGCCTTGGCCGTGGTGGTGACCGTCGTCGTCCGGGTGGAAGTGCGGCTGCTGCGGGATGCCCACCTTGTCCTCGAAGCCAGGCAGCGCGATCCGGTACACACAGGAGTCGCAGTTCATCCGGATGTCGCCGGCGACGGCCTCCCGGTAGCGCTCCATGACCAGGTCCAGCAACTCCTCGGTGGGGCCGATCACATCGGCCGACACCACCTCCACCTCGGGATGCGCCGCCGCCCAGCCCTGCGTCTGCTGACGCACCCGGTCCGGCAGGATGCCGGTGAACAGGAAGTACGGGAGTACGACGATCCGGCGCGCCCCCAGCTTCACGCACCGGTCGAGACCGCTGGGCACATCGGGGGCGGCGAGGGAGACGAACGCCGTCTCCACACCCGCGTACCCCCGCCCCTCCCACAGCAGCCGGGCCGCCTTGAGTACTTCGGCGTTGGCGTCCGGGTCGGTCGAACCGCGGCCCACCAGCAGCACCGTCACATCGGCGCGGTCGGAGGGCGTACGGACCGTGGAGCCCAGCGCCTCGTCGAGCCGCCGCTCCAGGACACGCAGCAGCGACGGGTGCGGGCCGAGCGGGCGGCCGTAGGTGTACGAGATCCCGGGGTGCCGCTCCCGCTCGCGGGCCAGCGCCGCCGGGATGTCGCCCTTGGCGTGCCCCGCCGACACCAGCATCAGCGGCACCGCGGCGAAGCGGTTCACGCCCTGCTCCACCAGTTCGGTGACGGCGTCGCCGAGCGGCGGCGGGGACAGCTCGATGAAGCCGCCCGCGACGGGGAGTTCGGGATGGCGCCGCCCCAGCTCCCGTACGAAGTCCCGGAAGGCCTCGGCCCCGGCTTCGTCGCGGGTGCCGTGGCCGGCGATCAGCAGTGCGGGCGGGGTGGTCACGCGTTCTCCTTGGTGTGGGGGTGGTACAGCAGAGCATTGAGCGCGGCCGCGGCGACCGCGCTGCCGCCCTTTTCGGACACGTTGCTGACGGCCGGCAGCCCGCTCTCGCGCAGCGCGGCCTTCGACTCGGCCGCGCCGACGAAACCGACGGGCAGCCCGATGACGAGCGCGGGAGCGGCGTCGAGGACGAGGAGCTCCTCAAGAGCGGTCGGCGCACAGCCGATCACCCAGATCGCGCCGGGCCCGACCTGCTCGTACGCGAGACGGATCGCGTGCGCGGAACGGGTGAGCCCCGGGCCGGACTCGGCGTCCTTGAGCCGGCAGACGGTCTCGCGCCGGGTGATCCCGGCGGCGACCATCTCGACATCGGCGACGACCGGCGCACCGGTGTGCAGCGCGTCGTGCGCGGCGACGAGGGAGGCCTCGTCGCAGACGAGATCGGTGGCGTACTCGAGATCGGCCGCGGAGTGAATGACCCGCTCCACGACGGCCCGCGTCAGTGGCTGGAATCCGCTGGTATCGAGCCGGGACCGGAGCCGCCGGAACGACTCCTGCTCGATGGGGTGGACGACGCGGGTCACGAGGCGACTCCGGAGTGGCGGCGGTGGGTGAAGGGTGCGGTGCCGGCTGTCGCCGGCGATGGGGGACAGGCCTGGGCGCTGCCGGGGTGCAACATGGGTCGGCCGTGGTGGTCCGTGCCTGCGCCTGCGCCCGTGCCTGGGGCTGCGCCTGCGTCAGCACCTGCGCCCGCGCTTGCGCCCGTGCCTGGGGCTGCGTCAGCGCCCGTGCCCGGGGCTGCGCCCGTGCCCGGGGCTGCGCCCGTGCCTGCGTCAGCGCCCGTGCCTGCGTCAGCGCCCGTGCCCGGGGCTGCGCCCGTGCCTGCGTCCGCGCCCGCGTGGTGGGGTGCCCAGTCGGCGGCCGCCTCGCTGCCGGGGCACACCACACGCGCCCCGCACGCCTCCGCGACCGCGAGCGCGTCGCCGCGGGCCCTCACGACTGCCACCGGTAGCCGCGCGGCGTCACCATGCGGCCCGCGATCTCGCGCGTGGCCGTGTTGCCGACCGTCACGACCGTCATCATGTCCACCGTCGCCGGATCCAGTCCGGCGAGAGTCGTCACGCGGCTGGATTCGTCCACGCGCGACGCGTTGCGCACGACACCCACCGGCGTCCCCGGTTCCCGGTGCTCGGCGAGGATCGTCAGCGCCTTCGGGAGCTGCCAGTCGCGGCCGCGGCTGCGCGGGTTGTAGAAGGTGACGATGATGTCCGCCTTCGCGGCGGCCCGCACCCGGCGCTCGATGATCTCCCACGGCGTGTGCAGATCGGACAGGCTGATCGAGACATGGTCGTGCCCGAGCGGCGCCCCCAGGATCGCGGCTGCCGCGAGTGCCGCGGTCACGCCCGGTACGCCGACCACGTCGATGTCGTCGGACGCCTCGGCGAGCGCGGGCGAGGCCATCGCGTACACACCCGCGTCACCGCTCCCGATCAGCGCGACCGCATGCCCGGCGCGGGCCTCGGCGACAGCCGTACGGGCCCGTTCCTCCTCCGCCCCGAGGCCGGACTCGATCACGCGCGTGCCGGGCCTGAGCAGGTCGCGGATCTGGTCGACGTACTGATCGAGCCCGACCAGTACGGAGGCCCGCCGCAGCTCCTCGGTGGCGCGCGGGGTGACCAGATCGCGGGCCCCGGGCCCGAGCCCGACCACGGCCAGCCGGCCGCGCGGCGGCCTGCGCACGATCGCGCAGGTCGCCATCGCCGCACGCCCCTCGGGGCTCGACTTCCGCTTCGGGACCAGGAGTTCGCCGCCGCCCACGAGCGCGGCGGCCTCAGCGACCGAGGGCGTCCCCACGGCGGCGAGCGGCGCATCGGACGGGTTCGGCACGGTGACCGAGGAGAGCTCGTCCGCCGCGTACGTGACGACCGGCACTCCGAGCCGCTCCGCGGCCCCGACGATCCCGGGCTCCTCCGCCTTCGCGTCGACCGTCGCCAGCTCCACGACGCTCAGTACGGAGAGCCCGGCGTCACGCAGCGACTCCTCGACGAGCCCGAGCACCTCCTCGACGGGAGCACCCTTGGACGCTCCGACCCCGACGACGAGCGACGCGGGCCGCAACACGGCTTCCTGTGCGCCCGGTTCGACGAGCCGGTCGGTCACCCGGAGGACGGCGGCACCGTCAGCAGCCACGTCGGCACCCACATTCGGCGGCAGCGGCGGCAATGGCCACACCGCGTCCGCCCGCAGCGCCACCGGCTCGCCGTTCAGCACCGCCCGCGTCACCGCCGCGACCGCGCCCTCCACCGGCAGGCCCAGCGTGTCCAGACCAGGGATGTCCCTCGCGTCCGTCGCCGTCGTCACCACCGGGGTGCAGCCCAGGACGTCCGCGACCTCCGCCGTCAGCTCGTTCGCGCCGCCGCCGTGGCCTCCCAGCAGCGACACCGCGTACCGCTGCCCCTCGTCCACGCACACCACGCCCGGGTCCGCCGACTTGTCCGAGAGCAGCGGGGCGATCAGCCGTACCACCGCGCCCGTCGCCAGGAAGCACACCAGCTGCTCGCACTCCGCGAACGCGCGCTCCACCGACTCGCGCACCGGGCCCTCGTAGACCCGGGTGCGGCCGGGCCAGGCCGCGGCCAGCCGGTCGCGGGCGGCGGCGCCCGCCGCCGTCGCGGAGATCAGGCCGATCACTGAATTGCTCCTTCGTTCACCGAATCCGCGGGGCGGTCGCCCCACAGCAGGAAGACGGGGTTGGCGGACGCCAGCCGTGTCACATCTCCGGGCAGCGGGGCCAGCCGTGACGAGTGCAGCAGTACGCCGTCGGACACGAACCCGGCGGCGGCCAGCGCGCCCCGTACCGCCGCCACCCGGTCCAGCGCGGCCAGCGCGACGACCACCGTGCGCCGGGCCCGCCGCGCGCACGCGGTGACGATCGCGGGCAGCTCCGCGCCGCCGCCGCCGATGAACACCGCGTCCGGGTCCGCCAGATGAGACAGCACCGTGGGCGCCGCGCCGTGCACGGCCCGTACGTCCACACCGTGCGCGGCCGCGTTCGCGCGGATCCGCTCCACGCCGTCGGGGGTCTTCTCCACGGCCACCACGGCCGCGCCGAACCGCGCGCACTCCACCGCCACCGAACCGGACCCCGCGCCGATGTCCCACACGAGGTCGCCCGTACGCGGCCCGAGGCGCGCCAGCGCCAGCGCCCGTACCTCGAACTTGGTGATCATCGAGTCGCGGTGCTCGAACTCTCCCTCGGACAGCGCCCACCGGTCCGGACCGATGGGCACCGAGACCGTCCGCTGCACCGGCGACAGCGCCCGCCGTTCGTCCAGGCAGAGCACCACGCTCACCGCGTCCCACTCACGCGCCGCCGCCTCCGCGGGCGACATCCGCTCGATCCGCTCGTGCTCCGGGTCGCCGAGCGCCGTCGCCACCACCAGCGTCCGCTCCGCGGCCCGGTACGCCAGCTCGGCGCCCAGCTCCGCGGGCCCCGAGCCGGGACCGGTCAGCACAGCCGTCTTGGGATGCGCACGGCACACATTGACCGCGGTCCGCAGATCACGGCCGTGCGCACTGACGACGACCGCGTCGTCCCACGGCAGCCCGATCCGCGCGAAGGCGACCGCCACCGACGGCGCCCCCGGCCGTACGTCCAGCGCGTCCGCGCCGAAACGCTCGGCCAACGCCCGTACGATCCCGAAGAATCCGGGGTCGCCCGAAGCCAGCACCACCACGCCGGCCCCGCCGCCGGCCAGCCTCTTCTCGATCACGTCCAGCGCGGGCGCGAGCGGCCCCAGCACCAGCTGTTCCGCGTCGGCGGGTACATCGGCCGCACGGCACGCCGCCGTCAGATGCCGCCGGGCACCCACCAGCAGCGTGGCCTCGGCGAGCGCCTCGGCGTCGCGTACGGAGAGCGGCGCGCCCGTCCCCGTACCGATGACCGTGATCATGGCGTTGCGCCCTGCGCGCGCAGCGCCTTGCGGGCGGCCGGGTCGGCCTTCCGGAAGCCGTGGAAGTGCCCCGGGTGGTACAGATGCGAGCGCGTCCCGGAAGCCGCCAGCGCCGGACCGACCAGGAACAGCGTGTGCTTCCAGAGCTTGTGCTCCTTGACCGTCTCCTCCAGCGTGCCGATCGTGCAGCGCAGGATCAGCTCCTCCGGCCAGGTCGCCTGGTACGCGATGACCACCGGCGTACTCGTCGGATAGCCGCCCTCCAGCAGCTCCTGCGTCAACTGGCCCGAGCGCGCCGCCGACAGGAAGAGCGCCATCGTCGTGCCGTGCCGCGCGAACTCCCGTACCTCCTCGCCCGGCGGCATCGGTGTCTTGCCGCCGCCGAGCCGGGTCAGGATCACGGACTGCGCGACCTCCGGGATCGTCAGCTCGCGCTGCGCGATCGCGGCGACCGCCGAGAACGACGAGACGCCCGGCACGATCTCGACCTCCAGGCCGAGGTCCACACACCGGTCGAGCTGCTCCTGCGTGCCGCCCCACAGGGCGGGGTCGCCGGAGTGGATCCTGGCGACCCGCAGGCCCTCGTCGAGCGCCCGCTCGTACACGGCGACGACGTCCTCCAGTGACATGGCCGCCGAGTCGAGGATCTCGGCGCCCTCGCGGGCGTGGTCAAGGACGTCGGCCTGCACCAGGCTCGCCGCCCAGATGACGATGTCGGCGTCGGCGATGGCACGCGCGGCGCGGAACGTCAGCAGATCGGCGGCGCCAGGGCCGGCGCCGACAAAGGTCACCTTGCCGTGGGTGGCGGCATCGGCCATGAGCGGGGGTCCTCTCGGGTCATTCGGGTGATTCGGGCGGATCTCGATCGGAATGGTGCGAAGAGACGGGTCAATCCGCTAGCAAGGGCGCATGGCGGTGTTCGTCGCGCTCGGCGCGTTCCTGATGACGCTGTTCGGCGGCTGGACGGCGCAACGCGTCACCGACCGCCGCCACCTCGTACTGGGCCTGGCCGGCGGGCTGATGCTCGGCGTGGTCGGCCTGGACCTGCTGCCGGAGGCAGTGGAGGCGGCCGGCAACAAGGTGTTCGGGGTGCCGCAGGGGCTGCTGCTCTTCGTCGGCGGCTTCCTGGCGGCGCACCTGGTGGAACGGCTGCTGGCCGTCCGTCAGGCGGCGCACGGCGCGGACGAGGACGAGAGAGTGCCCCAGGTGGGGCTGACGGCGGCCGCGGCGATGGTCGGCCACAGCCTGATGGACGGCGTCGCCATCGGCGCTGCGTTCCAGGTGGGTGGCGGTATGGGCGCGGCCGTGGCGCTCGCCGTCATCGCCCATGACTTCGCGGACGGCTTCAACACGTACACGATCACCAGCCTGTACGGGAACACGCGGAGGAAGGCGATCGCGATGCTCGTCGCGGACGCACTCGCTCCGATCGTCGGTGCGGCGTCCACGCTGCTGTTCACGATTCCGGCCGAACTTCTGGGCAGCTATCTCGGCTTCTTCGGCGGCGCCCTGCTCTATCTCGCCGCGGCCGAGATCCTCCCCGAGGCACACCACACCCACCCCGCCCGCTCCACCCTGCTGTGCACGGCGGGAGGCGTGGGCTTCATCTGGTTGCTGGTCGGCCTCGCCGAGTGACGTGCCGAGTGACGTGCCGAACGGCCCGCCGAGCGGCCCGCCGAGCGAGGAGAGTGGTGAACTCACAGCTTGCCTCCGCGGCCACCGTCGCGCGGCGCCGGCGCGATCAGCGTCGAGAGGTACGGCAGCGCTCCCTCGGCAAGCTCCGCGGCCGGCCGGATCGACTCCTCGGGCAGCCCGAGCGCCGACCCCCACACCGCGCCCTCGGTACGTCCCGTCTCGCGCAGCGCGGTGGCCACCTCCGCGGCGAGCCGCCCGAACTTGTACGCGACGACCGTGCCGGGTCCCTTCAGGGCGTCCTTGAGCACGGCCGCTCCAGCGGTCACCGGCACCAGGGTCAGCGGCTCGGTGCCCTCGGTGAGGACGGCGCCGCTGCGGGCCGCCAGATCCTGCATGGCGGTGATGCCGGGCACGGTCTCCACGGCGGTACCCGGGACCAGTTCGGAGATGGTCTGCGCGAGATAGGTGAACGTCGAGTACACATTGGGATCGCCGATCGTCGCGAAGGCGACGGACCCGTGCGCGCGCAGCAACTCGGCGACACGCTTGCCCGCGGCGTCCCAGGCGGCCTCACGACGGCCACGGTCGGTGCGCTCGTTGAGCGCGAAGACGACGCGTACGACCTTCTCCGCGCCCACGTAGTGCAGGACGGTCGCCTCGGCGCGTCCGGGCTCACCCCCATCAGTCCCGTCGGACCCGGCCATCACAGGTACGACGACGGCATCGGCCTCCCGAAGCGCGCGTACGCCCTTCACGGTCACCAACTCCGGGTCGCCGGGCCCGACTCCGACACCGATCAGCCTGCTGCTCATGCCCCGCACCTTTCAATGAATCTGCGTGCCATGCCGGGCGTGGCCGCCCAGTGCGTATGCAGATAGCTCGCGTGTACGCCCTGTTGCACGAATCCCTCCACGCGCTGCTCGGGCCGGTGCATCCCCCACGCGGGGTCGGGCCCTGCGGCCGGCTCGACGACCGTGCGGTGGAACTCGTGCCCATGCATCCGTGTCCCGGCCGCCGCGAGGACGCTGTCGCTCACCGCGACGGCCTCCCGGTAGCCGAGTGTGAGCCGCTGCGACATCCGCGCCTCGGCGTCCAGGACACCGCACATCGGCATTCCGTCCAGGGCGCGTGCGAGATACAGCAGCCCGGCGCACTCGGCGGCGACCGGCGCGCCGGAGTGTGCCAGCTCGGCGACGGCCTTGCGCAGCGCGTCGTTGGCGGACAGCTCGGGGGCGTACACCTCGGGAAAGCCGCCGCCTATGACGAGCCCCCGTGTCCCGTCGGGCAGTTGCTCGTCCCGGAGCGGGTCGAACGTGACGACCTCCGCGCCGGCGGCGGCAAGCAGCTCGGTGTGCTCGGCATAGGAGAACGTGAACGCGGGCCCGCCGGCGACGGCGACGAGTGGCCCGCGGCGGGCTTGATTGTGCGGCCCGGCCGACATTTTCAGCCTCGCCGGCGTTTGAGGCGCGGGGTCCGGGGCGGAGCCCCCGTTGCGGGAAGGGGCGGGTAGGGGAACAGCGCCGCAGGCCACCCCCGGGTCCCACGGCGCATCCGGCAACGCGGGCGCGCTGCGGGCCAACCCCAGCAGCGCCTCCAGATCGCACCCCGCCCGTACCGCCTCCGCCATCGCCTCCACCGAGGCCACCGCCTCCGCCCGCCTCTCGGCGACCGGCACAAGCCCCAGGTGCCGGCTCGGCGTCCCCACGAAGTCGGACCGCCGCAACACCCCCAGCACCGGCACCCCCGACTCGTCCAGCGCCTCCCGCAGCAGCTCCTCGTGCCGTTCCGACCCCACCTTGTTCAGAATCACGCCCCCGATCCGCACCTGCGGATCCCAGGACGCGAAACCGTGCACCAGCGCCGCCACCGACCGCGACTGCGAGGACGCGTCCACCACCAGCACCACCGGCGCCCGCAGCAGCTTCGCGACCTGAGCGGTGGACGCCAGCTCACCGGCTCCCGCCGCCCCGTCGTACAGCCCCATCACGCCTTCGACCACGGCCAGGTCGCAGCCCGCCGCGCCGTGCGCGAACAGCGGGGCGATCAGCTCCGTACCGCACAGATACGCGTCCAGATTCCGCCCCGGGCGTCCCGTGGCGAGCGAGTGATAGCCCGGGTCGATGTAGTCGGGGCCGACCTTGTGCGGGGACACGGAGAGGCCCGCCGCGACGAAGGCCGCCATCAGGCCCGTCGCGACGGTGGTCTTGCCGCTGCCGGAAGACGGCGCGGCGATGACGAGACGTGCTACCACTCGATGCCCCGCTGCCCCTTCTGACCGGTGTCCATCGGGTGCTTGACCTTGGACATGTCGGTCACCAGATCGGCGAACCCGATGAGCTCCGCCGGAGCGTTGCGGCCGGTGATCACCACATGCTGCGTCCCCGGCCGGTCCCGGAGCACCGAGATCACCTCGTCCGTGTCCACCCACCCCCAGTGCATCGGGTACGCGAACTCATCCAGCACATACAGCTGATACGTCTCGGCCGCCAGATCGCGCTTGACCTGCTCCCAGCCCTCGCGCGCCGCCTCCTCGTTGTTCAGCTGCTTGTCGCGCTGCACCCACGACCAGCCCTCGCCCATCTTGTGCCAGTCGACAGGACCGCCCTCGCCGGAGGCACCGAGGACCTTCAGCGCGTTCTCCTCGCCGACCTTCCACTTCGCGGACTTGACGAACTGGAACACCCCGATCGGCCACCCCTGGTTCCAGGCGCGCAGCGCGAGCCCGAACGCGGCCGTCGACTTGCCCTTGCCGATGCCCGTGTGGACGACGACGAGCGGGCGGTTGCGGCGCTGGCGGGTGGTGAGTCCGTCGTCCGGTACGACGGACGGCTGTCCTTGCGGCATTACGCGGCCCTCCTTGCAGTCTGAACGTCCTTGACAAGCCCGGCGATGGAGTCGGCGCGCAGCTCGTCGAGGGTGACGGCGGTGCCGCCGAGATCGACGGCCAGTGTGCTCGAGAGACCGAGCCGTACGGGCCCGGACTCGCAGTCCACGACGATCGCGGCTGTCCCTTCGGCGGAGTGCAGCCGCGCCGCACGCGACGCCAGCGCCACCGGATCGACCCCGCCCGTCGCCCGGCCGTCCGTCACCACGACCAGCAGCGGCCGGCGCGAAGGATCGCGCATACGCTCCACCCGCAGCACGTCGTGCGCCTTGAGCAGCCCGGCCGCCAGCGGCGTACGGCCGCCCGTCGGCAGCGTCTGAAGACGAGCGGCGGCCGCGTCCACCGACGAGGTCGGCGGCAGCGCCACCTCCGCGTCCTTCCCGCGGAAGGTGATCAGCCCGACCTTGTCGCGCCGCTGGTAGGCGTCGAGCAGCAGCGAAAGCACCGCACCCTTCACCGCGCTCATCCGCTGCCGGGCCGCCATCGAACCCGACGCGTCCACCACGAAGAGCACCAGGTTCCCCTCGCGTCCCTCGCGGTTCGCCTGCCGCAGATCGTCCCGGCGGACCACCAGACCCCGGCCGCTGCGCCCGCGCGCCCGCTGGTGCGGGGCCGCGGCCTGCACGGTCGCCGCCAAGTGCAGCTTGGTGAGCGCCCCTTGGGGCCGCCGCGCACCGGTCGTGCGGCCGTGCTCGGTCCGCGCACGGGACCTGCGCCCCGCCGCGCCCTCGCCGAGACCCGGCACGCTCAGCATCTTCGTACGGAACGGCTCGGCGGCCCGTACGGGCTGCTGCTCACCGCCGCCGGCCTGCGGAGTACCACCCTCGGCCGGCTCCGCCTGCGCGGGCGTGTCGCCCTGTCCGCCATCGCCCTGCGGCGGCACCTCGGGCCCGCCCTGCGGCGGCACCTCGGGCCCGCCCTGCGGCGGCTGCCCGCCCCCGCCCGGCCCGTCCGGATCGGGGTCCGGGTCGAGGTCCGGATCGTCGTCGCCGAATTCCTCCAAGGTCTCGTCGAGCTTGTTCTCGTCGAGGCCGGGGGCGTCGAAGGGATTGCGCCGCCGCCGGTGGGGGAGCGCCAGCAGAGCGGCCTGCCGTACATCCTCGGCGAGCACCTCCGTACGCCCCGCCCACGCGGCGAGCGCGGTTGCGGTACGGGCCATCACGATGTCGGCGCGCATACCGTCCACCTCGAAGGCCGCACAGGTCGCGGCGATCTGCCGCAACGCGCCGTCCCCCAGCCGGACGTCGGGCAGCAGCGCCCGCGCGGCCACGATCCGGGCCCGCAGGGCCGACTCCTCGTCCGCCCAGCGAGCGGCGAATCCGGCCGGATCGTCGTCGTACGCGAGCCGCCGCCGCACCACTTCCACCCGCTGATCGGGCTCCCGCGAGGCCGCGACCTCGACGGTGAGCCCGAAGCGGTCCAGCAACTGAGGCCGCAACTCGCCCTCTTCGGGGTTCATGGTCCCCACGAGCAGGAAACGGGCGGCGTGCCGCACCGAGACGCCTTCACGCTCGACGTACGAAGCGCCCATGGCGGCCGCGTCAAGCAGCAGGTCGACGAGGTGGTCGTGGAGGAGGTTGACCTCATCCACGTAGAGAATCCCGCGGTGCGCGTCCGCGAGCAGCCCCGGCTCGAAGGCCTTCACACCCTCGGCCAGCGCCCGCTCGATGTCGAGGGCACCGACGAGCCGGTCCTCGGACGCGCCGACGGGCAGCTCGACCATCCTCGCCGGGCGCGCCACACCGCCGCCGAGCTCGTGGGGACCGTCGGGACACGCCGGGTCCGGCGACGCGGGGTCGCACGAGAACCGGCACCCGGAGACCACCGGAACCTCCGGGATCAATGTGGAAAGCGCACGTACGGCGGTCGACTTGGCGGTCCCTTTCTCACCACGCACGAGCACACCGCCCACGGCGGGGGAGACGGCATTCAGCAGCAGCCCGAGCCGCAGGTCGTCCATGCCGACGATCGCAGTGAAGGGGTATGGGGTGCTCATGCGGACTCCTCGATCGTGTTGGGGCGGGGAGATTCCCCCACCCCGCCCCTTCCCGTAACCAGGGGGCTTCGGTTCGAATCAAGCCTCGCCGGCGTTTGAGGCGCGGGGTCCGGGGCGGAGCCCCGGTTCTTGCAGCCCGCTGCAGGCGCAACCCTCACGCGTCCCCCTCCAAATCACCCTCGAGCTCCAGATACGTCGCCCGCAGCCGCTCCAGCGTCTCCGCGTCCGGCTCCGCCCACAGCCCCCGGTCCGCCGCCTCCAGCAGCCGCTCCGTGATGCCCCGCAGCGCCCACGGGTTCGACTTCTCCATGAACGCGCGGTTCTCGGGGTCGAAGACGTACTCCGCGGAGAGCTTCTCGTACATCCAGTCATCCACGACACCCGCCGTGGCGTCGTACCCGAACAGGTAGTCCACCGTCGCGGCCATCTCGAACGCGCCCTTGTAGCCGTGCCGCCGCATCGCCGCCATCCAGCGCGGATTGACCACCCGCGCCCGGAACACCCGGTGCGTCTCCTCACCCAGCGTGCGCGTCTTCACCTGGTCCGGCGTGGCGCTGTCACCCACATACGCCTCGGGCGACTCACCGGTCAGATGCCGCACCATCGCGACCATCCCGCCGTGGTACTGGAAGTAGTCGTCGGCGTCGACGAGGTCGTGCTCCCTGGTGTCGACATTCTTCGCGGCGACCGCGATCCGCCGGAACGCCGTCTCCATGTCCCCGCGCGCCGCCCGCCCTTCGAGCCCGCGCCCGTACGCATAACCGCCCCACACCGCGTACACCTCGGCCAGGTCGGCGTCGCTGCGCCAGTTCCGCGCATCGATCAGCGGCAGCAGCCCCGCACCGTAGGCACCCGGCTTCGAGCCGAAGATCCGGGCCGTGGCGCGCCGCCGGTCGCCGTGCTCGGCGGTGTCCTCGTCGGCATGCGCCCGTACGTAGTTGGACTCGGCCGGCTCGTCCAGCTCCGCCACTGCCCGTACCGCGTCGTCGATCAGCCCCACCACATGCGGGAAGGCGTCCCGGAAGAAGCCGGAGATGCGCACCGTCACATCAATGCGCGGACGGCCCAGCTCGGCGACCGGCACGACTTCGAAGCCGGTGACCCGCCTCGACGCGTCGTCCCAGACCGGCCGGCAGCCCAGCAGCGCCAGGATCTCGGCGATGTCGTCGCCCTGGGTGCGCATCGCGGATGTGCCCCACACCGTCAGACCCACCGACTTGGGGTACTCACCCGTGTCCGTGAGATAGCGGGCCACGAGCGAGTCGGCCAGCGCCTGGCCGACCTCCCACGACAGCCGGGACGGAATCGCCTTGGGGTCGACGGAGTAGAAGTTGCGGCCGGTCGGCAGCACATTCACCAGACCGCGCGTCGGTGACCCGGAAGGACCGGCCGGTACGTATCCGCCGTCCAGCGCCAGCAGAATATGGTCGATCTCGTCCGTCGTACGGGCCAGTCGCGGCACGACCTCCGCGCAGGCGAAGCCCAGCACGGCCACCGCGTCCGGGCAGAGGGGTCCAGGGGGTGTCACCCCGGAAGGCACAGCGCTGCCCAGCACCTCAGCCACCAGACCGGCCGCGGCGGACACCTCCCAGCCGCGCTCCTCCATGCCCTCCGCGAGCCGTCGGCACAGCTGCTCCAGCAGATCGATCGCGTCGGCACCGGTCCGTGCGGGGCCCTCGACCAGCTCCGTGAGCTCCACCGGCACCTTCACCGGCGCACCCGGCTCGCCGAGCAGCTCCTTCTCCACCAGGCCGAAGTGCTCGGCGAGACAAGCCCGAAGGCCCGGCAGCGCGTTCGCCGTGCCGCCCCACACCTGAGAGGCGCGCAGCACGGCCAGTACGAGATTGACCCGGGCCTCGGCCTCCGGGCCGCCGCCCAGGATGTGCAGACCGTCCCTGATCTGGACGTCCTTGATCTCGCAGAGATAGCCGTCGATGTGCATGACGAACGAGTCGAACTCGCCGTCGTCCGGCTGCTCGTCGACATGCAGATCGTGGTGCAGCTCCGCGGCCTTCACCAGCGTCCAGATCTGCGCCCGTACGGCCGGCGCCTTCGTCGGGTCGAGATCGCTGACGAGCGCGTACTCGTCGAGCAGCTGCTCCAGCTTGGCCAGGTCGCCGTAGGTGTCGGCACGCGCCATCGGCGGCACCAGATGGTCCACGACGGTGGCGTGACCGCGGCGCTTGGCCTGGGTGCCCTCGCCCGGGTCGTTGACGATGAACGGGTACACCAGAGGCAGTTCGCCGAGCACCGCGTCAGGACCGCAGCCCGCCGACAGTCCGAGCCCCTTGCCCGGCAGCCACTCCATGGTGCCGTGCTTGCCCATGTGCACGATCGCGTCCGCGCCGAAGCTGTTGTCCAGCCAGCGGTACGCCGCCATGTAGTGGTGCGAGGGCGGCATATCGGGGTCGTGGTAGATCGCGATCGGGTTCTCGCCGAAGCCGCGCGGCGGCTGGATCATCACGACGACGTTCCCGAACTGCAGGGACGCCAGCACGATCTCGTCGCCGTCGACGTACAGGCTGCCCGGCGGCTCGCCCCAGTGCTCCAGCATTCCGTCGCGCAGGTCCGGCTCCAGCTTGTCGAACCAGGCGCGGTAGTCGGCGAGCGGCACGCGCGCGGGGGCGGCGGCCAGCTGCTCCTCGGTCAGCCACTCCACATCGTGACCACCGGCGTTGATCAGCCGGTGGATCAGCTCGTCGCCGTTGTCGGGGTAGCCCTCCACGGCGTAACCGGCGTCGCGCAGCGCGTCCAGCACCCGCACGGCGGACGCCGGGGTGTCGAGACCGACGGCGTTGCCGACCCGTGAATGCTTGGTCGGGTAGGCGGTGAAGACGAGCGCGAGCTTCTTCTCGGCGTTCGGCTTGTGCTTCAACCGGGCGTGGCGTACGGCGATTCCGGCAACGCGTCCGGCGCGCTCCGGGTCGGCGACATACACCGGCACGTCGTCGGGGCCCTGCTCCTTGAAGGAGAACGGGACCGTGATGATCCGCCCGTCGAACTCGGGGATCGCCACCTGCATCGCCGCGTCCATGGGGGACAGGGCCGCGTCCGACGCCTCCCAGGTGGCCTTCGACGAGGTCAGGCACAGTCCCTGCAGCACCGGCACATTGAGCTCGGCGAGCGCGCCGATGTCCCAGGCCTCGTCGTCCCCGCCGGCGCTGGCGTCACTCGCCCGCGTGCCGCCCGCCGCCAGCACCGTGGCGACCAGCGCATCGGTCCTGGCGAGCAGCTCGTACAGCTCGGCGTCGGCGCCGCGCAGCGAACCGCAGTACACGGGAAGGGCGTTGGACCCGCGGGCCTCGATCGCGTCGCACAGCGTGTCGACGAATCCGGTGTTGCCGGAGAGCTGGTGCGCGCGGTAGAAGAGCACGCCGACGCTCGGCCGCCCCTCCACATACGCACGCGCGCCGTGCACGCCCCACTCCGGCATCTTCTGCGGCTCGGCACTGTGCCTGTCCCGCGCGTCCGCGGCACGACCGTGACCGGCCAGCAGCACGTCCTCCGTCAGGAACCGGGACAGCTCGACGAGGTTCCCGGGCCCGCCCTCGACGAGATACTGCAGGGCCTCCGCGACAGCACCCGCGTGCACGGACGACTCGGCCATCAACTCCGCGTCGGGCACCGCCTCGCCGCCCAGCAGCACGGTCGGAATCCCGGACGCCTTGAGGACCGCGAGCCCGTCCTCCCAGGCCCGCTTCCCGCCGAGCAGCCGTACGACCGCGACGGACGCGCCCGCGATGAGCGCGGGCAGCTCCTCCGCCACATCGATACGGGTCGGATTGCCGATGCGGTAGGGCGCGCCGGAGGCCCGGGCCGCCAGCAGATCCGTATCGGCGGTGGACAGCAACAGCACGGTGCTCTCGGTGCTCATGGCGCTCCAGGTGCGATGAAGGGAAGTCCTGAGGGTGCGCCCGACTCGATGAGCCGCAGCAGCGCATCCGTATCCGCGTGTTCTTCGATGAGATCGCCGAGGCGGTCCAGCTGCTCTTCGCGCAGCGCGCCGAAGCTGGTGTCGGGCGCGGGCACGAACCGCCGGCCCGCGGCCTCGGCGACGTCGCGCAGGAACGCCCGGCGGAAGCCGTCGCTCTCCAGCGATCCGTGCCAGTGCGTACCCCGGACGGCGCCGACCCGGCAGCCGTCCAGGCTGTGTCCGTCGCCATCGGAGATGAACGTGTCGCCGCCGAGTACTTCGGCGACGCCGTGGTGGATCTCGTAGCCCTCCACGCGTTCACCCAGGGCCTCGCCGACCGGCCGGGCGAGGGTCTTCTCGCGCGCGAACCGCACCCGCACGGGCAGCAGTCCAAGCCCCTGGACACGGCCCGCCCGCGACTCGACCTCGTCCTCGATGTGCTCGCCGAGGAGCTGGAAACCGCCGCAGACACCGAGCACGGGCCGCCCCTCGGCAGCCCGGCGCGCCAGCGCGTCGGCCAGCCCGCGCTCCTTGAGCCACTCCAGGGCCCTGACCGTGCCCCGGGTTCCCGGCACGACCACCAGGTCGGCGTCGACAAGTTCCTCGGCCCGGTCCACGAACCGCACGACGACACCCGGCTCGGCGGCCAGCGCGTCCACGTCCGTGAAGTTGGACATCAGCGGCACGGCACAGACCGCGACCCGCAGTATGTCCTCGCCCACGGGCGGCGCGACCACCGACTCCCGTACCGCGCCGCGCAGCGAGACCCGCAGCCCGTCCTCCTCGTCGATGCCGAGCCCGTGGGCGTACGGCAGAATCCCGTATGTGTGCCGCCCGGTCAGCCCGCGCAGCATCTCGATACCGGGCTCCAGCAGCGACACATCGCCGCGGAACTTGTTGACGATGTATCCGGCGACCAGCGCCTGATCCTCGGCGCTGAGCAGCGCGGTGGTCCCGAAGAACGAGGCGAAGACCCCACCGCGGTCGATGTCTCCGACCACCAGCACCGGGAGCTGTGCCGCTCGCGCGATGCCCATGTTCACGATGTCCGTACGCCGCAGATTGATCTCGGCCGGACTGCCCGCCCCCTCGCAGATCACGGCTTCATACGTGCCCCGCAGCTCCTCCAGGCACTCCACGACGGTCCCGAGCAGCGCCTCCTGCCGCCCACCGCGCAGCATTTTCCCGGGGGACGCCCCCTCAGACCCCCCGAAGAACCCGCGGGCGCTCAGTTCGCCCACCGGTTTGCCCATCAGGACCACCTGGCTCGACCGGTCGCTGCCCGGCTTGAGCAGCACGGGATTCATCAGCGCGCTCGGCTCCACGCGCGCGGCCTGCGCCTGCATGGCCTGCGCCCGGCCGATCTCCGCGCCCTCGCGCGTCACGAACGAATTGAGGGACATGTTCTGCCCCTTGAAGGGCGCGACCTTCACCCCCCGCCGCACCAGCCATCGGCAGATCCCGGCCGTGACGACGCTCTTGCCCGCGTCGGACGTGGTCCCCGCCACCAGCAGCCCGCCGCCTCTGCGCCTGCTCATCCCCGCCCCTTTCCCGCGCGCCGCGCGCGCAGTGCGTGACCCGCCAGGCGGCCCGCCGCGCAGGTCGCCAGTGTCAGCCAGCCGACGCGCCGCGAGAGCCGTACGGCGCGTTCGATGTCGCCGAACTCCACCGGGCGCCCGGTGGAGTTGAGTACGGGACGGTGCTCCACCCGGCCGCCGTACGAGAGGGTCCCGCCCAGCCGTACGCCGAGCGCCCCCGCGAACGCAGCCTCCACCGGGCCCGCGTTCGGGCTCGGGTGCTTCTTCGCATCGGCCCGCCAGGCCCGTACGGCTCCGCGCGCATCCCCGCCCGCGAGAACCGCGAGTCCCGCGGTGAGCCGGGCCCCCGGCCAGCCGGCCACATCGTCGAGCCGCGCCGAGGCCCAGCCGAACCTCCGGTATTTGGCCGACTTGTGCCCGACCATCGCGTCCAGCGTGTTGACGGCACGGAACCCCACCAGACCCGGCACGCCCGCGACGGCGCCCCAGACCAGCGCGCCCACCACGGCGTCGGAGGTGTTCTCGGCGACGGACTCGACGACGGCGCGTGCGATCTGCTGCTCGTCCAGCGCCTGCGGATCGCGCCCGCACAGATGCGGCAGGCGCTCCCGCGCCACGTCCACGTCACCGGCGGCGAGCGCGCCGCCGATGGCCCGCGCCTCGCGGCCCAGCGACGTACCTCCGACGACGGCCCAGGTGGCCGCGGCGATCAGTGCGACGGATGCGCGGCCGCGGCCCCGTACACCGCGCGCGAGAACCGCGGCGGCACCCGCGGCGCCTCCGGCGCACACGGCGGTGTGCAGTGCGCCCCAGCCACGGTGGTCACGCCACAGGACATGCTCGACAGCGCCCGCGGCCCGCCCGAACGCGGCGACCGGATGCCCGCGGCGGGGATCGCCGAGCAGCAGGTCGCCGGCCAGGCCGGCGGTGGCGCCGTACACGAATTCACGGTCGGCACGCATGGGTTCAGGCCGACGCTTCGCCTCGAACGACCCTCGTACTCACAGCAGGAACTGAACCGCAGCCGGGCATGGCGATATGTCCTCACTCAGGGTGTCCGCGCCCTGGTTCGACGTGACCGGCGGTGAGAGTTCCTGGCTTCCGGGGACTGCTCCCCGGTGACAGTGGCGGGACCGCGCCGGATTTGCACCGGCTTCCTCTTCTGCCGCCGTAGATGGCTTCGGCAGTCCACCACGCTGCGAGAACGACCGTCAACTTGCCTTTGACCTGCGATGCAAGAGTGTGTTGGGGCACACATGTGGGGCGGTTTTCCGCCAGGTGTCGAAAACGGGCCGTACCGTCACGTCGCCCGCGACGCGAGAGCCGGGCCGGGTCACCCGAAGGGGTGCCCGGCCCGGCCTGTGAAGCGGTTGATGCAACTCGTGAAGCCGGTGAACCGTGCCGTCAGATGACGATCAGATAGATCCCGTACGCCACGGCCGCCGCGCAGAGCGCGAAGCAGGCGTACGCGCCGGTGCGTGCCAGGGCCGCGGAACCGCCCTGCGCGGCCGCCGACTCCTGCTTGGTCAGGCCGACGATGCCCAGGGTGAACAGACCCACGAGGGCGACGGTGGCGACGAGGCTCACGCCGAAGACGGAGCCGAGAGCTGCCCAGTCGATGTTCATGCTGATCTGTCCTTACACCGTGGCCGGCTGCGTCGGCTCGGAGTCGGTGGGGGCCGGAGCCGGGATGGTGGTCTTGAAGTCCTGCGCGGGCGTGCCGGCCGGCGGCGGGGTGACGGCCGCGATGGCGGTGGTCACGACACCCGCGGGCTCGGCGTCGGCGTCCACCGCGTTGACGTTGGTGTGGTCGACCACCTGGCGGCGGGAGATGAACCAGATCGCGGCGCAGGCGCCGATCAGGAAGGCCGCGACGACCGCGACACCCCAGTCGCCCTGCCTGGACACGAACTCCGAGCCCGCGGCGACCAGACCCGCGGCCGGCAGGGTCAGACCCCAGGCGACGAACATCCGGGTGGCGGTGGACCAGCGGACCACGCCGCCCTTGCGGCCCAGGCCCGCGCCCATCACGGCGCCGGAGCAGGAGTGCGTGGTCGACAGGGAGAAGCCGAGGTTGGAGGAGGCGAGAATGACGCTGGCCGCGCTGGTCTGGGCGGCGAAGCCCTGCTGCGGCTGGAGGTCGGTGAGGCCCGTGCCCAGGGTGCGGATGATGCGCCAGCCGCCGAGGTAGGTGCCCATCGCGATCGCGAGACCGGCGGAGAGGATGACCCACATCGGGGGGTTGGAGCCGGGGGAGAGGACGCCGCCGGCGACGAGCGCCAGCGTGATGACGCCCATGGTCTTCTGGGCGTCATTGGTGCCGTGGGCCAGGGAGACCAGGCCCGCCGAGGCGATCTGGCCGGCGCGGTAGCCCTTTGCGGTGGCCTTCTCGTCGGCGTTCTTGCCGATCTTGTACGTCAGCCGGGCGGCGAGGAACGCCGCGAGGCCGGCGACCAGCGGGGCCGCGATCGCGGGGATCAGCACCTTGGTGACGACCGTGCCGCCATTGACGCCGCTGACGCCGACCGAGGCGATGGTGGCGCCGATCAGACCGCCCATGAGGGCGTGCGAGGAACTGGACGGCAGGCCGATCAGCCAGGTCATCAGGTTCCAGAGGATGGCGCCGACGAGCGCAGCAAAGATGACTTCGGGTGTGATGCCTGACTCGGTGACGATGCCGCTGGAGATCGTCTTGGCGACCTCCACCGACAGGAACGCGCCGACGAGGTTGAGCGCGGCGGCCATGGCCACCGCCGTCTTGGGCTTCAGAGCGCCGGTCGAGATGGTCGTCGCCATCGCGTTGGCGGTGTCGTGGAAACCGTTCGTGAAATCGAACACGAGAGCTGTCGCGATCACAATCGCGAGCAGCAAGGTGATGTGTTCCATTTACCCAGGCAATCGTTTGACGTCAGTGGCTCGGCGAACGTAGTTAATCTGGGTGAACGGAAGATGAACTGAGACGGGCTTTGCGGTGTCCGCAAGTGAGGATCCGTCACTCCGCTCGCCGATCACCGCGGCGATGGCGGGAGCGGCGGCGCGGAAGGCGCCTTTTCTGGTGATTTGAGTGATCTCCGTCACCGTGACCTCTGTGGCCTCCCGGCCCCGCCTGACAGGATCGCCGCATGACCGATCAGGTGCGGCAGGACGCGATCGAGCGGGCGTGGGAAGACCTCGTGGCCACGGCCCGCAGAACAGCGGCGGAAGGCCTGGTGGTAGGCACCTCGGGCAATGTCTCGGTACGGGTCGGCGGACTCGTCCTGGTCACCCCGAGCGGAGTGCCTTACGACCGGCTCACTCCCGAGGACGCCGTCGCCGTCGATCTCGACGGGAACCAGGTCCTCGGCGATCTCGCCCCCACCAGCGAGCTGCCGCTGCACCTCGAGGTCTACCGGAACACCACCGCCGTCGCCGTCGTGCACACCCACGCCGTGCACGCCACCGCCGTCTCCACCCTCGTCCCCGAGCTGCCGCTCATCCACTACATGGCGGCCGCCCTCGGCGGCCCCGTGCGCGTCGCCGCGTACGCCCTGTACGGAACGGAGGAGCTGGCCGAGAACATGCTGTGCGCCCTGCGGGACCGCACCGGCTGCCTCCTCCAGAACCACGGCACGGTCACCTACGGCGACTCCCTCGACCAGGCCTACGACCGCACCGCCCAGCTGGAGTGGATGTGCCGGCTCTGGCTGACCGCCGCAGCGCTGCCCGGCTACTCGCCCACCCTGCTCTCCCGGTCCCAGCTGCACGAGGTGGCGGACAAGCTTCAGAGCTACGGCCGGCCCCGCTGACGTGCCGACCGCCTCGGCGCCGGAGGCCTCCGCAGACACCGGCGGCCCCCGTCCACTGGCCGCACGGCGCGGGGGTGCCGACACTGGAACGGTGCGCCCGGCAACAGCGACGGCGGTAGCCGTCACCACTCTGATCGGTGTCGGCGCGGCCGCGATAGCGGCCGGCCGCTACGCCAGCGACCTCGCGCTCAAGGCGCCGCCCGGCCGGCCCCTGCCCGGTGACCCCCGGCTCACCGTGCACGCCACGGCCCCGGGCCGGCTGACGCTGACCCGCAGCCTCGCCTCGCTGCGCCCCGGTACGTACGGAATCGAGGGCCCGGACGTCCACGCGGTCGTCGGCCCCGTCCTCGACGATGTCCCGCACGCCGCCGACACCGTCGTACGCCGACTGGAACGCGTCACCCACGGCAGCCTGGAACCGGGCACCCGGGTGCGGCTCACCCCGCAGGTGCACAGCGGCGACCCGGGCAGCGCGCTCGGCCTCAAGTACAGCGATATCGACATCCCCGGCGAACTGGGCGCGCTGCCCGCCTGGTTCGTACCCGGCGCCCGCGACACCTGGGTGATCACTGTGCACGGCCTGGGCGCCACACGGGAACACCCCATGAACATCATGAAGTTTCTGCACGCCCACCGGTTCCCGGTGCTCGCCCTCGCCTACCGCGGAGATCTCGGCGCCCCCAGATCCCCGGACGGCCTCGGTCACCTCGGCGACTCCGAGTGGCGCGACCTGGACGCCGCCATCCGCTACGCCGTGCGCTACGGCGCCCAGCGCATCGTCCTCCACGGCTGGTCCACCGGCGCCTCGATGGCCCTGCACGCCACGGCCAACTCCGCGCTGCGCGACCGGATCAACGGACTCGTACTGGACTCACCGGTCCTCGACTGGGAAGCCACGCTGCGCAATCTGGCCGCTGCCCGGGGCACCCCGGGGCCGCTGCTGACGCTCGCCGTCAGGGCTGCGCAGGGCAGAACGGGACTGCACGGCGACCGGCTGCTCGAGGCCGCGGACCCGGACACGATGCGCGTACCGACGCTGATCTACCACGGCCCGGACGACACCCTCGCGCCGTGGTTTCCGTCCCGCGAACTCGCCGCCCGCCGCCCGCAGCTGATCAGCCTGCAGACCGTCCAGCATGCCCCGCACGCCGCGATGTGGAACGCCGACCCGACACGCTACGAGGAAGCCCTCCGCCGTTTCCTCACCCCCCTGATGTAGTTCCTGCCCGATGTAGTTCCTGGACAGCCGACGGGTAATGCCTGGCAGGACGGCCGCTCAGTCCGGCCGACCAGGTTCCGTTTGGGCTTTCGGGCTGTCAGCGGGAAGACTGCTCCCCGTGACGTCCCGAAAGCCTGATGAGCAATTGGCGCGCAACTCCAGACTCCGTCTTGTCCGCCCGCGATCGCTGGCCGCCGCACGGCGGGCCGTGACGACCCGGCGCACCCGGCCTGTCCCGCGGCCTCCCGAGGGCACGCCGGCCCCCGCCGAGCTCGCCCGCCAGGCGCGGGCGGTCCTCGCCGACGCCGTACGGATCGCCCGCTGGGCCGCCGTCGAGCGGGACCCCAGCACCGCCCCGCTTGCCGACCGCGCCCAGGATCGGGCCGCGGCCGCCCTGGAGTTGACCCCGCGCCAGGTACGCGCGGGCTGGGACCGCGCCCGCCTCGCCGGCCTGGTCGAGCTGCACGGCGACACCGCACGCCCCGGCTGGCGGCTGCGCGCCTGGGACCGTGACGACATGGCCGTGCTGCGCGGCTGGGTCGCCCTCTTCGACGCCTGGTCGCTGGTCCATCCCGCGCCCGACGATGTCGCCCCCAGCGCGGTCGCCGAGGTCGTCGAGGCCGTCCCCCAGGTGCTCTCCCTCCTCCAGCTGTCGGCCGGCCCCGTGCTCGTACCGGTCCTGCTCGACCTCCTGCAGCAGCGTGTCGTGGAACTGCGCGAGGAGCGCTGCGAGGTCGCCCACGGTCCTCAGTCCGAACCACGGGCCGTCGGCGCCGACTCCGAGGCCAAGACCGCGCTCGAGACCGAGCTGGAGACCGAGCTCGAGTCCGGGCCCGGGTCCGACCCCGAGTCCCGGCCGGACGTTCCTGTCTCCCTTCTTCTCGACTGGGCTCTGGAGGGCCTTTCCGCCGTCGGCGCCCTGACCCTGGACCAGGGCCGGTCCGCCACGCTCACCCCGCTCGGCAACTGGGCGGTCTGGGTCAAGCTCGAGCAGATCTGCGTGGCCGCACAGAGCCCCGCCGGCAATATCGAGCAGCCCGCCGAAGACATGCTGCGCGGCTGCGCCCGCCTCACCCCCGGCCCGGCCCGCGCCGAGTACCGCGCCTGGCTCGCGGCCCGCACCGTCTCCAGCGCGGTAGCCGAGCTCCTCGGCGTCGCACGTGGCGAGGACGCCCTGCTGCGCGGACTCGCCTTCGAGGCCCTGCGCGTTGTCGGCGCCCCCGCCGAGGCAGACGTCCGCGCAGCCGCCGACGAGCCCTCGCTGCGCCCCTACGTCCTGCTCTGGCTCGCCGAGTACGAGGGAGCGGACCCCGAGGACGCCGCCGAGGTCCTCACCCGTGAGGAAGCGACCTGGCTCTGGGTGGACACCGCGGCGGCCGTCGCCGACCACGGCGAGCCCCAGCTGCTGCTGCGCCATCTCGACTCCGCGGTGCAGGGCACGGTCCCGGCGCTGCTCGACGAGGTCCGGGCCGGCGGCCACCCCCGTACCGTCCAGGTCCTGGTCGCGCTGGCTGCCGCGCACCCGGACCCGGCCCTGGCCAAGGCCGTGCGCCGGGCCGCGTTCCAGGTGCACACCGGAGGCGTCTAGCCGGGCCCGAACGCGGCGGAAGCCGACGAGCGGCGGCGGATGTCGGCGCGTGGCGGGGGAGGCTAGGACTCCTCCGCCCCCGGTGTGTACGTGCCGAAGCTCCACACATTGCCCTCGATATCGCGCGCCATGTAGTCACGCGCGCCGTAGTCCTGGTCGGTCGGCGGCATCACGATGTCCGCGCCATGCTCCACCGCATGGCTGTGATGTGCGTCGACATCGTCGACATGGACGAACACACCCGTCGGCCCGCCGCCCTCCATCAGCTTGTCGAACTCGCTGCCGGTGCCCTTGCTCCCCAGCATCACCATGCCGTTGCCGAAGGTCAGCTCGGCGTGCAGCACCGCGCCTGCCTCGTCCTCGTACACCGCGTGCTCGGCGAAGCCGAAGGCCTCGGTGAGCTGCTTGATCGCGGCCTTCGCGTCCGTGTACACCAGCGTCGGACAGATGCTCGGTGACTGCGACATCTCGATCACTCCTTCATGCTCGACGGTAGGGGTGTGATCTGTGTCTCAGTCTTGCACCGGCCACTGACAACGCCCGGCAGTCGGGCGCTCAGGCGAAAGTGTTGCACCGGGCCATGTCGCCCGTGCGGAAGCCGTTGTAGAACCACTGCCGGCGCTGCGCAGCCGAGCCGTGCGTCCAGGTCTCCGGAGTGACCCGGCCCTGGAACTTCTCCTGGATCCGGTCGTCGCCGACCGCCGCCGCCGCGTTCAGGCCGTCCTGGATGTCCGCCGCCGTCAGCGAGGTCAGCAGCGGCCGGCCGGTGGCCTCGTCGGGCGTGGTCGTCGCATGGTGCGCCCACGCCCCGGCGTAGCAGTCCGCCTGCAACTCCACCTTCACGGCATTGCTGTTGGCGCCCTGTCCCCCGTCCTGTGCCCGCTGCAGTGCGCCTGTCAGGTTCTGCACATGGTGGCCGTACTCATGGGCCACCACATACGCCTGGGCGAACGGACCGCCGCTCGACCCGAACGTGGTCCGCAGTTCGTCGAAGAAGCCGAGGTCCAGATAGACCTTCCGGTCGCCGGGGCAGTAGAAGGGGCCGACCGCCGAGGTCGCGGTCCCGCACGCCGTACCCACCCGGCCCGTGAACATGACTGTCTGCGCGTCCGAGTAACGCCCCTGGCGCCGCGGGAACTCGGCCCGCCAGTAGTCCTGCACACTGTTGACCACCGCGACGATCCGGCAGTCCTCCCTGGTGTTGGCGTCCGAGCCCCGCCTGCACGCCTGATTGACCTGCGCCTGCGACGACGCCGTCGCTGCCGGGTCGGTGTCGCCCGACGACAGCCCGAGCTGGTCGGGCCCCACCCCGAAGAGGAGCCCCAGGATCAACGCGATGACGCCGACGATGCCGCCGCCGACGGTGGCCCTGCCGCCGGGAATGCGGCTGCCGCGCACATCCTGGACCTCGGAAGTGTCCAGATCGGCGTCGTCGTCGAACTGCATGGGCCATCACCCTCTGCTCCACGGGCGCGGCAGCCCGCCGCCCTGCGCCGAGTATCGGCCAGGCCGGTACCTCTCGCCCCTTTTGTCGTACGACTCCGGGGGCCCGCTGACTCCGCGGCCGGCTCGCCTGCACCGCGCCGTCCCCGCCGTCGGCGGCCGCCTCGTAGGCGTAAAGCACTTGCACAGCCCCGCTAGACTGGTTCGTATGGCAATTCTCCTTGCGCATTAGACGGCGTCGAAGCTCCCACGTCCGTCCCTTCCGCCGTCCATACCGCCCTGGAGTCTTTCCGTGATCACCGCTTCCGGTATCGAGCTGCGCGCCGGCGCACGCGTCCTCATCGAGTCCGCTTCCTTCCGTATCGCCAAAGGCGACCGCATCGGCCTGGTAGGCCGCAACGGAGCGGGCAAGACCACGCTCACCAAGTGCCTCGCGGGTGAGGGCATCCCCGCCGCCGGCTCCATCGCCCGCTCCGGCGAGGTCGGCTACCTCCCGCAGGACCCGCGTACCGGCGACCTCGACACCCTCGCCCGCGACCGCATCCTCTCCGCCCGGGACCTCGACTCCGTACTGAAGAAGATGCGTGAGAACGAGGAGCGGATGGCGAACGGCAAGGGCGCCACCCGCGAGAAGGCGATGAAGAAGTACGAGCGCCTGGAGACGGAGTTCCTGACCAAGGGCGGTTACGCCGCCGAGGCCGAGGCCGCCACCATCGCCGCCGCGCTCGGACTGCCCGACCGGGTGCTCGGCCAGCCGCTGCATACGCTCTCCGGCGGTCAGCGCCGCCGCGTCGAGCTCGCGCGCATCCTCTTCTCGGACGCCGACACCCTGCTCCTCGACGAGCCCACCAACCACCTCGACGCCGACTCGATCGTCTGGCTCCGTGAGTACCTGAAGTCCTACCGCGGCGGCTTCATCGTGATCTCCCACGATGTCGACCTCGTCGAGACGGTCGTCAACAAGGTCTTCTACCTGGACGCCAACCGCTCGCAGATCGATGTCTACAACATGGGCTGGAAGCTCTACCAGCAGCAGCGCGAGGCCGACGAGAAGCGCCGCAAGCGCGAGCGCCAGAACGCCGAGAAGAAGGCCGCGGCCCTCAACTCCCAGGCCGACAAGATGCGCGCCAAGGCCACCAAGACCGTCGCCGCGCAGAACATGGCCAAGCGCGCCGAGCGGCTGCTGTCCGGTCTGGAGGCGGTACGTGTCTCCGACAAGGTCGCCAAGCTGCGCTTCCCCGATCCCGCACCCTGCGGCAAGACCCCGCTGACCGCGGAGAGCCTGTCCAAGTCGTACGGCTCACTCGAGATCTTCACCGATGTGGACCTCGCCATCGACAAGGGCTCGCGCGTCGTCATCCTCGGCCTCAACGGCGCGGGCAAGACGACACTGCTGCGGCTGCTCGCGGGCGTGGAGCGGCCGGACACCGGAGAGGTCACCCCGGGTCACGGTCTCAAGCTCGGCTACTACGCACAGGAGCACGAGACGCTCGACCCGGACCGCACGGTCCTGGAGAACATGCGCTCCTCCGCGCCCGACCTCGACCTCGTCGCGGTGCGCAAGACGCTCGGTTCGTTCCTCTTCTCCGGTGACGACGTCGACAAGCCGGCCGGGGTGCTCTCCGGCGGTGAGAAGACCCGTCTCGCGCTGGCCACCCTGGTCGTCTCGTCCGCGAACGTCCTGCTTCTCGACGAGCCCACGAACAACCTCGACCCGGCCAGCCGCGAGGAGATCCTCGGCGCGCTGCGCACCTACAAGGGCGCCGTCATCCTCGTCACGCACGACGAGGGCGCGGTCGAGGCGCTGGAGCCGGAGCGGATCATCCTGCTGCCGGACGGGGTCGAGGATCTGTGGGGCGCGGACTACGCGGACCTGGTGTCGCTCGCCTGATCCCGGCTCGCCCCGCCCCGCCCCGCCCCGTCCCGGTCCGGACTGCTCTGCCGCTGATCCGCCGCTGATCCACTCCGTATGGATCATTCGGCTTACGGGTGATCCATCATCTGTGTGAGAACGTCTCGTACCACGGTGTGGCACCGAGCGGATTCCTTCCGTCCGGGCCTCTGGTCCTGCCTGTGCCCCTTGCGCTGCGCTGACCTGGCACTTCTGCCGGGAACCCGTTCGGACGTGCGAACACCGACCTGCGGAATCAGAGATTCCGGTAGTGATGTCCGCTCGGCGCACGGCAAAGCTTGTCGCACGGACCTTGCCGAATGGGTGGCCAGGAAGCTCTCTAGGGGTGATCATGAGAGTCCAGAGCGCACTTCCCATGAGGAGGCACGGGTGGCCGAGACTCTGAAGAAGGGCAGCCGGGTTACCGGCGCCGCGCGTGACAAGCTCGCGGCAGACCTGAAGAAGAAGTACGACTCCGGTGCGAGCATCCGGGCGTTGGCCGAAGAGACAGGCCGCTCCTATGGATTCGTCCACCGGATGCTCAGCGAGTCCGGAGTCACGCTGCGGGGACGCGGCGGAGCGACGCGAGGCAAGAAGGCCGCCTCGGCCTGACGACCGAGGCTTCCTTCGGCCCACCGGTTTCTACGGTGGCCACCCGGTCGGTCGCAGGGTCGACCGGGTGGTTACTGTGCAGTCACTTATCTTCGTTTGCAGTGACTGTTCCCGAACCGGAGGCACCCCATGGCTTCGCTCGACTCTGTGCTCGACAAGGACGGCGTACGGCTCACCGTCGAGGACGCGGTTGCCACGGTAACCCTGACCAACCCGGACAAGCGCAACGCCCAATCTCCCGCTCTGTGGCGGGCGTTGGCGCAAGCGGGACGGTCACTGCCGGGCAATGTGCGGGTCGTGGTGCTGCGCG
Source organism: Streptomyces sp. NPDC060064 (assembly GCF_042736455.1). Lineage (NCBI taxonomy): Bacteria > Bacillati > Actinomycetota > Actinomycetes > Kitasatosporales > Streptomycetaceae > Streptomyces > Streptomyces sp. NPDC060064. Next base: position 189,038 of record NZ_JBHWWF010000008.1, read on the forward strand.
GCGAAGGCAAGTCCTTCTCCGCCGGTCTCGACCGGCAGGCGTTCACGCCTGAGGGCTTCGACGGCGAGCCGTCCTTCCTCGACCTCGCACGGGGCTCCGACGAGGAGCTCGACGCGGTCATCGCCGAGTACCAGGAAGCGTTCACCTGGTGGCGCCGCAGCGATGTCGTGACGATCGCGGCCGTCCAGGGCCATGCGATCGGAGCCGGCTTCCAGCTCGCCCTCGCCTGCGACCTCCGGGTCGTCGCGCAGGACGTGCAGTTCGCCATGCGCGAGACCAGCCTCGGGCTCGTCCCGGACCTCACGGGCACGCACCCGCTGGTGTCGCTCGTCGGCTACGCCCGCGCGCTGGAGATCTGCGCGACCGGCCGTTTCGTCCACGCGGACGAGGCGGAGCGTACCGGTCTCGCCAACCTCGTCGTGCCCGCTGATGAACTGGACGGTGCGGTACGGGACCTGGCGTCCGCGCTGCTGGCGGCGCCGCGGGACGCGGTGATCGAGACGAAGGCGCTGCTGCAGGGTGCGGGCACCCGCTCGTACGAGGACCAGCGCACCGCGGAGCGCGCGGCGCAGGCGCGCCGCCTGCGCGACCTGGCGGGCCTTGCGGACTGATCCGCCCGGCCACCCTGGTCACCCCGGTAGCACTCTGGTTCACGCCGGTACCGCCCCGGTTCACGCCGGTACCGACGCAGGTACCGGTTCACGCAGGTACCGGGTCATGCCGGTACCGAGGTGACCAGCACCGTCACCGGGCGGCCGTCCGCGAGCGCCGCCGTCACCGCCTCGCGGACCGCCCGGACCACATCCAGCGGGTGATACCCGCTCGCCGTCGCCACCTCGACGCGGACATGGCCGGGGGCCAGGTGCACCGCCGTGCCCAGCGCGGCCGTCAGATGTGCGACACCCGGCGCTCCGGATGCCGCCGTGCCCGCCGGGTCGCTCGCGGTGACGGCCCGTACCCCGGCCCGTCCCCCGGGTGGGGGCGCGGGGGCCGGGGCTTCCGGGGCGCTGTCCAGCAGCTCCGTCACCCGCAGATCCACCTCCGAGACCTCGAGCCCCAGAAGATCCACCGCGGCCGTGAACAGCGCGGCGCGCAGGGCCGCCGCGGCAGCCGGCAGCGGCTCCACTGCCGAGGCCGCGAAATCCGCCTCGATCCGCAGCGGCCCCGGCGGCAGTGCGCTCGGCGGAGTCGGTACGGCAGGCCGAGCCGTCGAGTCCGGGTCGGCGAGCCCCAGCCTGAGCCGCCCGAGCACCACCCCCCGTACCCCGGCCGCCGCGCGCCGCAGCACCGTGCCGGCCGCCTGCTCGGTCAGCCAGGCCCCGTCCGCCGCCCCGCCCAGCGGCAGCAGCCTGCCGAGGCCGAGCCGTCGCCGTACCGCATCAGCAGTGGTCACTGCTCCAGCCTGCAGCATCCCTGGCGCGAAACCGGGCAACCGCACTTAATGTGGGCAGCGGAGTCCACCACCGCCCGGAAAGGACGAACGGCGATGAACGACACCGCTCAGTGGAACCGGTCCGAGGCCGCTGGTAACGATCCGTCGGGCTCGGGCGAAGGTCTCAGAAAGCCGCCGGGGATCAAACGCGGCGGCGGTGATCCCGCGTCCCGCGGCCGTACCACCATCGCCGACGGCGTGGTGGAGAAGATCGCCGGACTCGCGGCCCGCGAAGTGCTCGGTGTCCATGCGATGGGCAGCGGCTTCTCCCGTACCCTCGGCGCGGTCCGCGACCGTGTGCCCGGCGGCAGGTCCAATGTCACCCGAGGCGTGAAGGCCGAGGTCGGCGAGGTGCAGACGGCCCTCGACATCGAGATCGTCGTCGACTACGGCGTCTCCATCACCGAAGTCGCCCGCGCGGTCCGCGAGAACGTCGTCTCGGCGGTGGAGCGGATGGCAGGTCTCGAGGTCGTCGAGGTCAATATCGCGGTCAGCGATGTGAAACTGCCCGATGAAGAAGAGGACGAGCCGGAGCCGCGTCTCCAGTAGAGGAGCTCACGATGAGCATGGCGGTGGTCGGCCTGATGGCCGGCATGGCGCTCGGTTTCGCCGGATACTTCGGCGGCTTCGGCGCCTTCCTGCTGGTGGCCGCGTTGGGGGTGGTCGGCTTTGTCGCAGGCCGCTTCCTCGAGGGCGACCTGGAACCCGGCTACTTCTTCCGGGGTCGTGACCGCGGCGACCGGCGGCGGTGACGCCGTGGCCGCCGGGGGTCCCCCCGCCGGAGGCAGGGGGAGCGTCGCGGCCGCCGAGCGCGGCGCGACCACGATCGCCGACCGGGTCGTGGCGAAGATCGCCTCGCAGGCGGCGCGGGAAGCGCTCGACGGCGTACCGGAGGGCGGCTCACCACCCCACGCCACGGTGACGGTCCACCATGACGCCGCCCGGGTGCGGGTCAGCCTCGAACTCGACTATCCCTCCGACATCGGCGCTCAGTGCGGTGCCGTGCGTCATCGAGTCGTCCAGCGGGTAAAGGCGTTGGCGGGGATGGACGTGCCCGAGGTGGCCGTGCTGGTCGAGCGGCTGCACTCCGCCCACTCGCGCAGCGCGGCTCAGGGGAGGATCCGATGAGCGAGCCACAGTCCGCACCACCCGTACTCGATCTGGACCAGTCCGCATCGGCAGCGGCGTACGAGCCGGTTCCGGTCCTGGACGGCGAAGGCGGCAGGGCCGGACGCTTCTGGTCGGTGCGCCGGGTCCCGGCCGGGCTGCTGGCGGTGGTGGTGCTCGGCGGCGCGGGTCTGCTGCTGTACGACATCGCGGCGGTACGGGCCGACCGCCCGGCCATGCAATGGCGCCGCGCCACCGCGGAGCATCTCGCGAAATGGCGGCTGGAGGAGGTGGGGGTGCTGGCGTGCGCGGGGGTCGTGATGCTCCTCGGCGTCGGTCTGATCGTCCTCGCTGTGACACCCGGACTGCGGTCGCTGCTGCCGATGCGCCGCGACACCCCTGCCGTACGCGCCGGTCTTCACCGGGCGGCCGCGGCGCTCGTGCTGCGGGACCGGGCGATGGAGGTCTCCGGGGTGCAGTCCGCACGCGTACGGATGGGACGCGCCAGGGTCTCGGTGCGGGCGCAGTCCCACTTCCGTGAACTCGACGACGTACGCGCCGATCTGGACTCGGCGCTGGCCACCGCCATCAAGGAACTCGGCCTCGCCAGGCCGCCGGCCCTGGCCGTACACGTCGTCAGGCCGCCGGCGAAGAAGAGGTGAGGGCGCGATGGGCGCAAAGCTGCGAGTGGTCAACCGGTTCCTGCTGGGCCTGGCCGGGCTGGTGTTGCTCTGCGTGGGTGGCGCGGTCATGGCGGCGGGGGCCGGGCTCTCCGTGCCGTCCTGGTGGCCCTGGGACGGGCGCCACGATGTGCTGCTGAGCAGGGCGGACCGGTACCGCTGGCGGGACGAGGGCTGGTGGTGGCCGACGGTCATCGCGGCGCTCGCGGTGCTGGTGCTGCTCGCCGTGTGGTGGCTGCTCGCCCAACTGCGGCGCTCCCGGCTGGCGGAGGTCCTGGTCGACAGCGGCGACGGCGAGGGCGCGCTGCTGCGGGGCCGCGCGCTGGAGGGCGTACTGGAGGGCGAGACGAAGGCCCTGGACGGGGTCGCCCGCGCCCGGGTGAGACTGACCGGCCGCCGGAGCACGCCCGAGGCCCGGGTGGACCTGCTGCTGGAACCGCACGCGGCGCCCGTCGAGACGCTGGCGCGCCTGACCGACGAGGCGGTGGCACACGCACGGGACTCGGCGGGCCTGGCGTCGCTACCGGCGGAGGTCCGCCTCAGGGCGGCGAAGCATGGGGCGCAACGGGTGAGTTGAGGGGGGCGCCCCGCAACGCCCTAGAACCCGTGCCGCGCGCCCCCGTCCACCGGGAGCATCACTCCCGTCAAGTACGACGCCGCCGGCGACAGCAGGAACGCCGCGGCGTTGCCGAACTCCTCCGGGGTGCCGTACCTCCGCAGCGGAATGCGGGACTCGTGCGCCGTACGTGCCGCCTCCGCGTCGCCCGACAGCGCGTCGAGTTCGCGCACCCGGTCCGTGTCGATACGGGCCGGCAGCAGGCCGACGACCCGGATGCCGCGCGGGCCCAGCTCGTCCGAGAGGGACTTGGCGAAACCGGCCAGGCCCGGACGGAGGCCGTTGGAGATCGTCAGCCCCGGGATCGGCTCATGGACCGAGCCGGACAGGACGAAGCCGATGACGCCGCCCTCGCCCAGCGCCGCCGCCGCGCTGCGGGCCAGGCGCACCGCGCCCAGGAAGACCGACTGGAAGGCCGCCTCCCACTGCTCGTCCGTATTGTCCGCGGCGAAGCCCGGTGCCGGGCCGCCCACGCTGATCAGTACGCCGTCGAGGCGTCCGAATTGTGCCCGCGCCGCCGCGACGAGGCGCTCCGCCGACGCCGGGTCGGCGTTGTCGGAGGCGAGACCCACGGCGTTCGGGCCGAGTTCCGCGGCGGCGTCCGCGACCGCCTTCTCGCCGCGCCCGCTGATGACGACCTTCGCGCCGTCGGCGACAAGCGCACGGGCGGATGCGTGGCCCAGCCCCCGCGACGCACCCGTGACGATATAGACGCGGTCCTTCAGTCCAAGATCCATGGGCCTATCCTGCCGTGTCTTCCCCGCCCAGTGCGAGGGCCGTGTTCACCAGCCCGATATGACTGAAGGCCTGAGGGAAGTTCCCGACCTGGCGCCCGCTCACCGGGTCGTACTCCTCGGCGAGCAGACCGACATCGTTGCGCAGGGTGAGCAGCCGCTCGAAGAGCTCCCTGGCCTCCTTCACCCGGCCCGTCATCCGCAGCGCGTCCGCCAGCCAGAACGAGCAGGCCAGGAACGCCCCTTCGCCTCCCGGCAGCGCGTCGACCGCCTTGTTGTCCGTGCTGTAGCGGCGCACCAGACCGTCGTGGCCGAGCTCCGCACGTACGGTGTCCACCGTCCCGATCACCCGTGGATCGTCGGGCGGCAGAAAGCCGACCCGCGGGATCAGCAGCGCCGCGGCGTCGAGTTCCTCGGAGCCGTACGACTGCGTGAAGGTGTTCCGTACCGGGTCGTACCCCTTCTCGCACACCTCCCGGTGCACCTCGTCCCGCATCGCCCGCCACCGTGCCACGTCGCCGCGCAGCGAGGGGCGCTGCTCCAGGGTGCGTACGGCACGGTCCGCCGCGACCCACGACATCACCTTGGAGTGCACGAAGTGGCGGCGCGCGCCCCGTACTTCCCACAGCCCCTCGTCCGGCTCACGCCACTTCGACTCCAGGAAGCCGAGCAGGCTGAGCTGCAGATTCCAGGCGTGCTCCTCCGAGGACAGGCCCGCCTCCCGCCCCAGATGGAGGGAGTCGATGACCTCTCCGTACACATCGAGCTGCAGCTGGTGTACGGCCGCGTTGCCAGTACGGACCGGCGCGGAGCCCTCGTGCCCGCTCAGCCACGGCAGCTCCGTCTCGGGCAGCCGGCGCTCGCCGGCCAGCCCGTACATGATCTGCAGATCGGCGGGGTCGCCGGCCACTGCCCGCAGCAGCCAGTCGCGCCAGGCCGCGGCCTCGTCGAGGTAGCCGGCCGAAATGAGCGCGTCCAGCGTGAGGGTGGAATCACGCAGCCAGCAGAAGCGGTAGTCCCAGTTGCGTACGCCGCCGATCTCCTCCGGCAGTGACGTGGTGGGCGCGGCGACGATCCCGCCGGTCGGCGCGAAGGTGAGTGCCTTGAGAGTGATCAGGGAGCGGACGACGGCCTCGTGGTACGGGCTGTCGCTCCGGCAGCGCGAGGACCACTGGGTCCAGTCCTCCAGGCTCTGCTCCAGCGAATCGAACGGGTCGACGAGCCCCGGCCGCGGCTCGTGCGAGGGATGCCAGGTGAGGACGAACGCCACCTTCTCGCCCGGTCCGACCGTGAACGACGAGCGGGTGCTGAACTGCTGTCCCCAGGTTTTGACCTGCGGCTCGCTGCGCAGCCATATGGAGTCGGGGCCCGCGATCGCCACCCGGTGCCCGTCCGAGCGCCGCATCCACGGCACGACGGAGCCGTAGTCGAAACGCAGCCGCAGGGTCGCGTTCATCTCGACCGTGCCGCTGACGCCTTCCACGATCCGGACGACATCGGGCGCCGTGTCGCGCTGCGGCATGAAGTCGAGGACCTTCACAGTGCCGGTCCGGGTCTCCCACACCGACTCCAGGACGAGCGATTCACCGACGTAGCTGCGGCGGGTGCACGGACCCGCGCCCTTGGGGGCGATCCGCCAGTGGCCGTTCTCCTCGTCGCCGAGCAGCGCGGCGAAGCAGGCCGGCGAGTCGAAGCGGGGCAGGCACAGCCAGTCGATGGAACCGTCTTTGCCCACCAGCGCCGCGGTCTGCAGATCGCCGATGAGCGCGTAGTCCTCGATACGTTGGGTCACGCTTTGGCGTGTTCCCGCCGAACGCGGCCGTTAAGCAGTCGCGGGGGCCGGCTCCGGGGCGCTCCCGGCCTCGGCCGACTGGCGGTCGCGCTTCTCGCGGCGTACGAGTGTCACCCAGCCGACAGGTACGGCCGCGGCGAACAGCCACCACTGGACCGCGTACGCCATGTGCGGGCCGATGGACTCGTGGTCGGGTTCGGGGATCAGTTCCGGGTTGCCGCCGGAGGGCTCGGGCCCGCTCTGTTCCAGATAGCCGCCGAGGACGGGCCGGCCCAGCGACTTCGTCTGCTGGGCACTGTTGATCAGCATGATCTGGCGGGGAGGCAGACCGGACAGGTCCTTGATTCCGCTGGCACTCGTCGTCTCGTCGGCCTTGAGCCGGCCGGTGACGGTCACGGTGCCCTTGGGCGCGGCGGGTACGGGCGGGAAGGACTTCTGGTCGGCGGCGGACGGGACCCAGCCACGGTTGACCAGGACCGACCGGCCGTCGGCCAGGACCAGCGGGGTCAGCACATGGAAGCCGACCCGGTCGTCGGCGGAGGTGCGGCGGCGTACGACGACTTCGCGCGCGGTGTCGAAGGTGCCGGTAGCGGTGACCTGGCGCCAGTAGTCGGTGCGCGGGACGGTGTGCCCCGGGGAGGTGAGCTCGGTCACGGGGACGGGCTTCGCCTTGAGGTTCCGCGAGATCAGGGTGTTCTGCTCGACCCGGTGCTCGTGCCGGTGAAGCTGCCAGAAGCCCAGCTCGATCATCGCGGGGATGAGGACGAGGGCGATGAGGGTGAGGATCACCCACTGCCGGGACAACAGGAAGCGGTACACCCCATGACCGTACAACTCGGGCCATGGGGTGCGGCGGGTGGGGGTCGGGGTGCGGCCCCCGGGCGCGGGGCCTGGGGCCGTGGGTTGTGGGCCGTGGGATCAGACTTTGTCGACGATGCCCGCCCTCCCGTCGGCGCGGGCGCAGTGCCCGCCGCAGAACCAGTGGCCCTCGACCTCGACGCCCTGGCCGATGATCTGGACCCGGCAGTGTTCACAGATGGGCGCCATACGGTGAATGGCGCAGGAGAAGCAGTCGAAGACGTGCACCGCGCCCTGCGCGTGCACCTCGAAGGACATGCCGTAGTCGTTTCCGCATACCTCGCAACGTGCCATGCGCCACAGGGTGGGACGCGAGGCGCCACGGGGCGAGCGGTCGCCGGGCGAGTCGCGCCGGGTTCACTCCGATGCGGGTGCCGGAGCCACGTCCCGCAACAGCTGGGTGAAGGCCGCCTCGTCGATGACCGGTGTGCCGTACGACTTCGCCTTGACCGTCTTCGAGGTCGACGCCTCCGGATCGTTGGTCACCAGCAGGCTGGTCAGCCGGGAGACGCCGGAGGCGATATGCAGCCCCGCCTCGATCGCCCGGTCCTCCAACAGCTCGCGGTCGACGGAGGTGTCGCCGGAGAAGGCCACCCGCATGCCTTGCGTGAGCGGCCTGTCCGCCTCGTACCGCCCGGGGTTGGGATAGGGGCAGGGCGGGCGTTTGCGCGAGGGCCGCCAACTGCTCTGCCCGTACGAGGCCTGGTAGCCGATCCGCGGGGTGGCGGGGGAGTCCGACCACTCGGTCAGCGGGCGGCACTCCAGCAGCGGCAGCCGCACCCCGTCGCGGGCCGCGGTGTGCAGACTCGGCCGGAACGCCTCGGCCAGCACGCGTGCGTCGTCGAGCGCGTGGTGCGCCCGCTGCTGTACGACACCGAAGTGCGCGGCGAGCGACGCCAGCTTGTGGTTGGGCAGCGGCAGCCGCAGCTCCTTGGAGAGTGCGATGGTGCACAGTCGCTGACGGGTGGGCGCGGTCCGCTCCGCGCGCGCGTACTCCCGGGCGATCATCGACCAGTCGAAGATGGCGTTGTGCGCGACGAGGACCCGGCCGTCGAGCCGCTCGGAGAACTCACCCGCGATCTCGCCGAAGATCGGGGCGCCCTCCAGCACATCGCTGGTCAGACCGTGGATCCACACCGGGCCCGGATCCCGTTCCGGGTTGACCAGGGTGTACCAGTGGTCCTCGACATTGCCCCGGGCGTCGAGGCGGTACACCGCAGCGGAGATTATCCGGTCGTCGCGGGCGAGTCCGGTGGTCTCCACGTCGACGACCGCGTACCCCTGTGGGTACGCGGCCGGCCACACTGTTGCTGCGGTTGTACGGTCGTCGAGCATGGTCACAGAGAATACGGGCCGGGACTGACAGTCCCCCATCCGCCCGGCTCGGTGACCGGGTCCGTGACGAGGCCCGTCGGTGACCGGGGCCAGGCCGGGGTGGCCGTCGACCGCTCCGGGGCGGAGCGGGCAGGCGGTAGCTGTCGCTCCTTCGGGGGACGTGGAACCAGGCCCGGGCGAGCAACCCCCGCTTGCCTGCAGCGGTTTCGCAGGCAGGCGCGGCGGCGTTGTCCCAGCCCCTCCGGTCGCTGTCGTCCCATTCCTGTTGTTCGATTCCTGTCGTCTTCCTGTCGTCACGTTTCAGTCGTCCGCTTTGAGCCGTCTGGTTTCAGTCGTCCAGCAGGGCGCTCACCAGCGCCCGTACGGAGGCGGTGAACAGCTTCTCCGGATCGGCGGGCCGCGCCAGCGCGCGGGCCAGCGCGAGGTCGTGCTCCGCCGCGCCGGCGCCCTCCCACAACTCGCCCTCGCCCGGCGACTGGACGGGCGAGCGTTCGCGGTTGCGCTCGACGAGTACGAAGCCGACGACCTGGAACTGCACGGCGCGCACGGCCTCGGCGGCGCGCGCCCCGCGCAGCCCGGCCGCGTGCACCTCATGGACGAGCGCCTGCTGCGCGGGCAGGAACATCCTTTCGGTGAGCCCCCGTTCGTGGACCATCGCGATCAGATGAGGACGGTCCCGCAGCTCACGGCGGAGCCTGCGCGCGACCGAGACGACGCGCTCGGAGGGTGTACGGCCGGTGGGCCGGATGGCGCCCATCTCCTGGACCGTGCGCTCCACCAGCGCGTCCAGCAGCGACTCGCGATTGCCCACATGCCAGTAGATCGAGGTGACGGCGGTACCGAGCTCGGCGGCCAGCTTGCGCATCGTCAGGGCCTGCGGGCCGTGCTGCCTGACGAGGGCGGCAGCCGAGTCGAGGACCTCGTCGCGGGTCAGGGCGGTTCTCGGCATGGTGCCCCCAATTCCGGTACGTGCACGGCTCTTTACCCTTCATCGGCTCCGGTGTAACTGTGTTACAGACCCCCGGAAAGGACACTCCACGAAGGGCGGTACGACATGGCACGCGTACGGTACGGCGCGCGCACCGAGGCGGAGATCGCCGCGGCCCGCGCATCCAGTTCCAAGCTCCCCGACATCTGGTCCACGGGCGTGGTGGCGGTGTGGGAGAGCGACCCGGACGCGGTGGCGGCCGTACTGCCACCGCCGCTCAAGCCCACCGAGCGGCCGCTCGTACGGGCCGCCATCAGCAAGGTCGACCTGCCCGGCTATCCGCTCGGCGCCGGCTCTGTTGCGGTCGCCGCGCTGCACGACGGCCGCGAGGGCTGGTACCCCCTGGTCATGCCGATGACCCATGAGCGCGCGCTGATCGGCGGCCGTGAGGTCTTCGGCGAGCCGAAGAAGCTGGGCGAGGTCGGTGTCGAACGCGACGGCCTGGTCGTACGGGCGGTGCTCGCCCGGCACGGCATCGCCTTCGTCGAGGTGCGGGGCGCGGTGGACGGACCGCTTCCGCTGCCCGAGCCGGCCGAGAAGCTCGACTTCTACTTCAAATTCCTGCCCGCCGTGGACGGCCAGGGCTTCGACGCCGACCCGGTCCTCGTCCACTGCACCCGTAACGAGAAGTTCCGCAGACTGGAGAAGATCACCGGCGATGTGGTGCTGCGCGAGTCGATGTACGACCCCGTCGCCGACCTCCCCGTACGCCGTGTCGTCGAGCTCACCATCGGCGAGAAGACCACCGACCAGAAGGGCCGGGTCACGGAACGGGTCAGCGCGCAGGCGCTGCTGCCGTACATCCATCAGCGCTACGACGACCCGCAGCAGATCCTCGACGGCCCGCCCGAGGGGAGCGTCCGATGGAGCTGACGGCGGGACAGATCGCCGTCGTCACGGGCGCCGCGAGCGGCATCGGCCGTGCGATGGCGCGCCGGTTCGCGGCGGACGGCCTGAAGGTCGTCCTCGCGGACGTCGAGGAGAAGGCGCTGCGCGAGGCCGCGGACGAACTGACCGAAGAAGGCGCCCAGGTGCTCGCCCGCACCGTCGACGTCAGCGACCGGGCCTCCGTGCTCGCGCTGGCGGACGTGGCGTACAAGACCTTCGGCGCCGTCCATGTGCTGTGCAACAACGCGGGCGTCGGTTCCGGTGCCGAGGGCCGGATGTGGGAACACGAGCCCAACGACTGGAAATGGGCCTTCGCCGTCAACGTCTGGGGCGTCTTCCACGGCATCCAGGCCTTTGTGCCGCGCATGATCGAGAGCGGCGAGCCGGGCCATGTCGTCAACACCTCGTCGGGCGACGGCGGGATCGCCCCGCTGCCCACCGCCTCCGTCTACGCCGTCACCAAGGCTGCCGTCGTGACGATGACCGAGTCGCTGTACGCGCATCTGAAGGCGGAGCACGCGCGCGTGGGGGCGTCCGTGCTCTTCCCGGGACCGCACATGCTGCGCACCGGACTGTGGGAGTCGCACCGCAACCGGCCCCATCGGTACGCCAAGGAGCGGCCGCGCAGGACGCCGTACCGCAGCCTCGACCAGTGGGAGGCGGCGATGAGGGACGCCGGGCACGAGGTGACGTTCACGCCGGTCGAGGAAGTCGCCGCACTCGTCGTGGACGGGATCCGTGCGGACCGGTTCTGGATGCTGCCGGAGAGCGAGCACAGCGACCGGCAGATCCGCGCCAGGTCGCAGTCGATGCTCGACCGCGCCAACCCGTCGTACCTGGAAAGCTTCATTCTCGATTGAGGGATGCGTGATGTCGGACCCGTACCTGATCATCTCCTCCGACTGCCATGCCGGACTGCCGACCGAGCAGTACCGGCCCTATCTGGACAGCAGGTTCCACCGGGCCTTCGACGGTTTCCTCGCCGGGCGCGACGCGCGCCGCGAGGAGATGAACCGGCTCGGCGTACGCAACGAAGCCTTCGCGACACAGTGGTTCAGCGACAACTCCGAGGGCCTGAAGGGAGGTTGGGACACCACCCAGCGGATCAAGGAGCTCGACGGCGACGGAGTGGCGGCCGAAGTCGTCTTCCCGGACGCGGACGCCGTCGACAGCCGGACCGCCGCGCCCTTCGGGGTCGGCCTGGGACTCTCCGGCGACCAGGACCCCGACCTCGGCATGGCGGGCGCGCAGGCGCACAACCGCTGGCTCGCGGAGTTCGTCGGCGGCAACGCGGAGAACGCGGCACGCCACTGCGGGGTCGCCCTGCTGCCCGTCACCGGCGAGGTCGACAGGGTCGTCGCCGAGATCCACCGGGCCAAGGAGTCCGGGCTCGGCGCGCTGATGATCCCCTCGATGTGGGTGGACAAGGCGCCGTACCACGAGCGCCGTTACGACCCTGTGTGGGCCGCCGCGGCCGAGACCGGCATGCCGGTGGTCACCCACTCCGGCGCGGCGCCGCGCCATGAGTACGGCGACCACCTGGGCATCTATGTCTCGGAGGTGACCTGGTGGCCGGCCCGCCCGCTGTGGTTCCTGCTCTGGTCGGGCGTCTTCGAGCGTCACCCGGGCCTGAAGTTCGGCGTCGCCGAGTCCGGCTGCTGGTGGCTGCCGAACCTCCTCTGGTTCATGGACCGGCTCTATCTCGGCGCGCACGGCGGAAAGAAGCTGTCGCCGTTCGCCGAGCTGAAGCGGCCGCCGAGCGAGTATCTCGACCGGCAGATCTTCATCTGCGCCACCAACACCAAGCGGCGCGAGCTCGCCCAGCGGTACGAGATCGGCGTCGACAACATCCTCTGGGGCAGCGACTTCCCGCATCCGGAAGGGACCTGGCCCAACACCCGCGCTTGGCTGAAGAACACCTTCCACGACATCCCGGTCGCCGAGACCCGACGCATGCTGGGCCTGGCCGCGGCGGAGGTCTTCGGCTTCGATGTGTCCGTGCTGGAGCCGATCGCCCGGCGGATCGGCCCGACGCCGGCCGAACTGGGCCAGTCCGACGACCAGTCGGCCGTCGAGGCGTCGTGGGCGAGGTCGCGAGAGGTCGGCCGCCACTGGCTGACCGACAACGACTTCCCGGTTCTGGGAGCGTCGTCATGACGGACCGCTACACCGTCATCTCCGCCGACTGCCACGCCGGGGCCGATCTCCTCGACTACAAGCCGTACTTGGAGAAGAGGTACCACGACGACTTCGACGCCTGGGCGGCCACGTACATCAATCCGTACGAGGACCTCCTCGCCGACACGGCCGACCGCAACTGGAACTCGGACCGGCGGACGGCCGAGCTTGAGGCGGACGGCATTGTCGCCGAGGTCGTCTTCCCCAACACCATCCCGCCCTTCTTCCCCAGCGCCTCGCTGATGGCCCCGGCGCCGACGCGCGAGGAGTACGAACAGCGCTGGGCCGGACTGCGCGCCCACAACCGCTGGCTCGCCGACTTCTGCGCGGCGGCCCCCGGGCGCCGGGCGGGCGTCGCGCAGATCCTGCTCAACGACGTGGACGCGGCCGTCCGCGAGATCCACCGGATCAAGGAGGCGGGACTCACCGGGGGGATCCTGCTGCCCGGTACGCCGCCGGGCTCGGGCCTGCCCGAGCTGTACTCGCAGACGTACGACCCGATCTGGGCGGTCTGCGCCGAGCTCGGCATACCGGTCAACCACCACGGCGGCTCGGCGTCCCCGCCGCTGGGCGAAGAACCGGCGGCCCGCGCGGTGTTCATGGTGGAGACCACCTGGTTCTCGCACCGGGCCCTGTGGCACCTGATCTTCGGCGGCGCCTTCCGCCGCCACCCGGAGCTGAAACTGGTCCTCACCGAACAGGGATCCGGCTGGATTCCGGGCGTGCTCGACATGCTGGACTACTACCACTCGCGCCTGGTGGCGGCGACGAAGGCCGCCACCGCCGAGTCCAAGTTCGGTGCCGGGCTTGCCGCTTCGATGGGCAAGGGCCCGAGCGAGGTCTGGCGCGACAACTGCTTCGTCGGCGCGAGCTTCATGCGCCCGCACGAGGTGCCGCTGCGCGGCCGGATCGGCCTCGACAAGATCATGTGGGGCAGCGACTATCCGCACGACGAAGGCACGGCTCCGTACTCCCGCGAAGGTCTCCGCATCGCCTACGCGGGTCTGCCGAGGGACGAGGTCGCGGCGATGGCCGGCGGCAACGCCGCGCGGGTGTACGGCTTCGACCTCGGCCTCCTCGACCCGATCGCGGCGAAGGTCGGTCCGACGGTCGAGGAGATCGCCGAGCCCCTGGCAGAGATACCGGCCGGCGCGACGAGCCCCGCGTTCGCGCGGGGCGGGTCGGTGCGCGTCTGGTGACGGGCCGGGTGAGACCCTCCCGGGGTGACTGACGCACCCCACGACGGACCCCACGACGAAGCTCACGGCGGGGCCCTCGGCGCGCGGCTCAACTGGCTCCGCGCAGCGGTACTCGGCGCCAACGACGGCGTCGTCTCCACCGCGGGCCTCGTCGTCGGCGTCGCCGGAGCCACCGGCTCGCGCGACACCCTGCTCACCGCCGGACTGGCGGGACTACTGGCCGGCTCCATGTCGATGGCGGTCGGCGAGTACGTCTCCGTGTCCACGCAGCGCGACTCGCAGAAGGCGGCGCTGGCCATGGAGCGACGCGAGCTGCGCGAACAGCCGGAGGAGGAACTCGATGAGCTGGCCGGCCTGTTGATGTCCCGCGGCCTGTCCCAGGAAGTGGCACGGGAGGCGGCGCAGCAGCTCACCGAACGGGACGCACTGCGCGCCCACGCGCGCGTGGAGCTCGGCATCGACCCGGACCAACTGGCGAACCCCTGGCACGCGGCAGGCGCCAGCTTCCTGGCCTTCACGGTCGGCGCGCTGCTGCCGCTGCTGGCGATCGTCCTGCCGCCGGCGTCGATGCGGTTGTACGTCACCGTGGGCTCGGTGCTGACGGCCCTCGCCCTGACGGGCTGGTGGAGCGCCCGCCTGGGCGCGGCGGCGGCGGGCCCTGCGGTGCTGAGGAACCTGGGCGGGGGAGCGATGGCGATGGCGGTGACGTACGGGGCGGGGTCGCTGCTGGGCGCGGTGGGCGTCTGAGGGGCGCCGGCCGGGCCGGACCGTACGCATGTCGACTTGGCAGAAGTCACCAAAGGTTGCTGACATCTCGTCTCGCATACTTGTCGGTAACAACGTCTAGCCGCGCCCGGCCCCCGCCTCTACGGTGCACCCATGCCGAACCTGCCCGATGTCGTGCTGTGGTCGATACCCGCCTTCGTGCTGCTCAGCGTCCTGGAGATGGTGACCGTCCGCCTCCATCCGGACGACGACGCCGCCGGATACGACGCCAAGGACGCCGCCACCAGCGTCGGCATGGGGCTCGGCAGTCTCGTCTTCGACTTCCTGTGGAAGATCCCCATCGTCGCGATCTACACCGCGGTCTACGAGCTCACCCCCGCGCGCGTCCCCGTCCTGTGGTGGACGATCCTGCTGATGCTGCTCGCGCAGGACTTCTTCTACTACTGGTCCCACCGCGGCCACCACGTCATCCGGATCCTGTGGGCCTGCCATGTCGTGCACCACTCGAGCCGGAAGTTCAACCTCACCACGGCGCTGCGCCAGCCCTGGACGAGTCTGACGGCCTGGCCGTTCTATCTGCCGCTCATCGCGTGCGGTGTGCATCCGGCCGCGCTCGCCTTCTGCTCGTCCGCCAATCTCGTGTACCAGTTCTGGGTGCACACCGAGCGGATCGACAAGCTGCCGCGGCCCTTCGAGTACGTACTGAACACGCCCTCCCACCACCGGGTGCACCACGCCTCCCAGGGCGGCTATCTGGACCGGAACTTCGGCGGGATCCTGATCGTCTGGGACCGGCTCTTCGGGTCGTTCACGCCCGAGACCGAGCGGCCCGTGTTCGGGCTCACCAAGAACATCGAGACCTCCAACCCGCTGCGGGTCGCCACGCATGAGTACGCGGCGATCGCCCGGGACGTACGGGCCGCGGGCACCTGGAGCGAGCGGGCCGGGCGGGTCTTCCGCGGACCCGGCTGGCAGCCGGAGCCCCGGACTCCGGCGGCCGCTCCCGCGCCGGAGTCCGGGACCCCGGCGGCGGCTCCCGCGCCGGAGCACGCCGCGTGAGCGCGGTGCCGCAGGTCGGCACCGCCGTCGCGAGCCGTGCGGCGTCCCGTGACCGGATCGGCCGGGCCCTCCTCCTCTCCTTCCTCCTCGCCGTCGGCTGCGATCTGGCCTGCCTCGGCCTCGGCACGGACATCGGGCACCAGATCGCCAAGCCCCTCCTCATACCGCTGCTCGCGGCGTACGCCGTCACCCGCGGCGCGCCCCGGACGCTGGTCGCCGCACTGCTCTTCGGCTGGGTCGGCGACGTCTTCCTGCTCGGCGACGCGGACTGGGCCTTTCTCGTCGGCATGGGGTCGTTCGCCGCCGGACACCTCTGTTACCTGGTCCTCTTCCGACGTACACATACGTCCACACCGCTCGCGGCGGTGTACGGCACCGCCCTCGTCGGTACCGTCGCGCTGCTCTGGCCCGACCTCCCCGCCGAGCTGCGTATCCCGGTCGCCGGCTACTCGCTGCTGCTCACCGCCATGGCCTGCCGCTCCAGCGGACTCGGCCCCGTCGCGGGCGCGGGCGGGGCGCTCTTTCTGCTCTCCGACACGCTGATCGCCACCGACGTCGCCGGGTGGCCGCAGCCACCCTTGCCCGGCTTCTGGATCATGCTCACCTACTGCGCGGCGCAGCTGCTGCTGGCCACTGGCGTGCTGGTGCGGGTTCCGCAGGCGTACCGTGAGAGTCGTACATCCGTATGACACTCGTCTGATCAGCAAGGATTCGCCGCATGCGCGCCACCGTCATCCACGCTCCGCACGACATCCGCGTGGAGGAGGTGCCCGATCCGGCGATCCAGCAGCCCACCGATGTGGTGCTGCGTGTCCTGCGCGCCTGCATCTGCGGCAGTGACCTGTGGGCGTACCGCGGCGAGTCCGCGCGCCAGCCGGGGCAGCGCATCGGACACGAGTTTCTCGGCGTGGTCGAGGAGGCCGGTTCCGCGGTCAGCGGCTTCGCGCCCGGCGATCTTGTCGTCGCTCCTTTCGTCTGGTCCGACGGCACCTGTGACTTCTGCGGCGAGGGCCTCCACACGTCCTGCCCGCAGGGCGGCTTCTGGGGCTCGGTCGGCTTCGACGGCGGTCAGGGCGAGGCCGTGCGCGTGCCCTTCGCCGACGGCACCCTCGTCAAGCTCCCGGCCGAAGCCGCATCCGACGACCGGCTGCTGACCGCGCTGCTCGCGCTCTCCGACGTCATGGGCACCGGACACCACGCCGCCGTGGGCGCCGGGGTGCGGGCCGGCTCCACGGTCGCGGTCGTCGGCGACGGGGCTGTCGGGCTGTGCGGCGTGCTGGCTGCCAAGCGGCTCGGCGCCGAGCGGATCATCGCCCTCGGCCGCCACCAGGTGCGTACCGACATCGCGAAGACCTTCGGCGCCACCGATGTCGTCGCCGAGCGCGGCGAAACGGCCGTCGCGGCAGTCCGCGAGCTGACCGGCGGCCAGGGCGCGCACGCCGTGATCGAGGCCGTCGGCACCGAGCAGTCGATGCGTACGGCCGTCGGGATCACCCGCGACGGCGGCGCGATCGGCTACGTGGGCGTGCCCCACGGCAGCGGTACCGGCCTGGATCTCGGCGTGATGTTCGACCGGAACATCGCCCTGCGCGGTGGCGTCGCGCCCGTCCGCGCCTACATCCCCGAGCTGCTGCCCGACATCCTGGACGGCACGATCGACCCCTCGCCCGTCTTCGATCTGTCGGTCGGCCTCGACGGCGTCCCGGCCGGCTACAAGGCGATGGACGAGCGCACCGCGCTCAAGGTCATCATCAAGCCGTGACCGAGGGGGCCTGACCCGGATCGCCGGATGAAGCCGCCGTGCTCCCCGCGTCCGGCGTCTGCGGCTCGGGGACGCGGCGCAGCCTGATCTCGTGCGGCAGGTCGGAGTACTCGTCGTGGCGCAGGGCCCAGCCCTGCGCCTCGGCCGCCCGCAGGACGTAACCGGCGCCCACGGCACGGTACTTGCGTACCGGAATCTCGCAGGTCCACGGCGGCACAGCCTTGTTCTTGCCGCGCGGCGCGGTCGCCTTGCGCGTCCAGTCCGCCACCTCCTTGTCCGCGCGCCGTCCGTAGAAGGCCGTGTCGCCCTCGTGCCGGAGCTCGGGCCACGACACGAACCAGCGCGGCCAGACCTGCAGCCGGTCGCCCAGCGCGTCGATGGTCTTCTCGAAGCCCTTCTCGAACCCCGGGATCAGCGCGAACAGATCGCCCACGAAAGCGATCGCGAGGAAGAACGCGAAGCCCGCCAGCAGCATCGCCCAGTGCAGTGGCAGCACGATGACGGTGAGGACGAACCGCAGCGTCAGCTCTGCGACGGACCGTGCGGGCAGCGGCTCCCAGGAACTCTCGTGGTACACGGGTGACTCCAGGTACGGGCGGGGCACGACGGGCGGACGGGCAACGGTAGCCTCCGCAACCGTGCTCAGCGCCACTCGGGCGCGTCCGACCCCCAAAAGCCGGGCGGACGCGACCAGTTGGCCGGGCCGCCGGCGAAGGAGACCGGCGGCAGGGCGTGCCGCAGTCGGCCCATGGGGCTGTCCGTCTCCGTGAGCCACCGCTCGGAGTCGTACGCACCGGACTCCTCGGTCTCCTCGGTCCCCTCGGTCTCCTTGGCCTCCTCGGCCGGATCCTTCGTGAGCCGGTTCATCAGCCAGGCCGCCGTCTGGGTGAGGGAGAGCCGCACCAGCCGGGCTCTGCCCTCGTCGTGCTGCTCGGTGAGTGCGCGCAGTACCCCGGCCGCCAGCAGATATCCGGTGCCGTGGTCCAGCGCCTGGGCGGGCAGCGCGCCGGGCTGTCCCTCACCGCCCTCGATCGCGGCGATACCGGTCGCCACCTGCACCAGACTGTCGAAGCCGCGCCGTTCGGCCCACGGCCCGTACCGGCCCCACGCGGAGAGCTGCGCGATCACCAGCCCCGGGTTGCGTACGGCGAGCGCGTCGGCCGTCATCCCGTTGAACTGCTCCAGCGCGCCGGGACGGTAGCCCAGCACCACCACATCGGCGCTCTCCAGCAGCTCCTCGAAGATCCGCCGGTCGCCCACCCGGTCGCCCAGGTCCAGCCGGGTCGACCGCTTCCCCATGCCCGTGTCGTTGTGCGCCTCCTGGCTCTCCGGCAGCCCGGGAGCGTCGATCCGCAGCACATCCGCGCCGAGCAGGGCGAGAGTGCGGGTGGCGACCGGCCCGGCGAGCACCCGGGTGAGATCCAGGACCCGCAGCCCGGCGGCCGGAAGCAGGGTCTCGCCCGTCAACTCCGGCAAGATGCGCGGTGGTTGCTCGTCGCGCTCATGGACCGGCGCGATCGTCAGCAGCGGGTGCGCGGCGGCCCGCGATCCCTGCTCGTGCGCCGCCCACTCCTCGGGCGTACGGGCGGCCACCGCGAGACCACCGGCCGTGTACACCGTCTCCTCGACCTCCGCGGCCCGGCGCCCGCCGATCTCGGCGGCGACGGCCTCCACGCCCGCGTCGCCGGGCAGCCCGAGCGCGGCCAGCAACCGGGCCCGGTGGTGCGGGTAGTTGGCGTGCGTACGGACCCAGCCGTCGCCCGCCCGCCAGAAGCGGGACAGCGGAGCGAAGGTCGTGGGTGCCACGCCGTCGACCCGCACCAGCCGGTCGCTGTGGAATGCCGCGGTCACCGCTCCGTCGTCGACCCGGACGGCCGGGACCCGGCCGCCGGTGCGGCGCGCGGCGAGCTCGGCGGCGGCCAGTGCGCAGACCGCCACGCAGGAGCGGGCCAGCTCCATGACAGGCAGTTGGGCGGGCAGCCCGCCCGTGCCTTCGTACCGGACGCGGTCGAGGAGCGCGGGATCGCCGCCGAGCGCCGCCCACGCGTGGGCCGTACCGGCCGACGACCGACCGCTCGAAGACGGACCGCTCGCAGGCGTACCGCTCAAGGATGTGTGAGCCATGCACGCACTATGGCACTGAGTGCCACCCGAGTGCCACAGGAAGCCGTAGACACGCACAGGGGCCGGACGCGGCAGTCCGCGTCCGGCCCCCAAGAAGCACTGTTACCGGCGAACCGCGTCCAGGGCGTCGGCGACACCCGTTCCGTAGAAGCCGTTGTTGCGCTTGCCGCCCTCGCACACCGCGTCGACCGTGCCGTCGCCGTTGATGTCGTACGGGTTGGTGCAGGCCGTGTCGTCGGCCTCCGCGTAGAGCAGCGCCTTCACCTGCGCCGCCGAAGCGTGCGGGTGCTTCGACTTGATCAGCGCGACGACGCCCGCGACATGCGGCGAAGCCATCGACGTACCGGCCTTGTAGCCGTACTTGCCGCCCGGCAGCGTGGAGAGGATCCGGCCGTCGGTGGCGGGAGCGTCCGGCTTCTGGAAGGCCGTCGAGTCGCCGCCCGGGGCGGAGATGTCGACCATGCCGAGGCCGTAGTTGGAGTACGAGGCCTTCAGGCCCTTGGCGCCGAGCGCGGTGACGGTGACGACACCGGGGAGCTGGGACGGGATGTCCAGGCACTCACGCGGGTTGATCACCCGCTCGACCGGGGTGGTGTCGTTGGGGCTCGTGGTGTCCGTGATCTCGTCGACGGCGAGGTCCATCTCGGAGTTGCCGGCCGCGGCGACGTTCACGGTGCCCTTGCGCTCGGCGTACCGCGTGGCGCGGGTGACGGCCTCGACGAGGGCCCCCTGGTCGGGGTCGTTCTTGCAGTTGAACAGCCACGGGTCGGTGTAGTAGCTGTTGTTGGTCACATCGACGCCGTGCTCGGCGGCCCAGACGAAGCCGCAGACGACGGACTCGGTGTAGAAGAATCCGGCCGTCGTCGCCACCTTGATGCCGGCGACCCTGACGCCCGGCGCGACACCGGTGACGCCGATACCGTTCTTGGCCGCGGCGATCGTGCCCGCGACATGCGTGCCGTGGTCGCTCTCGCCGGCGGCCGGCCGCCAGGAGCCGGGTGTGGTGTCCGGCTTGCCGCTCACGCAGTTGGCCGACGCCTTGGCGTTGAAGTTGGGCGCGAGGTCGGGGTGCGTGTCGTCGACACCCGTGTCGATGACCGCGACCGTGACCTTCTTGCTGCCCAGCGTCTTCTCGTGAGCCTTGTCCGCCTTGATGGCGGGCAGGTCCCACTGGAGCGGCTCGAGCGGGTCCTGTCCCGACTCGGCCTGCGCCGCCGCGGTCTTCGCCTCCTGGGCGGTGAGCGGGCGCTCGGAGTTGATCGAGGTGTCGCTCGCGGCGGCGATCGGCGCGGTACGCGTCGCGCCGGCCGAGGCGACGCCCCTGACCTGGCGGATCGTCTTGGCGAAGTCCGGGTTCTGCGAGTGGACGACGATGACGCCGATCCGGTCGTAGGCGATCACCACCGAACCGCCGGCCTTGGCTATCGCCTTCTTGACCGACTTGGCGGTGCCCTGCCCGCCCTTGACGTTCACGACGTACGACAGCTTCGGGCCGTCGGTCACCACCGCGGCGGGTACCTCGTCCGCCGGGGCTGCCGAGGCGGCTCCCGCGGGAAGGAAGCCGAGCGAGGCCGTGAGCGCCAGACCTGCGGGCAGGGCGAGTGCGCGCCGCCGTCTGGATCCCAGATGAGCCATGGGTTCTCCACATCATCCGTGACAACCGCCCAGACAGACGCGAATGGGCGGGTACATGACCAGCGAAGCTATCGCTGATCATGCGGCCCCATCAATGAGTTCGAGAAGAAACCGGGAAGAAAAAGGCCGACGCTGAACCACTTCGACGCGCTCTCCGTGCCGTTGTCAGGGGGTGGAGCAACATCAAACCGTCCCCGACCGTGAGGTTCCGCTGTGAGCATCCCCAAGTCCTTCCCCACCGCACCCGCGTCGCGAGGAGATTCCGTGGCTACCGATGCACCGTCGCCCCCGGGCGGTCTGGACACCAGCCCCGCTCAGCCCACGACAGAGGCGTTCGTCGAGGTGCAGGAGAGTGCGGAATTCGGCGAACTGCGCCGCACCTACCGCTCCTTCGCCTTCCCCCTGACCGTCGCCTTCATCGCCTGGTACCTGCTGTACGTCCTGCTGTCCAACTACGCCGGCGGCTTCATGGGCACGAAGCTCATCGGCAACATCAACGTCGCCCTCGTCTTCGGACTTTCCCAGTTCGCCACCACCTTCCTCATCGCCTGGCTGTATGCGCGTTACGCCTCCACGAAGCTCGACGCGAAGGCCGAGGCGATCAAGTCCCGTATGGAGGCCGACGCATGAGCGCCGCGTACGCCGCGTATCCCACGGTCCAGTTCGCCGCCGGAGGAGGGGCGAGCGAGCACCGGCCGCTGATCATCACACTGTTCGCGTGCTTCGTCGTCGCGACCCTCTTCATCACCGTGTGGGCCGGCCGTCAGACCAAGAGCGCATCCGACTTCTACGCCGGCGGCCGCCAGTTCACCGGCTTCCAGAACGGCCTCGCGGTCTCCGGCGACTACATGTCCGCCGCCTCCTTCCTCGGAATCGCGGGCGCCATCGCCCTCTTCGGCTACGACGGCTTCCTGTACTCCGTCGGCTTCCTGGTCGCCTGGCTGGTCGCGCTGCTGCTGGTCGCCGAACCGCTGCGCAACTCCGGCCGCTACACCATGGGCGACGTCCTCGCCTACCGGATGCGCCAGCGCCCGGTCCGCACCGCCGCCGGCACCTCCACCATCGTCGTCTCGATCTTCTATCTGCTGGCGCAGATGGCGGGCGCGGGCGTACTGGTCTCGCTGCTGCTCGGCATCACCAGCGACGCGGGCAAGATCGCGATCGTCGCGCTGGTCGGTGTACTGATGATCGTGTACGTGACCATCGGCGGTATGAAGGGCACCACCTGGGTGCAGATGGTCAAGGCCGTCCTGCTCATCGCGGGCACCGTGCTCATCACCTTCCTGATCCTGCTGAAGTTCAACTTCAACCTCTCGGACCTGCTCGGCTCGGCGGCGAAGAACAGCGGCAAGGGATCGGCGTTCCTGGAGCCCGGCCTCAAGTACGGCGCCACCGGCACCTCGAAGCTGGACTTCATCTCGCTCGGTATCGCGCTGGTACTGGGCACCGCGGGCCTGCCGCACATCCTGATCCGCTTCTACACCGTGCCCACCGCCAAGGCCGCCCGTAAGTCGGTGATCTGGGCGATCGGCATCATCGGCGCCTTCTATCTGATGACGATCGTGCTCGGCTTCGGTGCCGCCGCGCTGCTCAAGCCCGGCGACATCATCGCCTCGAACAAGGCGGGCAATACGGCGGCTCCGCTGGCAGCCCTGGAGATCGGCGGCGGAGCGGGATCCGCCGGAGGCTCGATTCTGCTGGCGGTGATCTCCGCGGTCGCCTTCGCCACCATCCTCGCGGTGGTCGCGGGCCTCACCCTGGCGTCCTCTTCGTCCTTCGCGCACGACATCTACGCGAATGTCATCCGCAAGGGCAAGGCCACCGAGAAGGAGGAGGTCCGCGCGGCCCGCTGGGCGACGGTCGCCATCGGCGTCGTCTCCATCGCGCTCGGAGCGCTCGCCCGTGATCTGAACGTGGCGGGCCTGGTCGCACTCGCCTTCGCGGTGGCCGCATCGGCGAATCTGCCGACGATCCTCTACAGCTTGTTCTGGAAGAGGTTCACCACACAGGGCGCCCTGTGGTCCATCTACGGCGGCCTGACCGCGTCGGTGGTGCTGGTGCTCTTCTCGCCGGTCGTCTCCGGCAAGCCCACCTCGATGTTCAAGACAGCGGACTTCTACTGGTTCCCGCTGGAGAACCCGGGCATCGTCTCGATCCCGCTGGGCTTCCTCCTCGGCTGGCTCGGCTCCCTCCTGTCGAAGGAAGAGGCCGACAAGGGCAAGTACGCGGAGCTCGAGGTCAAGTCCCTCACCGGGATCGGAGCACACTGATCCGGGACGCAGTACCGAGTGCCGGGCACGGCCGCGTCGTAGAGTCCTACGACACGGCCGTGCCGCTCCTCGTGACAATCGGGCCCCGGAGTTGTCAGCCCTCTGGCGTAGGCTCAGAGGCAATAAGATCCGCCAAGCGGGGAGGGGGCCCACCGTGCTCATCGACACCTATGGCCGTGTGGCCACTGACCTGCGAGTTTCGCTGACCGACCGGTGCAATCTGCGGTGTACGTACTGCATGCCGGAAGAAGGTCTGCAGTGGCTCGCCAAGCCGGATCTGCTCAGTGACGACGAGATCGTCCGGCTGATGCGTATCGCCGTCACCGACCTCGGCATCACCGAGGTCCGCTTCACCGGCGGGGAGCCGCTGCTGCGGCCGGGGCTGGTCGGCATAGTCGAGCGGTGCGCCGCTCTCGAGCCCCGCCCCCAGATGTCGCTGACCACCAATGGCATCGGACTCAAGCGCACGGCAGCCGCGCTCAAAGCCGCCGGCCTGGACCGGGTCAATGTCTCGCTCGACACTCTGCGGCCCGACGTCTTCAAGACCCTCACCCGCCGCGACCGCCACCGCGATGTGCTGGACGGCCTGGAGGCCGCCCGCGCCGCCGGCCTCACCCCCGTCAAGGTCAATACGGTTCTGATGCCGGGGCTCAACGACGACGAAGCCCCCGACCTGCTCGCCTGGGCCGTGGCCAACGACTACGAGCTGCGCTTCATCGAGCAGATGCCGCTCGACGCTCAGCACGGCTGGAAGCGCGACGGCATGATCACCGCCGGCGACATCCTGGAGTCCCTGCGTACGCGCTTCACGCTCACCGCGGAGGGCGACGAGGAGCGTGGATCCGCGCCCGCCGAGCGCTGGACCGTGGACGGCGGACCGCACCGGGTCGGCGTCATCGCCTCCGTCACCCGCCCGTTCTGCCAGGCCTGCGACCGCACCCGCCTCACCGCCGACGGCCAGGTGCGCACCTGTCTGTTCGCCCGCGAGGAGACGGACCTGCGCGACGCGCTGCGCTCGGACGCACCCGACGCGGAGATCGCGCGCATCTGGAAGGTGGCGATGTGGGGCAAGAAGGCGGGATCGGGCCTTGACGACCCGTCGTTCCTGCAGCCCGACCGGCCGATGTCAGCGATCGGCGGCTGAGCCGGATTCCGGGCCGCGCGAGCCGGCATCCGAGCCCGAGTCGGCATCCTAGCCCGAGCCCGCTCCGGAGGAGCCACGCTCCCACTCCTCGAGCGTCACCACATCCTTGAGAAAACCGCGCAGGTCAAGGAAGTGGGAGAGATGCTCACGGTGCTCGTCGCAGGCGAGCCAGGTCTTGCGGCGCTCAGGAGTGTGCAGCTTCGGGTTGTTCCACGCCAGTACCCAGACGGCGTGGGTGCGGCAGCCCTTGGCGGAGCAGATCGGTGTTTCGTCACTCACTGATGTTCATCCCAAACAAGGCGACGCCGAGCAGCCACGGGGGGAGCTGCCCGGCGTCGGTCCGTCGCTCCGACGGGGGATGCGGAGCGCTTACGAAGTATGTCACGGGGAACGGGGTGTGGTGCACCGGAACTTCATGATTGATCTGAGCTTTTCTTGAGCTTCGCAGCCCCCGTGAAATCAGCTCTGGTCGCGCTCTCGACGGTCCCGCTCGGAGGCTCCGGCTTCCGGCTCGTCCTCCGCCGCGGCGGCTGTGGGCGGTCCCGGGGAAGGCGTGATCATCGGCCGGGAAGGGGTTGGAACGAAGGTCGACGGCAGCGAAGGCGCGTTCTCCCGGCCCGCGTTGGCGATCACCACGGCAATGTAGGGAAGAAGCCCACCGAGCACCAGCGCCACGATCGCCACATGACGTTCGACGTTCCACAGGACGGCGGCGAGGATCACCGCCACGGTCCGCACCGACATCGAAATCACATAGCGGCGCTGCCGGCCACGGACGTCGTCCGCGAGCCCCTGCCGGGCTCCCGTGATCCGGAAGACCTCCGTACTGCCATGCTTCCGCATCAGGTTCCACCACCGATTTTCCACGCCGGACGCTCCCAGGTCCTGACGCCTTCCACCGTACGCCGCGACTCCGACACCTACGAGAGCGGGGGGAGCCCCGCCTGCGTGTCCCGACTGCGCCGTAGCGCGTATGGCGCCGCCCGACATGCGCTGTATCGCGGACAGGCCGAGACTGACGGCGTAACTGCTCATGCGGAGCACGTACGAGGAGGCAGCCATGGGCTGGTTGTGGGCGATCATCGTGGGCTTCGTGCTGGGCCTGATCGCGAAAGCGATCCTTCCCGGCAAGCAGCACATGCCCCTGTGGCTGGCCACCATCTGCGGCATCGTCGGCGCTGCGCTCGGCAACTGGCTCGCGATGGGTCTCGGCATCGCCGAGACCAAGGGCATCGACTGGGGCCGGCACGGACTCCAGCTCCTGGCGGCCGTCGTCATCGTCTTCCTCGGCGAAATGGCCTACACCGCGATGCGGAGCAAGAGGCAGAGAGCCTGAGCCGGGTACGGCGGCGGCCGGGTGAGCAACGAAGCTCACCCGGCCGCCACCGGACTCGGTTCTTCTGCAGCGGCTGATCAGCCGGCCGTGACCTCGACCGCAGCCAGGTTCTTCTTGCCCCGGCGCAGCACGAGCCAGCGGCCGTGCAGCAGCTCCTCCTTCGCCGGTACGGCGTCCTCGGCGGTGACCTTCACGTTGTTCACGTAGGCCCCGCCCTCCTTCACCGTGCGGCGGGCGGCCGACTTGCTCGGCGCGAGACCCACCTCCGCGAGCAGATCCACGACCGGGCCCAGCTCGGCGACCTGGGCGTGCGGCAGCTCGGAGAGCGCCGCCCGCAGCGTCGGCTCGTCGAGCTCGGCCAGCTCGCCCTGCCCGAAGAGCGCCTTCGACGCATTGACGACCGCGGCGCACTGGTCAGCGCCGTGCACCAGCGTCGTCAGCTCCTCGGCCAGCGCCCGCTGCGCGGCACGCGCCTGCGGCCGCTCCTCGGTCAGCTTCTCCAGCTCCTCGATCTCCTCGCGGGACTTGAAGCTGAAGATCCGCAGGAACTTGGAGACGTCCCGGTCGTCCGCGTTCAGCCAGAACTGGTAGAAGGCGTACGGCGTGGTCCGCTCCGGGTCGAGCCAGACCGTGCCGGACTCCGTCTTGCCGAACTTCGTGCCGTCGGCCTTGGTGATCAGCGGTGTGGCCAGCGCGTGCACCTCGGCCTCGGGCTCGACCCGGTGGATCAGGTCGGTGCCCGCGGTGAGGTTCCCCCACTGGTCGCTGCCGCCTGTCTGCAGGGTGCAGCCGTACCGCCGGTACAGCTCCAGGAAGTCCATGCCCTGCAGGATCTGGTAGCTGAACTCGGTGTAGCTGATACCCGCGTCGGAGTTCAGCCGCCGGGCGACCGCCTCCTTCGCGATCATCTTGTTGACCCGGAAGTACTTGCCGATGTCGCGCAGGAAGTCGATCGCGGAGAGCCCCGACGTCCAGTCCAGGTTGTTGACCATGGTCGCGGCGTACGGACCGTCGAAATCGAGGAAGCGCTCGATCTGCCCGCGCAGCCGCTCCACCCAGGCCGCGACGACCTCCGGAGCGTTCAGCGTGCGCTCCGAGTTCGGCTTCGGGTCACCGATCAGACCGGTGGCACCGCCGACGAGGCCCAGCGGGCGGTTCCCCGCCTGCTGGATCCGGCGCATGGTGAGGATCTGGACCAGGTTGCCGAGGTGCAGGCTGGGCGCGGTCGGGTCGAAGCCGCAATAGAACGTGACGGGACCGTCCGCGAACGCCTTGCGCAATGCGTCCTCGTCAGTGGAGAGAGCGATCAGCCCTCGCCACTGCAGTTCGTCGACGATGTCCGTCACGGGTCTCGCGTCTCCTTCGGTGTGCTGGGGGGGACGTCTGTGCATACAGACTCCTCCGAGGTTATACGCCCTGGCTGACCGAACTCATATTGAAATCCGGGACCCGGAGCGCGGGCATCGCGGCCCGGGTGAACCAGTCGCCCCACTCGCGCGGCAGCGTCTTCTCGGTGCGGCCGGCCTCGGTGGCCCGCGACAGCAGGTCGACCGGCGACTCGTTGAAGCGGAAGTTGTTGACCTCGCCGACGACCTCGCCGTTCTCCACGAGATAGACGCCGTCCCGGGTGAGACCGGTCAGCAGCAGCGTCGCCGGGTCGACCTCGCGGATATACCAGAGGCAGGTCAGCAGCAGCCCGCGGGCCGTCGCGGACACCATCTCGTCCAGCGAACGCTCACCGCCGCCGTCCAGGATCAGATTGCCGGCGCCTGGCGCGACCGGCAGGCCCGTCAGACCGGCGCTGTGCCGGGTGGTGACCAGATGCTCCAGCTTTCCGTCGCGTACCCAGTCGGTGCTCGACAGTGGCAGGCCGTTGTCGAAGACCGAGGCGTCGTCGCCGGAGGAGTGCGCGATCACGAAGGGCGCGGACTCCAGGCCCGGCTCGTTCGGATCGCTGCGCAGCGTGAGCGGAAGATCGGACAGCTTCTCGCCGACGCGGGTGCCGCCGCCCGGCTTGGAGAAGACGGTACGGCCCTCCACCGCGTCCCGCGCCGTCGACGACCACAGCTGGTAGATCAGCAGATCGGCCACGGCGGTGGGCGGCAGCAGCGTCTCGTACCGCCCGGCGGGCAGCTCGATTCGGCGCTGAGCCCAGCTGAGGCGCTGCGCGAGCTCCGCGTCCAGCTGCGCCGGGTCCACGTCCTTGAAGTCCCGCGTCGAACGGCCGGCCCAGGCGGAACGGGCGCGGTCCGGGGACTTGGCGTTGAGCTCCAGCGTCCCGTTCGGCTGGTCGTGCCGCAGCCGCAGCCCGGTCGACGTACCGAGGTAGGTGGAGGTCAGCTCATGGTTGGCGAAGCCGTAGAGCTCACGCTCACCGGCCTTGGCGCGGGCGAAGGCCTCGCCCAGCGCGGGCGCGAAGTCTGCGAAGACGGCTGAGGACGTCTCGAGGGGCGCGTCCGTGAAGTCCGGGGAGGCCGGGACCCCTTCGACGAGCGGCTGGGCGTCCTCGGCGGGCCCGGCTGTGCGTGCGGCGGCCTCCGCGGCCCGTACCAGCGGCTCGAGATCGGCAGCGGTGACGGCGGACCGCGACACGACACCGGAGGCGGTGCCCTCGGCGCCGTCGACGGTCGCGATGACGGTGAGGGTGCGGCCGCGGGTCACACCGTTGGTGGTCAGGGCGTTGCGGGCCCAGCGCAGATTGGCGGAGGAGTGCTCGTCGGCGATGACGACACAGCTGTCGGCGGTGGACAGCTCCAGCGCCCGCTCGACCGTCTCGTGCGGCTTGCTGTTGCGGCTCATCGACCGGCCTCCTGCGTGGTGTTGAGACTGAACGGCGTGCGGGGCGCTCTCATCGGCCCGCCTCCTGCGTCGTGTTGAGGATGTTGACGCCGCGGAACAGCGCAGACGGGCAGCCGTGGGAGACCGCCGCGACCTGGCCCGGCTGGGCCTTCCCGCAGTTGAAGGCGCCGCCCAGGACGTACGTCTGCGGGCCTCCCACCTTCTCCATCGAGCCCCAGAAGTCCGTCGTCGTCGCCTGGTACGCGACATCGCGCAGCTGACCGGCCAGCCTGCCGTTCTCGATACGGAAGAAGCGCTGCCCGGTGAACTGGAAGTTGTAGCGCTGCATGTCGATCGACCACGACCGGTCGCCGACCACATAGATGCCGCGCTCCACCCCGCCGATCAGATCCTCCGTCGACAGGCCGCCCGGCTCCGGCTGCAGTGACACGTTCGCCATCCGCTGCACCGGCACATGGCCCGGGGAGTCCGCGTAGGCGCAGCCGTTGGACCGGCCGAGACCCGTCAGCTTCGCGATCCGCCGGTCCAGCTGGTAACCCACCAGCGTGCCGTCCTTGACGAGGTTCCACGACTGAGCCTCGACGCCCTCGTCGTCGAAGCCCACCGTGGCGAGACCGTGCTCGGCGGTCCGGTCGCCCGTCACATTCATGATCGAGGAGCCGTACGCCAGCTTCCCCAGTTTGTCGAAGGTGGCGAAGGACGTCCCGGCGTACGCCGCCTCGTACCCCAGCGCCCGGTCCAGCTCGGTGGCATGGCCGATCGACTCATGGATGGTCAGCCAGAGATTCGACGGGTCGACCACCAGGTCGTAGCGTCCCGCCTCGACGCTCGGCGCGCGCATCTTCTCGGCCAGCAGCGCCGGGATCTGCTCCAGCTCGGACTCCCAGTCCCAGCCCGTGCCGGTCAGATACTCCCAGCCGCGCCCCACCGGCGGCGCGATCGTGCGCATCGAGTCGAACTCGCCAGTCGTCTCGTCGACGGCGACGGCCGTGAGCTGCGGATGCAGCCGCACCCGCTGCTGCGTGGTGACGGTGCCCGCCGTGTCCGCGTAGAACTTGTTCTCCTGGACCGTGAGCAGCGAGGCGTCCACATGCGCAACGCCGTCCGCCCGCAGCAGCCGCGCGCTCCACTCCGCGAGCAGCGCCGTCTTCTCCTCGTCGGGCACCTCGAACGGGTTGATCTCGTATGCGGAGACCCAGGTCCGCTCCGCGTGCACCGGCTCGTCCGCCAGCTCCACCCGCTCGTCGGAGCCCGCCGCCGCGATCACCTGCGCCGAGAGCTTCGCCATCGCGACCGCCTGGCCGGCGACCCTGGCGGCCGCGTCCATCGTCATATCGACCCCTGAGGCGAAGCCCCAGGCACCGCCGTGGACCACCCGCACCGCGTACCCCAGGTCCGTGGTGTCCGATGAACCGGCGGGCTTGGCGTCGCGCAGCCGCCACGCCGCACTGCGCACGCGCTCGAAGCGGAAATCGGCGTGCTCGGCGCCGAGCGCCCGCGCCCGCGCGAGTGCCGCGTCGGCGAGGGCCCGCAGCGGCAGCGCGGTGAACGTCTGATCGATGTCATGGGCCACAAGCGGCCTCCCCTTCTCACGGCCTCGGATCACTACGCGGAAGTGAAGCACGCCTCCCACCCGGCTCCGAACCGGAAATCGCGGTAACTACCTCATGAGCACAGGCGGCGCTGCGCACCGGATCCCCACCAGGTGGAGCTCGCCGAGTAGTCCAGGAACCGCGGACCACTCGCATCACGCCGCACTGGCGTCCAACTCGGCGCCCCCACTGCCGAGTCCGGCTGTGGGCTCCCGCTCATGGATTTGCTCGCGCCCGGCTGGGACGTCACGGCCGACACCCGTCGGCAGGCAGATCCGCTGCCTCCTCCCTCGTGACCGCTGACCGCGAATGACCGGCCGGAGGTCTCAAATGCCGCATCGACGTGCGATTTCGCCGATTGTCGTACCCCAGGGGTAGTCTCTCGGTCACGCGGAGTTGACAGTCAACTCCCGGTACCGCCGTGAGCGTTGGGGAGATGGTGGATGGTCGGGCGCGAAGTGTCACCGGCGGATCACCAGCACAAAGAGATCCGCGAAGTCCTCAAGTGGCTCGTTGCCGCCGGCTGGACACTGCGCAAGGAAGGGCACTGGGGGCGGCTGTACTGCACCTGTGCCGAAGGGTGCCTCACCATCCCGGTGCCGGGTACGGCGAAGAATCCCGGGCGCACGGCACGGAACCTCGCGCGGCGCGCGAAGCTGTGCCCGCTCCCTGAGGGGGACCCGCGCCGTGCCCCGGGTGGCGGTGTTGTCGTTTGACAACGTACGTGCACTGGGTAAGTCTGCCCTCAGAGGGGTGGCGGACCCTGGCGCGGGTTCGTGGAGCACGATCAAGGGGGGTTGGGGCGCGATGGAATACGAGTTTGTCTTCGTCGTGGACGGCATCAGCGTGGACGACGACGTGGCGGTCGGCGTCATCTTCGACGAGTTCGACGGGCTGCTCACCCGGCACCGGGGCAAGCATCTCCTGGATGTGTCGGAAAGCGGGGACAGTGCCATTGACGCGGCGCACCGCCTGGTCGTGCGGCTGCACCAGGAGCTGCCCCAGCTGCGTCTGCTCCGGCTCGACCCGGACCTGGTCGGCGTATCGGACATCGCCGAGCGGGCCGGCCGCACCCGGCAGAACGTCCTGCAGTGGGTGAACGGCGAGCGGCGTCATGACGCCCCGGCGTTCCCGGAGCCCGAGGGTACGGTCGGCCGCTCCCTCGTCTGGCGCTGGGCAGAGGTCAACGCCTGGCTGGCGGCGATCGGCGAGAAGGCCGGTGACGTAGGAGCGGCCCGCGAGGACGCCCTGCACATCGACTTCATGCTGTCGCGCTGGCGGCAGGTGCTCGACGACGGTCTGCCGATCGTGCGGTTCGTCCACGCGGTGCAGGACGACGACCGTTCGGCAGACCGAGCCGCCGTCGCGCAACTGCTGGAAGGCACCCTCTCCGCCCCCGGCGTCCTGGAGATGATTTCGGCCTTCCCCCGAGCCGAACATCAACGGCTCACCGTGGTCTGCGCTGTGCTTCCCGACCGTCTTGACACTGTGGCCTCACGCATAGGACGCGACGAGACATGGGTGATCCTCGCCTTCCAGGGGAGAGAGAACGAGCTGTATCTCCCTCCTGTCAGCGCACGTGAGATCCCCGGTTCACGGCCCGTCTCGGAATTGGGGCTCGGCAGGGACGCGACCGTGGGCGACCTGCTGCTCGTCATCGACAACGGCGCGGTGGCGCCCACCACCCCAGTGGCCGTCGCCTGACGAATGGGGAGTACCCGGGGGCCGGTGTCCCCCATCCGTTCCGTACACCGCGTGCAGGGCCGGCCGGCCGGGGCGAATGAATCGGCCTGCCGTAGTCGGAGCCGAAGGGCCGCATCGACGAGCTCGCGCGGCGGCTCGTGCAAAGCCGCGGCTCGGTAATTCTGTAGGGACCCGACAGTGACTGCAGTACGGCGCTGTCAGGGCCCGATTCTCCGTAATGCGGGCGGGACCGATAGGTTTTCGAGGTACCAGACCGCTATCGAAAGGGTGATCCGTTGAGCCGCTCGGTTCTCGTCACCGGAGGAAACCGGGGCATCGGCCTCGCCATCGCCCGCGCGTTCGCCGAAGCCGGCGACAAGGTCGCGATCACGTACCGCTCCGGCGAGCCGCCGGCCGGCTTCCTCGCCGTCAAGTGCGACATCACCGACACCGAGCAGGTGGAGCAGGCCTACAAGGAGATCGAGGAGAAGCACGGTCCGGTGGAGGTGCTGGTCGCCAACGCCGGTGTCACCAAGGACCAGCTGCTGATGCGGATGTCCGAGGACGACTTCACCACCGTCCTCGACACCAACCTCACCGGCACCTTCCGGGTCGTGAAGCGCGCCAACCGCGGCATGCTGCGGGCCAAGAAGGGCCGCGTCGTACTGATCTCCTCCGTGGTCGGTCTGCTGGGCTCGGCGGGGCAGGCGAACTACGCCGCATCGAAGGCCGGTCTCGTCGGCTTCGCCCGCTCCCTCGCCCGTGAGCTCGGCTCGCGGAACATCACGTTCAACGTCGTCACACCCGGTTTTGTCGACACCGACATGACCAAGGTGCTCACGGACGAGCAGCGCGCGGGCATCGTCTCGCAGGTGCCGCTCGGCCGCTATGCGCAGCCGGAGGAGATCGCCGCCACGGTGCGCTTCCTCGCCTCCGACGACGCCTCGTACATCACTGGAGCCGTCATCCCCGTTGACGGCGGATTGGGCATGGGTCACTGATCACATGAGTGGAATCCTCGCCGGCAAGCGCATTCTCGTCACAGGCGTCCTCACCGAGGGGTCCATCGCCTTCCACGCCGCCAAGGTGGCCCAGGAGGAGGGCGCGGAGGTCATCCTCACCGGCTTCGGCCGACTCTCACTGGTCGAGCGCATCGCGAAGCGGCTGCCCAAGCCCGCCCCGGTCATCGAGCTGGATGTCACCAACCAGGAGCACCTGGACGGCCTCGCGGACAAGATCCGTGAGCACTCCAGCGACGACTCGGGCCTCGACGGCATCGTGCACTCGATCGCCTTCGGCCCGCAGGGCGCGTTCAACTTCCTCGAAGCGAGCTGGGAGGACGTCTCCACGGCCGTCCAGGTCTCGGCGTACTCCTACAAGTCGCTCACCATGGCCTGCCTCCCGCTGATGCAGCGCGGCGGTTCGGTCGTCGGCCTCACCTTCGACGCGACGATCGCCTGGCCGAAGTACGACTGGATGGGCGTGGCCAAGGCGGCCCTGGAGTCCACCAACCGCTACCTCGCCCGCGACCTCGGCGCCAAGAACGTCCGCTGCAACCTGATCGCGGCCGGCCCGATCAAGTCGATTGCCGCGAAGTCCATCCCGGGCTTCGAGGAGCTCGCGGACGTGTGGAACCACCGCGCCCCGATCGGCTGGGACCTGGCCGACCCTGACCCGGCCGGCCGCGGTGTCGTCGGTCTGCTCTCGGACTTCTTCCCGCGCACGACCGGCGAGATCGTCCATGTCGACGGTGGCGTGCACATGATGGGTGCCTGAACCCTCCGTACAAGAACCCCCTCGTACGAGAACGACGCCCCGTTTCCCGCCCTGTGCGGGGAGCGGGGCGTCGCCCGTTCGGGCCCCCGGAGCGCGCGGCGCACCGCCGGGAAGGCGACGCTGGAGAGGCAATCCCCCTTGTGGTGCAGCCGCGGCTATTTCGCGCCGCAGTACGGCCGAGGAGGTCCTGCTTGTGCGTACGACCTTGTGCTTCGCCTCCGTACTGACCACGGTGACGGTGCTGGCCCTGCTGTGGGCGCCGCCGACCGCCGTTTCCCAGCCGCCCCCCGAAGATTCGAAGCCCCAGTCCGAGCCGCGGGATTTCAAGGCCGACTGCCGCACCGTCGTCGACGGCTCCCGGGCCACCGCCTACTGCCACAACCCGTACCCCCAGACCGACCGCGTCCGGCTGCACATCGAGTGCGAGCGCTGGTGGGACGTCGACGCGGACAGCGCGCCCGTCGAGATAGGCCCGGCCGGCTACGCAGAGCTCACCGACCGCTGCTGGAAGGAGGTGAGCACGGTCTGGGTCAGCCACCAGCCCCTGCGGGATTCCGCAGGCACATGAACGGGTAGCCCGCCGCCTCCGCGGCCGCCGCGTCACCGTCGCCCGCGCGGATCGCCTCGACCATCCGCGCGTGGTCCATATGGTTCTCCGGGCGCAGTTCGCGGCCGATGTCGTCGCGCAGCCAGTCCCGCAGCAGATCGCCCAGGTCGGCGTAGATCTCGGTCAGCACCTCATTGTGCGAAGCGGCCACCACCGCCTGATGGAATGTCGCATCCGCGGCGACGAACTGCTCCGCGTCGCCCGTGGCCCACGCCTCCTCGCGGCGGGCGAGGAGGGTGTCCAGCTGCTTGAGATCGCGTTCCGTACGCCGCTCGGCGGCCAGCTCGGCGGCGGAGGACTCGAGGGTGGAGCGCAGCTCGGCGATATGCCGGGGGTTGGCGTCCGCGAAGCGGCGGTGCATGACGCCGGCCAGTTCGCTCGTCGCCACGACATACGTCCCCGAACCCTGCCGGATGTCCAGGAGTCCGTTGTGCGCGAGCGCGCGGACCGCCTCGCGGACGGTGTTGCGGGCCACGCCCAGCTGCTCGACCAGTTCCGGCTCGGTGGGGATCCGGGAACCTACCGGCCACTCGCCCGAGGTGATCTGGTTCCGCAGCTGGGCGATCACCTGGTCGGAGAGTGCGGAACGCCGGGGAGAGGTCAGCGCCATGGTGCTCCTTGTGCACAAGACTCGTACGGGATTGGACAACCAATCATCCCATGATTCTATGATGGCCACATGCCCGACGAGACCCAGACGCTGAGCCCCGCCACCACCGACCGTACCGCCGCGGAACCGTTGGCCTCGCGGCCCGCGGCCTGGCTCACCCGGCTCGTGATCGCAGGCATCGTCCTCGCGGCACTCAATCTCCGCCCCGCCATCACCAGCCTCGGCGCGCTCCTCGAAGAGGCCCGGGTCGGGCTGCACATGAGTGGCAGCGTGGCCGGCGTCCTCACCTCCGTACCGCCGCTCTGTTTCGCGCTCTTCGGGATCGCGGCACCGCGGCTTGCCCGGCGCTTCGGCGCCGGGGCCGTCGTCTGCGCGGGCATGGCCGCCATCGCGACCGGGCTGCTGATCCGGCCCTTCGCCGGCGGCACAGTCGGCTTCCTCGCCGCCAGCGCGCTCGCCCTCATGGGCATCGCCGTCAGCAACGTCCTGATGCCGGTGATCATCAAGCGGTACTTCCCCGACCGTGTCGGCTCCATGACCGGGCTCTACTCGATGGCGCTGGCGCTCGGCACCTCTGCCGCCGCGGCTGCCACCGTGCCCATGACCGAGGCGCTGGGCGGCAGTTGGCGGGTCGGCCTCGGGATCTGGGCGGTCCTCGCCGCCCTCGCCGTACTGCCCTGGACAGGCCTGGTCCGCGACCGCGGCGCGGCCGCGCGGAGCACTCCGGCCGCACCGGCCCAGGACATCCGGGCCCCACGGGTCACCCGTAGCCGCACCGCATGGGCGCTCGGCTGCTTCTTCGGCCTCCAGGCCACCGGCGCGTACATCACCATGGGCTGGATGCCGCAGATCTTCCGTGACGCGGGGGTCTCGGCCGGCACGGCCGGCGTGCTGCTCGCCGTGACCATGGTGATGGGCGTGCCGCTCGCCTTCGTCATCCCGCGGCTGGCCACCCGGATGAGGACCCAGGGCCCGATCGTCGTCGCCCTCGGCCTGTGCGGACTGACCGGCTACGCGGGCCTGTTCTTCGCGCCGGCCGCCGGAGCCTGGGCCTGGGCGCTGCTGCTGGGTATCTCCAACTGCGCCTTCCCGCTCGCCCTCACCCTGATCGGCATGCGGTCGAGGACCGGCATCGGCGTGGTACGGCTGTCGGCCTTCGCGCAGTCCACCGGCTATCTGATCTCCATTCCCGGACCGCTGCTGGTGGGCGTGCTCTACCAGCACAGTGGCGGCTGGGGGCTGCCGATCGCGCTGATGGCGGGGCTGATCGTGCCGCAGATCGCCGTCGGCATCCTGGCCGGCCGGGACCGGACGATCGAGGACGAATGCTGAGGTGCGAGACTGGCTCCATGCCTGTGCTCGACCCGAATCCCCCGAATGGCCAGAAGAAGCTCCTCTACGTCTTCGGCGTGATGATCGCCATCACCGTGGTGATCGCCGTTGTCGCGTCCATCGCCTCGCCCTGACACGGTCGTTGTCCC
This sequence comes from Streptomyces sp. NPDC060064, assembly GCF_042736455.1. NCBI lineage: Bacteria > Bacillati > Actinomycetota > Actinomycetes > Kitasatosporales > Streptomycetaceae > Streptomyces > Streptomyces sp. NPDC060064. Next base: position 225,449 of record NZ_JBHWWF010000008.1, read on the forward strand.
GCCGCAAGCCCTGGCAAGCTCCGGCGAGTGAGCCGAAGGGGCGCGCGGGTGCCGAAAGGGAGAACGCGCGGAGGCCGCGAGGGACGAGCGGTCGAGCACGATCGACCGCCGGCAGACGCTCAAGGCGCCCCGG